>JAFASY010000102.1 GCA_019244235.1 Chroococcidiopsidaceae cyanobacterium CP_BM_ER_R8_30
GTACCATCTGGCATGTCGGATGGCAAAGCTCCTGATTGTGAAATACTATGCTGGTACGCATGGCTAACACTCAAAATAATCTCACCACCATCAACGGTGTATTTACAGGCATTGTTAAGAAGTTCTAACAAGATTCGTTCTAAGCTCGTGCGGTCAGTAAGAATTGGGGGCAGATTAGCCAGCAGGTGCAATTGCAGAATTTGCTGACGCTCATTAGCTCGACTCTTAAATGGCTGAATTAAGTCGGGCAACCAGTTGTGGATGTTGATTGACTCGGCGCAGAATAATTTACAGGACAAGACTTCTAGTCGCTGCAAATCTAAAATGTTGTTTATGAGATCAATTTCTCTATTGCACTCAGATTGCAAGATCTCTAAATAGCACTGTAGTTGCTCGACAGTAGAAGAAACTTGTAACATTTGGATCGCCATTCTCATATTAGTCATGGGCGTCCGCAGCTCATGAGAAACCGTATTTAGAAATTCGTCTTTAAGTTGGTTAAGCCTTTCTAATTCTGCTACTAGTAGTTCCTGAACAGTTTGTTTTTGACGTGCTTCCTCTGCCTGCTTACGTTCAGTAATGTCTCGAAAAACCAAAACTGCACCTGTAATATTTCCCTGCTCATCTTGAATTGGTGCAGCACTATCATCTATGGGTATCTCAGTACCGTTTCTAGCAATCAGTATAGTATGTTCTGGTAAATTGACAACGGTGCGTAGTTTCAGGGCTCTAATAATGGGGCTCTCAACTGAACTCCCAGTTTCTTCATTAACAATATGAAAGACCTCCTCTACATCTCTACCTAACACATCTACCTGTTTCCATTCTGTCAGGACTTCAGCAACAGGATTCATAAATATAATACGTTTGTTAATATCACTAGCTATCACAGCATCACCAATACTTTTAAGTACAGTTGTTAACCATTTTTCACTCTCCTTTAATTGCTGTTCCATGCGATACTTGCTCAGAGCTATTTCAACAGCGGTATATAACTCTCTCTCCTTAAAAGGTTTAAGTAGATAGCCGGATGGATCTGTGAGCTTAGCTCTAGCCAAGGTGCTATCATCTGAATAAGCAGTGAGATAAACGACTGGAACACTATAGCAATTGTGAATTTGCCTTGCGGTTTCCACTCCATCTATATCTCCTTTAATCTGAACATCCATTAGTACTAAATCTGGATATAATTCCGTGATTCTTTCAATTGCTTCTAATCCAGAAGAGGCAATAAAAGGAACATCATATCCAAGTTTCTTAAGCCTGCTTTGTATATCTTTGGCAACAATGTACTCATCTTCTACTACCAAAATTTTTGCATTTGTCATTGTCGTAACTTAACTATGAATCTATCCTGTGAACGTAATTACAATTTCTATTTCACCTCTACTAATGAAAACAAGCTTGTTGACCGACGTTGGTTGTAAGCGGAGTTAAACAGATAGTAAAAGTGGTCCAGCCGTGACAACTCTCGACTTGGATATCTCCCTGCAATTGCTCAACTAATTTTTGCACTAGTGCTAGCCCTAGTCCAGTACCGCCTTGCTTCCAAGGATCGGCTTTGGGAACACGGTAAAATTTCTCGAAGATGCGGGGCAACTCTGCTGCCGGAATTTCTGCTTGATTGCTAATAGTAAATATGGTTTTGGGAGTTGAATCGGCAAGCAGAGATATTGGCATAGAGGATTTGTAGAGAACGTTGAGGATAATCTCACCTCCAGCAGGAGTATATTTGCATGCATTGTTTAGAAGTTCTGCCAGCATTCGCTCTAAACTGGCACGATCTGAAATAATTGGGGGGAGTTCAGGTGGAAGATTTATCGTCAAATTTTGTTGGCGTTCCTGAGTCCGGGTACGAAACGGCTCGATTAGACTAGGCAACATGTCTTGTAAGCTGACAGATTCAGCACAAAGAAATTGGGAGGATGCAGCTTCTAGACGTTGCAAGTCTAAAAAATCATTAATCAGCTCAATTTCGCGATCACACTCGGCTTGTAGAATTTCTAGATAACGCTGGCCTCGTCCAGAGTTGGGGGCGTTTTTAAGCATTTGGATTGCCATTCTCATATTAGATAAGGGTGTCCTTAATTCATGGGAAACAGTGCTTAAGAATTCATCTTTAAGCTGATTGAGCCTTTCTAGTTCTTCTAGTAATTGCATCTGCTCAGTTTGTTTACGCAGCGCCTCCTGAGCTTGTCTGCGTTCAGTGACGTCTCGAAAAATCAAAACTGCACCCGTAATATTGCCTTGGTCATCTTTAATGGGTGCCGCGCTGTCATCTATCGGAATTTTCTTGCCATCTCTTGCAATCAAAAGGGCTGGCTCTAGTAAGTGAATAGTAGTGCCTTGATGCAGAGCTTGTAAAATTGGACTTTCTAAGGGAACATGGCTCCGTTCATCGGCAGTTTGAAATACTTCTGTTGCCATTTTGCCCAAAACATCTTCCTGTTTCCAGCCCATTAGTGCTTCAGCAAGTGGATTTATAAATGTTATTGTTCCCTGATGATCGCTAGTAATTACAGCATCACCAATACTTCTAAGTACAGTGGTTAGCCATTTTTCACTCTCTTGTAATTTTCTTTCTAGCTGATGTTTTGAAAGTGTAATTTCAATTGTTATGCTTAATTCTCTTTCTTTAAACGGTTTAATTATATAACCAAATGGCTCCGCTTTTCTTGCTCTTTCTATCGTAATTTTGTCCGCATTGGCAGTGAGATAAATTACTGGGATATGAAAGCAAGTATAAATTAACTTGGCAGCTTCTATACCATCCATTTCTCCTTTTAATTTTATATCCATTAAAACCAAATCCGGACGAAATTTCTTTGCCTGTCTAATTGCTTCTTCTCCATTATCCACGACTCCTAACACAGTATATCCGAGTCTTGTCAGCCTATTCTGTATATCTTTGGCGACAATTATCTCATCTTCAACTACTAGGATATTTGCATCACTCATTTTTTGGCCTAGTCACATTATTTTAAAACTTGCTCTTAAACCTTATATTAGACTTTCTATTAGCTTCCTAGGGAGGTAGATTCTAAAAAACCGATTGCACTAAGTACGATAACTAGCAAACATACATATACTCTTATCAAGCATACCCATATCGGTTGATTATGCTGAGCGTAAATCTTCTGAAGTGATTCAGCTATTGTAGGGAGATTTTGTTTGACTTTTTCAGTAGACTCTCGCTTGTCACTGTGAAGGGAGTATGTTAAAGCTAAAAGTCTTTGCCTTTGCTCGTCTGGTCACTTCCTTAACCAGACTCCAGAGTTCATGCCTTTCCACAAGGCAAAGCGTTTTTTGCCATTATGGGAGAATAACATCTTCCTCCACAATTATTTTTTGTGTGATTTAAATTACCATTACTTGTGACATTTGTCACTAATGAGTGTTTGTCTCGAATAGTATTCCCCTATCCAGGAAAATCTTTCTATTCTTTATTGAACCTTTTCTCTGGTAACTAGGTCTAAATTAAAACCCAAAGGTCAGCCGGAGTGGAACTCTGGCTGCGCTAAGAGCGTAAACCCAGCACTAACAAAAAGATGTCTGTTTCTACCTGAAAAGACAAGTTTTTTCTGGGGTTAAAAGGGGACTAAGCTGTTTTACGTGATAAAAACATCAAAAACAGAAATCTATCGTCTTTTTAATAGGATTGATTAACTATATGGAACCAATTTTAGATCTACCTTGGTGTTTAGTTGCTTGTGCTAATAACTTCTCCTATTCATCCCTAGAGCGCTTATACCTTGATTATCAGTTTGCTTGTTTTAAATTTGGGCTAGCTCCTTACTTACATGTCCGAATCTCTAGAATTGCAGCAGACGAGTTTAGACTTTGTGTATCGCTAAAACTAGCGCAACTTGTTGAGAAAAACCTGGATGCTTTCACTCGTCCTGCTGCTCACGGTTGGAACAATTTACCCTTGAGCCCAGCTCTTACTGATTGAAGACCGAATCATGAGTTGCTGTTCCACATAGCCAATTGGTTTTCAAGGGCGGTAATCTCGACATTATACTGCTCATTTAGGACTTTCAGTTGATGCACTCTATCCTTACAATCTATATTAGACAATTTCTGGTCTGCCTGCAAACCACAAAAGAAGAGGCAGAGGGAGCTGGGGAAGCTGGGGGGGGAGCCTATGAACAAAAATTAATTATTTAAGAGATGGAATAAATAGATAAGGCTAATCTAATTTAGAAATAGGAGATTTTAGTTATAGGATAACTAAGTTGATCAAATAAACCATAAAATAATGAAATTAATATGAAAATTCAGTATCTAAACAGATGAAAATAGCAGTTACCTCATTAGTAAGAGGAGGCTTGTCCTTTAGGCTTATATAATCGAGATAAACTCTGGTGCTATATATCGATTTTAGGATTCTATAGTAGAGAATACTAGTCCATTATTCGAAGTTTTCTGTAGCATCAAATACCAGTTTAAATTGGCAGTTATAGACTTAGCCAAGTAAATGCTAAGTAATATCGGGTTTTAATTATGTTAGGCGAACAGGAGCTACAAGACAAATATGGTCTTTCAAGTGAAAACTTGAAGTGGGTTAAGAGTGCATTCATGAAGGTTCTCAGGCAGTTTTTGAACACGAATCAGATTGATATAGAACTTAAAAAAATTGGGCAACCAAGTTTTCAAACAGAAATACAAGAGAAGCTGGAAAGACTTTGGGAAGAGACTTGTTTAGAATTAACGACTCACCCACGAGAGTACTGCCTGATGGATACTGCTCCAATAGATTCATACCTGAGAAACTTTGCTTGGGGGCTTGATGCTATCATTAAAGCCCGTTTAGAAATGAACTTCAGCTTAGAATCGCAAGGACTTCAAACTGAAGAGTCAGTGTCTGACCGTACAAAAGCCGAGTTAGAGATTAAGGAGAAACAGCTAGACATTATTGATGAACAGCGGCTGAGGTTAGGTAAACGGCACTTTGAGGTAGTTAACGCAGCTCCCGCTAAGGCAGGGCGATGTGACTTCATTGACCGAAAAGGGGGAAACTTGGAGCGATTAGTTCCGTTTTCCCGAATTGGCAGCAGAACTCCTTTTAGTTGGTTAAAGAGACCAGGAGCCATAATTGCTGGATCGTTGCTATTTTTCGCCTTACTTTTTGGTTTGGGGCAGATCCACTCCGAGCGCATGTTAACTAAGACTCAAAGCTCACCACAGACGCATTCTACCCGGAACTCAGCTCATACTTAAAGGTCCCAATAAAAAATAGTTCTGGTTTGTTTCCGATTTGTTAAACGACTTCTAGCAGGGGAGTTGGTTTAAGTTGTTGAGCGTTCGTCCGGGATCTAATCGCTTCCAGTGTTTAGCAACCCCTCGAACTCAGCTTTAATGACCTCATAACACTCGCACGCAGTTGCTTCCAAGTCCGACCGATTTAGGATCGTAATTCGACCATGGCTGTAGCGGAGACTTCCTGTCTGTTGAAGGGTCTCAGCTGCCACTGTAACGCTAGAGCGGCGTGCACCTAGTATCTGGGCAATAAATTCTTGAGTCAGCGGAAACTGGTCTGACTGAATGCAGTCCGAGATGGTTAATAGCCAACGGGCAAGCCGCTCCTTGACTGTATGGATGCGGTTGCAGGCTACTGTTTGCGATAATTGGGTGAGTAATGCGTGGGTGTAGCGCATCAGCAGCCTTTGTAAAGTTCCACCTCTGTTGAATTCAGCAAGTAGCACTGAAGCTTCCATTCTAATAGCACCGTCTGCCACCTGCACGATGGCTTGGGTTGTCGTGGTTTGGTGTCCTAAAATTACAGGAAGACCCACTACACCTTCATTGCTTACCACACTAACTTCAACTGTTGAGCCTTCTGACATCATGGAGAGCAAAGAAACTACTGCCCGGTCGGGGAAATAGACGTATTCGATCGGTTGTTTTGGTTCGTAGAGGACTTGCTGGTTTGAGAGCGAGACAAACTCCATGTGAGGAACAAGACGTTGGTACTCAGCAGCTGACAGAGCGGTAATCAACCGATTTCTTATCGGTCTCTGGGGAGCATTGCTCATGGAAATTAGTAGCCTCCAGTGTGCAGTTAGGCAAAGATATAGATTCTTATACGTACGCTAGCGTACCACTTTCGGCCACCTTTTGTTGCTTTGGATACGTAATATAGCTAGGAAGTTAGAATAATTTTGTCAGCTACTTGCTGTCAAACCTTTTCTTTAGAAGATTCAACTCTTGATAACGGAAGCTGGCCTTGGTTTTCTCTTTTTGTCTCGTTTGTACTGTCAGTTGTTCTTTTTGACGCAACTGGCTATAGGAGTTCTCTGATATCCATGTCCGAACGTTCCTTGACTCCAGCTGAAAACCGACTTTTGGCTGCTCTGCCTAGTGATGAATACCAACGTCTTTTTCCCAACTTAGAGACCGTCTCTCTGGATCTCAAGCAAGCTCTTTATGAGCCGAGAGAACCTATTCAGTATGTCTATTTTCCAAAAAGGGGTGTAGTTGTCTCTCTGCTCGCCATTATGGCAAACAGAACCATTGCTGAAGTGGGCATAGTGGGCAACGAAGGATTTGTAGGTCTCCCTGTATTTTTAGGAGCGGAGACAACACCCTTTAGGGCTATCGTCCAGATCCCAGGGAATGCCATGAGGATGAAGGTGGATGTATTTAAAGACTCGATCAACAGCGGCAGCTCGCTGCCTGACCTGCTGCACCACTACACCTACATGCTAATAAGCCAGATCTCGCAATCAGCGGCTTGCCACAGCCGCCGTCATTCAGTAGCACAGCGTTGCTGTCGCTGGTTGCTGATGAACCATGACTGTGTGGATTCAGACCAGTTTCCGATCACGCAGGAGTTCCTCTCCCAAATGCTAAGCGTGCGTCGTGCTAGTGTCACAGTAGTTGTAGGTCAGCTGCAAAAGGCGGGGTTGCTCCGCCATTATCGAGGTCAGATGACAATTCTCGATCGCCAGGGTCTGGAAGCTGTTGCTTGCGAGTGTTATAGGCTGATTAAAGAGGAGTTCGACCGCTTCTAAGACTGATGTACTTCATTCACAATTTTTATTGCGTTACGAGGATGCAGGGCTTAGAAAAGTTAGCAGCCCAAATAATGCGTACATAAGCATTTAAGCCTAAAACTACAAGTTTATTCAATTTGCAAATCTCACTCTTACAGTGTACGCTGGCGTACTGAGATGTTTGCCAAAAAGTAGTACCTTAACGTACATGAGAGCAGTCGCTAGGGGCTTTGCTATGTTCAATTACTCTTCTGGCACCAACCAATTGTTATTGAAACTGACTAAGGGAAGAGTATTATCTTATACACTGAGGAGCTATGGTGTGGCTGTACTCAGCGTAGGATGTGCCACACTGCTAACATGGCTGCTGCACTCTATGCTGTCATCGACTTTAGCACCACTATTCTATGCTGCTGTAGCGACAAGTACCTGGTATGGGGGTCTATGGTCAGGGCTACTGGGAATAACTCTGTCTACTCTAGCGATTAACCTTTTCTTGCAGGAAGCTATTGGTCCGGACTACTGGCTGCCTTTGGTCTCATTCGTCCTAGTAGCACTATTCATCAGCTTTCTAATTGCAGTGCTACGCTCTGCTAAACGACAAGCAGAAATAGCTCTAACCGTGCAAAAGGCAAGTGAAGATGCCCTTCAGGAAACTCAAGCACTGTTCGAGTCTTTCATGAGCCATACTCCAGCCACAGCATTCATCAAAGACCCTACAGGGCGCTACATCTACGTCAACCAATATCTTGAACGTTTATTCAACCGCAAGCGAGCAGACTGGATAGGGAAAACAGATTTCGAGCTATTTCCCTATCCAGAGGCACAACAGTGGCGCAATAACGACCTCACTGTTCTCACCACAGGTGAAGTCATACAGACGCTGGAGACAGCTTCGCATCCTGATGGCGAACATGACTACATGTCCTTAAAATTCCTAGTCAAAGATATCTCAGGACAAAGACTGGTAGCAGGGATCTGCATAGATATCACCGAGCAAAAGCGGTTGGAGGCCGAACGCAATCATCTGTTGGTGCGCGAACAAGAAGCCCGCAGGCAGGCAGAAGCAGCCAATCGCAGCAAGGACGAATTTTTGGCGATGGTGTCGCACGATTTGCGCACGCCCCTGAGTGCGATTCTAGGTTGGGCTGAGTTATTGCGGATGCGGCAATTTGAGCCAGGAACGACAAGTCAAGCGATAAAATCGATTGAGCGCAACGCTAGAGCACAGAAGCAGTTGATTGAAGACTTGCTAGATACCACGCGCATTGTTCAAGGTCAGATGCGTCTACAGACTCGTCCCCTCAACCTGTTAGAGGTAGTGGAGGCGGCTCTGGATACAGTGCGTCCCACCGCTAATAGCAAAAGGATTGAGATAGCATCTTGGCTAGAGCCTGTGGGTGTAGTGAGTGGTGACCCAGAGCGCTTGCAGCAAGTTTTCTGGAACCTGCTATCGAATGCCGTTAAGTTCACGCCTGCAGGAGGGCGGGTGACGGTGCGACTCCAGCGAGTCAGCGACTGCGCCCAAATCCTGGTGACTGATACTGGTATTGGTATCAGCCCTGACTTTCTCCCCTGCGTTTTTGAGCGCTTTCAACAAGCCGAGAGTCCAACCAAAAGAGGTAAAGGTGGGCTGGGACTGGGGTTAGCAATCGCCCGTCACATAGTGGAACTGCACCAAGGTACAATTCAAGCCCAAAGTCTGGGCTTGGGGCAGGGAGCCACCTTGATTGTGCGGCTACCGCTCATCACTAATTGCTCT
>JAFASY010000084.1 GCA_019244235.1 Chroococcidiopsidaceae cyanobacterium CP_BM_ER_R8_30
GTTGGTTAGAGGCTGGTCAAAAAAATCTGCTACGGTTTGATCTCTGGGCTAAAGCCCACCATCTACCACTGGCGCTCACAGGTTTGAGCAATCAAATTAATACTCGCATTGGGGGATCGGTACAATCGCTGGCAGATCAGGCTGTGGGATTTGCCTTGGGGACCTTGAATGGCCTATTAGATTTAGTACTGGTGGTCGTGCTAGCGTTTTACATGCTGCTTTACGGCGCTAGCGTATGGCAGGGTTTAATTAACCTCTTACCGCCTCATATCGGCATTTCCTTGAACACATCCTTGCAACTCAGTTTTCAAAACTTTTTCATCAGTCAGTTAATGTTGGGGCTATTTATGGTCGTTACCTTGACGCCCATATTTATCTTCCTGAAGGTGGGATTTGCCTTACTGTTTAGTCTGCTCATCGGTCTAGGGGAGTTGATTCCCTTCGTAGGAGCCACCTTGGGGATTAGCCTCGTGACGTTGTTAGTTCTGATCCAGAGTTGGCGGCTAGCACTGCTGGTGGCAATTTCTGCTATCATCATGCAACAAATCAAAGACAATCTGATTGCTCCCCGATTAATGGGCAATTTCATTGGTCTTAATCCCATCTGGATCTTCATTTCTCTACTGCTAGGAGCTGAAATTGCGGGATTTTTGGGAGTGATTGTAGCTGTACCGATTGCTGGAACGATCAAAGGCACAATTGAGACAGTCCGTAGCTTCAAGCAGGATCAAGGAAGATAAGAGGCAGGGCAGGGGAAGAAAAGGAGCAATCTTACCAGGAGTATCTGACAAGTTAAAGACGATTTCAACGATATCTGATACAAATAGGAACGGTTAGCTATTAGCATCAGCTGAGATTGAGGAGGTTATTAGTGATGCGGCAGATTAATTTTTTGATGATCTTTGTTTTTTGTCTGACCTTAGTTTTATTTAGTTTGGAAAACACCGAGCCAGCCACGATTCAACTTGTGAAATACCATGTGCAGGCTCCACTATCGGTTGAGCTGATTCTGGCAATGGGTGTGGGAGCTGTCCTAGCATGGATGTTTAGCGTGTGGACAGGTTTGCAGCGACGGTTAGCAACTCGCGGAGAAATTCGCCAAAGAGACGCTCGGATTCAGGAACTAGAGCAGGATATTGAACAGTACAAATCAGAGGTTCAAGCACAACAGCTGACATTACCTGCAGCTAAGGATAACCTGCATCAAGAAGCACAGGCAGCGTAAATTTACTAATCAGATGGATGCTTCAAGTCTGTTCGCTGGTATTGCATTACTCATTGAACTTGCTGAGCGAGGGGAGATCGATCCGTGGGATGTCCAGGTGATCGAGGTGATCGATCGCTACTTAAGCAAAATTGTTCCGGTCAAGACAACATCTCCTGAAAGCTGGGAAGCTGGTTTATCTCAGTCTGGACAGGCTTTCTTGTCAGCATCACTGTTAGTGCTATTCAAAGCTAAGACTCTGGTTGAAATGCTAGAATCGCCAGCAGTCGATTCAGAGCGTTCACCAGATAATTTCCCGCTTTTAGCTGAAGATGGAGTTCAAATTAGGCTGCGACTGCCTCTAGAGCAGCAGCTCCAGCGTCGTCCAGCAGCTTTGCCACCGCCAAAACGCCGGGTGACCCTTAAAGAACTCATAGACCAGTTGCGGTTAATGGCAACTCAAATTCAGCAGCAGGAAGCAACTGCACTTGCCAAGACAACCACTCGTACTCGTCGTTTGACCAAAGTTGGTTCAAATCAAGCGGCTCGAGAAATTGCTCAACTAGCTCACCAAGAAAATCTCACTGAAGTTGCTGCTCAATTAGAGCTATTTCTCAATCATCATCTGCCTCTGGGTTCGAGCTTAAACCAAGACTGGCTGAACTTAGAGGATCTCTTAGAGCTATGGACGCAGCCGTCAACAGCAGTATCTGTAAAGCAGGGCAGCCATGCGGCTGTTGCCACTCGTACAGGGGAAATTACCCAGCACAACGACCGAGTTAGTGTCTTTTGGGCATTGTTATTGCTATCGGCTCAGTCTAAAGTTGAGCTAGCCCAGGAGGAGTTTTATCAGGAGATCAAGATTCGTCTAATCTCCCCTTTTCCGCTTTGTGATAGCAATGACTTAAGGTTAGAATTATCCGATGACTCAAAGAAAGATCGATAGAGTAAAGTGAAGTGGCTTGAGGTCGAGGAATAAATCTTTATGAAAGCCATGATTCTGGCAGCTGGTAAGGG
>JAFASY010000223.1 GCA_019244235.1 Chroococcidiopsidaceae cyanobacterium CP_BM_ER_R8_30
GATTAGCAAGTATGGATGCTCTACATGTTGCTGCGGCTCTTTCCATGAGTGTAGACGAGCTTGTAACTACTGAAAGAATCAACAAGCCTATGCACCGGGTAACGGAGGTTCATATTGTTTCAATAGCAAACTCAAGTCAATACCTGCCGAAATAATCTTCAGCTGTCTTTCCCTGCCTTACCCAATCGTCACCTACAGTTGCCAAGCTCAATGGCGCTGGTTCTTCTTGCCAGTTAAGAGGAAGCTGATTTGGAGTTAAAGTTTGGACTGAAAGGGTATCAGGAATCTCTACTTTGAAGTAAACGTACCTCCTCCCTAGCTGGCTCTGGTCGATATGGACAAGTGTTTCTAGAATTGCAAGGGAAAGATGGGCACTACAATAGACAACTACTGTCCCCATAGAATTCCATCGCCCACCATATTGACGCGCTCCTTCTCCGCTAAAAGCTGTTGCCGCATGCTTCTTGGCTAGGGTAACACGCCATGCCCTCACTAACTATAGACCCCATATTCAATCCGACCTAGAATTGTTAGCACCTGTTCGACTCCGGCATCAGTTGATGGCCCCTTTGCCTGAGCATGGCAAGCAGCTAGATATTGTGGCAGACATGGTGAAAGTGTTGCTACGTCACCTGAGACTAAGGTTTGACTCCTACCCTGAAACCGCAATAGTTTTACCTGAGCAGGGCAGAGAAAACCGTGTCAGGAAGCTGGAATCTGAACTGTTTGCATAAAATTTTTGTAGCTGCTCTTCACTTACCTACCAGCAAGCCCCAGAGCGATCACCCGGAATCATGACCATTATCTTCGTTGAAAACACTGACGTAAATTTGTTTCAATGTACGATCGCAGCATGTATCCTGATGCCCAATCACAAATATGACTACACTCCTTAAACCCTCAACTTTGATGATTATTATCCTTACGATACGCCCAAGCGTCAGCCTCCTAGCACTGCATCAGCAACCCTCGCTTGCTACTGGATGCTAAAAACCGAACGAATGGCAAAGCTATCAGATGAAACCTTGAGTATTATTTTTATCTTACAGCGACAGTTAGTAGAGGATATGGATGAGGCAGCCAAGATAGAAGTAATAATTTTTGAACAGTTTGGTGAGACAGAACTAACATTACTCTCACCTTAGCGCCCTTTTGCCTAGGATTGCCGAAGCGCCCTTTTGCCTAGGATTGCCGAATACCAACCAACTGTTCCTGAAGACGTGTTAGGCTTGTTATATCAAACAATCGAACAAGCGCAAGCTGCCCACGCAGCTTCAATAGCAAGTATTAGAGAAGCAAAAGAAGATCTTAGGCTATCGTGACTCAGCAAAAAGAAATTCCCGATCCTGAGAAAGTTAAGCACATTGTCAAACAGCTGCGCGAAAGTAGCCGTCAACTTGAGCTTGTGACTTGGGCACTAGATGAACTCATAGCTAGAGTAGATGCCGATCTGCATCGCCAGCGTCAGGCGCGTCTTCAGAGTTCACAGCACCCCAACTCCTGAGTGGACCTGTCTAACGCAAGTCAGAGGACGATTCATCTTTAGAGCAGAAGTAGTTGCTTGTTCAAGTGAGTTCACTACTCCTGGCATCCAGTAGCGTGATAAATCACCGATTCAGAGCATAAATTCTTCCCTCAGAAACTGCCGGATGAAATCCTCCCCAAACTTCAAGCCCACTAAAATTTCAGCACAAGCGAAAGATTCCGCTGCTGTTGTGGTTCTTCAATCATATCCACTTGAGCCGCTACTTGTTGCATTAAAGATGAAGCCAGAAACGAGAACTGCACTACTGCAAGCTTACTTTAGACTACAAGAAGTAGTATTTGGTTTATACGCAGCATCAGAAGCAGCTTTGGAGAACGAAGACCTCGATGATGCTAGTTTACTGGCGAGTCGTGCGGATAAACTATATGAGGAGGTAGAAAACCTAGACATTCTGCTTATCGAACTGGAGGGAGAATGAAAGACTTAAAAGTTAGGGCAAAAGAACTAGCGCATCAAGCTACAGATTACAGCCAACAAGCTGTGCAAATTTCACCCACAAACCGCGAACAAGGCAGAATTCTAATGCGACAAGCAAGAGATGCCAGTAGACGCTGCCAAGTTTTAATACAGGAGATGCTGAGGCAGCAAGGGTGAAGATGAGGATAAACTGAAGGAACGATCTCTGCTGTAATGGGGTCAGTTGCCGTTTGACGATTAGCTTTAAAAGACATATGAGGAAAACCCTGCGGCTTCAGCCCAGGAATGAAAGCTTATTTCTGTAGCATCAGATTTCGTCTGGGTTCACGCCCATTGCCCGTAGGCGTTCGGCTAGTCTTTGAGCTTTCAATTCTGCTTTGCCTGCCCGTTCTGCTCCAGTGGGGATGAGTTGCCCATCACGCTCGCACCAGCGGAGCCACTGACTAGACACTCCTTCAAACTCTCCATCCCAGAGAGTTAAACCCAATCCTGCATCTTCCATCCAGAAAGGCTGGGAGAGTTCATCGTAGTGCTTTCCTCTTAGTTCAAAGACTTTGAGCGGTTGTCCGTTCATCTGACTTTCCTCTTGAATCTGCTGAAGTGGGTCGAAGACGGCATAGTAGGCAATGCCCATGCGGGCGTATGCTTCTTTTTTGCAAGGCTTTTCTAGATCTTTTCTAACCAGTTCATTCCCTTTACGATTGCTGACAATTTCGATGACTACCTCTGGGAACTTGCCAAACCGCCAAACCAAATAGGAGCGGTTCTGCTTCTGGCTCCAATCCGCAGGTATTGACACACCCAAACTTAAGAACGCATCTGGAGCAGTGCCTTCTTCCTCGTCACTAGAGAAAATGCCCACATTGGCAGCAGCAACAAACGGATTGCCAGATTGCCAGGAACTGTAAAGCGGTTCCACTAGAAGTCGCTGTTGTTTCTCAGTCTGAAAGTTATCCAAGGGGGTATCGTCCTCAATGATGAGGTGACTAATATCTGGAGCGACGATTTCTTCTAGAATCTGTGGAGTCATAACTGGCAACCAGAAACCTATAGCTCATTATCCTCTGGATTTCATTAGATGACAGAACTAGCAGATGAAACAGTTAACGTTGCTTTCAATGCTGCACTTAAATGCTCCAATGAAAAAAGCTGAGTCTGCTCAATTGTTCTGGTTAGGGTACTGATGGTGCAGCGATTTGCTATAATAGACAAAATAGACAATATTCATGTATACCTTACTGATAAAACAGCATAAAATATGCAGACTTATACGCTGAGTGATGCTCGTAACCGCCATGGCGAAGTCTTCGATCGAGCCGTCGTCGAACCCGTGTTGCTGACAAAGCAGTCACGCCCTAGTCACGTCATACTATCTGCACAAGCTTATCAAGCATTGATGGCTCGGCTGAATGAATTAGAAGATATGGCTTTGGGTCGGAAAACTGAATTGGCGTTGAGTCAATCACAGATGGTCGGCCCAGATTTCTTTACAGCAGAACTGAAACGTTTGGCTAATGGCGAAGCTTGATGGTCTGGAGACAGTTCTCGACTTCCTTAAAGGACTACAACCTAAGATTGCAGCACAGATTGCTAAAATTTCAGCAGTTGAATCTCTGTCTCATCAATAGCTAGTAGCCAGCGAACAAAGGAAGAGGGATATTCTGAGGGAGAGTGATCGCTATAAACAACTATCACAGGAGTAGTGAGGTTGGTAAGACTGAAGATAGTCCCGAGCAAACTACCGGAACAATTTCGATCTCAGTGTTGCCTCAAGACAAGGGACAATATGTTTGTCAAATGTCATCATCCCTCGACGATCGTTCTACAGATGACATAAGGTGCTATGGTCAAACGAAGGAACATGCAATTGCGATCGCGTTAGAGCAGTTAGCTGATGACTATCGCTCCTACATAGAGAGTGTAATAGGGGATTACCTTCAAAGAAAGGATAAAACTTTGTGATTAACCCCAAATCCACACCGACGCTTTCTGGAGCCACTGCGTTGCGCGGGTCAAGAGCGTTGAAGCAAGTGGCGTTTGTATGTGGATGAGTATCTATCTCTGTCTCCCACAAAATACTAGCAATATATTTGCCAGCTGTTGTCCGAGTCATAGTTTGGTTTTTGGATTTAGATGAGCAACGTTGGGATGAGCAGATCGCACAGGATATAGCAGTAGGGAAGCTGGATTTCTTAGCTCAAGAAGCAAGGAGCAGAATTTGCAGCAGGTAACTGTCGGACAATTTGATGCACTATGCCACGTTGCGATTTTGTGAGTGCTATAACTAGCTCGACAGTGCAAGTATGTTTGAAAAAATCCAAGTTGCTAATTCTTCCTGAGACATTTCGCTTTTAGCAAGTGAGACCATCACACTTACAGCTTCAGGCTCTGGCACAACTAATTCATACCCATTTCTGAGCAAGAATACTGTCATTACCACAAATGCTGTGCGCTTGTTACCATCTACAAAGCAGTGATTCTTGGTCAAGCCAAACCCATAGGCGGCAGCTAGTTCAAAAACAGAGGCATCTGAGGAATAGCAAGCCAAGTTTTGAGGACGGGCAAGAGCAGAATCCAATAGACCATTGTCCAGGATACCTGAACTGCCACCAAACCTTTCTATGATTTTATTGTGAAGTGCGATCGCTTCCTCTACTGTTATCCAAGCGTAAGTCATCGAGATGCCAGTTCTTTCAAGGCATTTCGATATCGCTTCTCAACCTTTTCATAAGCTGCCATTGTTGCTGCAAAGTTGGGGTCGTAAGGAGTAAGAACAAGCTTTCCCCCTTCCTCTTTGGTAATAAACACTTCATCACCTGCCTCAGCATTCATATGTTTCAGATATTCTTTAGGCAGTGTAATACCCAACGAGTTACCAATCTCGCGCAACTTCACAGTATCCATTTCTCAACCTTTAGCAGTAATAACATTATTATTACATAATAGCGGGAAATCAACGCGTCAGCTCGTTATAATATTCGCGATTTTCAGATGGCAAAGGAGTCGTTGGGGGTACAAATCATGACCTCGCCTTGAAAACGTTCTACAACATTGCGCTCTACAACCTGTTTAACTTTAAGCCAAGCAGCTGTTTGAACCTCAAGAGTTCCTGGAACAGGAGGAACAATGTCTACAAGTTCCCGATAAACTGCTTCGGGTATGATAATTTGATGATAAAGCTGGGGCAGAAGGTGTAGGTGTTGGATTGCTGCTAAATTTAACGGACAAAGAAGGATATCACTTGAGCCTTGGGTCTAGAATTAGAGCCTCAGGAATGCTGATCCGGATGTTGGTGAAGTCGGAGTGATTCGGGTTGAGGATAATGTTGTTTTCCTGAGAGAGGATTGCTGAGGGAACAACTAGAACTGCTGTTTTTCCCTGCCTTACCCAATCATCACCCACAATTGCCAAGCTCAATGGCGCTGGTTCTTCTTGCCAGTTAAGAGGCAGCTGATTTGGAGTTAAAGTTTGGACTGGAAGGGTATCAGGAATTTCTATTTTGAAGTAAACGTACCTCCTCCCTAGCTGGCTCTGGTCGATATGGACAAGTGTTTCTAGAATTGCGAGGGAAAGATAGGCACTACAATAAACAACTGGTGTCCCTACAGAATTCCATCGCCCACCATATTGACGCGCTCCTTCTCCGCTAAAAGCTGTTGCCGCATGCTTGGCTGGGGTAACACGCCATGCCCTCATCAACTATAGACCCCATATTCAATCCGACCTAGAATTGTTAGCACCTGTTCGACTCCGGCATCAGTATCTAGTAGGTCGAGGGGACGTGCATTGCCCAAAGCTCTATTCGGAAGATTGAGCCAATCTCTAGCTGTTGCCTCGTCTTCCAGCACATCTGTTGCCCTAGCTAAAACTTTAGCCAGCCTAAACAAGCGATCTGACTTGGCAGCGTCAAGAATTGTCTGATTCATTTTGTTACGGCTAAACGTACGCGAACTTAGACCAAGAATCTGAGACATTTGAGACTCTTGAATTTCAAAGCGGCGGCTAAGCTCTACTGCGCTCTTGGTAGACAAGCCCTTGCGGACTACATGAATGACTCCAAAAGGCGGAGGTTGGTCGAGTGGAAGACTAATCCCTAAAAGCCTTAATGCACTAATTTCTGTAGCACTAGTCATCGAGAGACTCCAATATTACACCAGACATTTGTCTTGATCATAGATGACAAATATCCATTGATAGTCCCAATGCCATCGCATGGCAAAGCACAATTGATGTCGAGCATCCGCAAGGACAGAGCCAGGGTAGATTTCGGAATGGTTTGAAAATCAAAATTTACCTTAAATTCAGCAAAATGATTCAGTTTGAGGGAAGTTCCGTAGGAGAAACTCCATCAACCAAGGTGGTAGTATTTAACATGTCTTAATATGAGAATTAGAAAGTTCTGATTTTTGCTATGTATCTGACCTGGCTAGACACCAATACCTGGCTAATTGAACTTGGTGCAAAACGCATACTCGTTGATCCCTGGCTGATGGGTACGCTCGTCTTTGGTAGCCTTGACTGGTTATTTAAGGGACATCGACATCAAGACCGTCCGATTCCAGAAAACATAGATTTAATTTTGCTATCTCAAGGTCTAGAAGACCATACTCACCAACCGACTCTGAGGCAACTCGATCGCACTATTCCTGTCGTTGGTTCTGCTACTGCGGCAAAAGTTGTACAGGAGCTGGGTTATACCAACGTGAAAGCATTAGCTCATGGTGAGACTTATACTCTAGACCAATATGTAAGGATCGAAGCAACTCCTGGATCGCGGGTTGGTCTAAATATTGTGGAGAATGGTTATCTGCTTCGGGAAGTAGAAACTGGCTTGAGCCTCTATTATGAACCCCATGGGACTCATCCATCATCACTGGAGTCAGTAGCACCAATAGATGTTGTTATTACCCCAATACTCGACTTAGAGCTGCCCCTAGTCGGCCCAATTATTAAGGGAAATAAGAGTACATTGGAGCTAGCAAAACTGGTGCAGCCACAAGTAATCTTACCTACCGCTACACCAGGTGATGTCATCTATGAAGGTTTTCTACTCAATCTACTACGTGCTGTAGGGAATATCGAAGAATTTCGCTCGTTGCTTGTGCAGAACCATCTCTCAACACAAGTGATCGAGCCTTCACCTGGCAAACGCATGAAGTTGCAGCTAGAGCAGCGGACCTTAGCTATATGAATGAATCTTAATAAACTCCCAAGCTGGTGACTCCTCGATGCAGGACAGCCTCAAGAATTCTGCCAAACTCGGTGGGCTTGGAACTGCAATCACCATTAGTCTTAATTAAAATGCTCTTGCACCTCAATTCTAGCTTTCCCCTTAACTAGCAAGAAGTCAAGCTGTCTACTTATTTTTTCTGGTCCAAAAGTCGGAAAACATCATTAAAAAGGCACCGATAAGAACGATAGCTGCAATTCCCACAACGACTAAATCTAGAGAATTAGATTCCACTAAAA
>JAFASY010000230.1 GCA_019244235.1 Chroococcidiopsidaceae cyanobacterium CP_BM_ER_R8_30
TCTACGAGTGAGAACGTTGACCATCAAGCTCAAATCACGGTGAGTGATACCGGAAAAGGGATTGCTTGTGACTTCCTACCCCACGTATTCGATTACTTTCGTCAAGCGGACAGTGCAACGACTCGGCGGTTTGGGGGACTAGGACTAGGGTTAGCAATCGTGCGTCACTTAGTCGAATTGCACGGCGGCACGGTGGAAGCAGCTAGTGGGGGCGAAGGCATGGGAGCCACCTTTACGGTCAAACTGCCGTTGATGCCCACCCAGTCTAGTGTTGGTCTGGAACACTCCTCTTCTGAACCGTCGCTTGATTTGCAAGGCGTTCAAGTTTTGGTGATTGATGACGAAGTTGATTCACGCGATTTTGTGGCGTTTGTTCTGGAGCAAGCAGGCGCAATCGTGACCACTGCCGCGACTGCTAGTGAAGGATTTTTAGCATTAATGCAGTCGCCACCCGATGTACTGCTGAGCGACATTGGAATGCCCGACATGGATGGCTACATGCTGATGCAACAGATCAGAGCATTGCCAGCAGAGCAAGGAGGAGACATTCCAGCGATCGCCCTGACTGCCTATGCCGGGGAATTCAATCAACGGCAGGCGCTATCCATCGGATTCCAAAGGCATGTTTCTAAACCTGTAGAACCAGAAATCTTAGTGCGGGTGATCGCTACGCTTTTAGCTCGACTTTATCCATCAAGCGGCATAGCAAAGTAAGTCAGACCAGGGAATGCTGCACTATTGTTGTTGTAGCAGTTGAGGGATATAGTCATATCCATCTACACCAATAACAGCAATGATTTGAGATCGTTGCTGCTCTAGTAGCTGCTGGAAAGCAGCAGCTCCCAATTGACCTCGCAGAATTGTTAGCAACCCAGCAGGTTGCTGCCACTCTTTCGATGCAATTTGCTCTAACAAATACATGCCCAAGCAGCCAGTAGAAATGGCTTTCTCGAAGTTTTGCAGACCATAATAAGCTTCAGCTAAGTTAGCTAGGTTCAGTCCTTGTAAATACAAATCGCCTGAAACTTGGGCGACTTTTAGACCATCTTCTAAATATTTGATTGCTTCTAAATATTGAGATAAAACTAGATGAGCAATGCCTAAACTACTCAAACACAAAGCTTGACTCTGAATTTCGCTCAACTGCTCTGACAACTTGAGTCCTTGCTGTAGGTAGTGAATTGCTGTTTCGTAAGTTTCTGGTGCTATTTGTTCCAAAAGCTTTGCCTGAAACACTTCACTGTATCCTAAACTGGCTAGAGCGTTAGCTTCTCCAAGGCGATCGCCTGCTTGGCGACTGAGGATGAGGGCGCGTTGGCTATATCCGATAGCCTCAGCATAATTTTTTTGGGCAACACAAGTCCGGCTTAAGTGGTTGAGATTGGCAATTTCACAAGGTCGATCCCCTGCTTGACGGGCAATTTCCAGAGCTTGCTGATGAAAAGATAGCGCCTGCTGATACTGTCCTAAAGCTCGCTGCGAATATCCTAAGAGGGTGAGGATACGAGCCTTCTCTTGAGAGCCTTCAACTTGCCGTCTGAGGGGTGCATCCAGGTAATTCAAGGCATCTCGCAGATAATCTCCAGAAAAAGAGGCGAAAATACCGCCATAGAGGGGAAAGTAGGTTTGACGGGCAAAGGTGCGCAAAATCTGGAGCATGACTTGATAACAACCATCGCTCAAAACCTTGGCGCTCTGGCTCGCCAGTTGGCTACAGCCATTTCCTAGCTGTGACCAAAGCACTGCAAAAGTTAAGAAAGTGGAAATGGAAAGTTTTGAGCCAGCTTTGACATTGTAAGCTTGTTGACCAAACCAATTAACTAAACCCCGCTGCAAATACTGTAAAACAACTGTTAGCTCAACCCAGCTACTAAAGCTTATTGTGTGTTGTCTAGCTACCAGTTCGATGACAGATTGGTTCAATGCTATGGTTTGGAAAAGTGCTTGGGGCAGGGGGCTATTCACTTGTTTTGCCCAAAGCCCCCATGGTCCACGTTGTCCTGGTGTACCCTCAAATCCAAGCGATCCTTGGCTTTGGTCGTACATCCAGCTGACTAAATGGTCTTGTAATCGCTGCCATGTCCCAATGCCTCGGCTAATGCCCTCCGACAACTGCTGGAACTCGCGGCAGAAGTCAGGGTTAGAACTTTGCTCTGCTTGGCGTTGCAGATCTGTTGACAATTGCTGGAGCTGTTGTAGGTTTAATGGTCGTTCCTGGTTAGGATCGAGTACCTGCAACAAGGCACCAAGGCGGTGGGTAGATTCAGCCGTTATGATGGATCGAGTTGCTTCGCCGATCGCCTCTGTAGCTTGGTTTTGTGCTTGCCAGTGCTGCCATTCCTTCTGAATCGTCTGGATAGCTCTAAGACTGCGGCTTGCTTTCGCTTGCTTGAGTTCATCAGTTTGAGTGTCTACCTGATGCTGAGTGGCGCTGAGGCGATCGCTCAAAGCTTGTTCAAAAACTTCCCCTGTGCCTGGACTCACACCCTGCAACAACATTTGATAAACCTGTTGCTGGGAACGAATCTTCCCCTTCAAGGTGGCTTGGACAATTTCTTCTATTAAAGCCGAGTAGCGCTCAAGCAGAGGCACAGAATTAGGCATAGGTAAGGGATGCCGCAGGTAGGCTGAGAGTGATGGAGTTGGTAAATAACTTAGCGATCGGATAGGTTGCTTACAGCAATGCCTGGATATCTTTTTCCAAATCTTCTGGCTTTGTCATTGGCGGATAGCGTTTAACTACCGTTCCGTTCCGATCCACTAGGAACTTAGTGAAGTTCCACTTAATCACCTCAGTACCGAAAATTCCTGGTACGGCTTTTTTTAGATATTGGTACAGCGGATGGGTACGATTACCATTGACTTCAATCTTTTGAAAAAGTGGAAAGGAAACCCCAAAGCGAGTTTCACAAAATGACTGAATCTGGTCTGAGTCTCCCGGTTCCTGCTTACCGAATTGGTTACAGGGAAACCCTAGGACGACCAGCCCAAGCTTTGCATATTTGTCGTATAGCGCCTGTAGTCCTTGGTACTGAGGAGTAAAGCCACATTGACTGGCAGTATTCACGATTAGTAAAACTTTGTCTTTGTACTTGTGCAATGGAACTTCTGCTCCATCAATGCTTGTAGCAGAAAAGTCATAGAGCGATACAGGTATCTGTGCCGTCATCGAGTCGAACACTCCCCTGAAACTAAAATATTACTTAATTCACGATATACGAAAAACTTGATCCGATACCTTACAAAGAACTTAACGTATCACCCAGAGCAACTGGTCCGGTGGTAATGACCTTTGCCAGAACACCAGTTTGTTTGTGTTGAAAATGTTTTTGCAGTAAAGAAAGGAGAGGAATATCTCTTTCTCCTGTATCTGGGTTCACATCTATATTCAAGCAACGATTGATTGGTGCTGTGATCGCAATCCGAGCTTGACCTAGCTCAAACTCTTGCTCCACCCAGCTAAATTCCTCCCAAGCCGATATACCCTCCAGCACAATATTGGGGCGGAAGCGGCGGACATCAATTAGATGACCAGCTATCTCACTCAACTGGTTAATGGTTGCAGCACTGATCAATGATATGTGTACCACATTTCGGTCAGGATAACGAGTCTTTCCACTTTCTCCCACTAGCCTCAAGGCAGCCCGCTCAGGATGTTTCGCGGTTTGACTGGGATAGATCGCGGCTAGATAACCAGTGAAAAATGCCCCAATGCGATCGCGCCCACTCACAGTATCGGTTTCCGCCACTAGTAGTTCGATCTCTTGGCGCTTCACAGTTAAAATTTTGGTAGTAGGGTCGTAGTGACAAGCCAATCCTGCTAATCCAGGCCAGTCACATTGCATTGCGAAGTTTTGCTTCTTCATCCAAGGCACAACCGAACTAGCGTTGTCAGTGGTGGTGTTGTCATACATTAAAGCAAAAGCGCGATCACCAGGAACTCCATGCCCAGCTTGTAAATCAACACTTTCCATAGCTTGGGGTGTTAACCCTTTAATCGGATGGCTAAATAACTGTTTAACTCGAACCGTTGTCATGAACGTTGTCCTAAGCGGTAAGCATGAGCATTTTAGCTACTGTTCAGGCATTCTGTCTGTCTTTAGAGGGGGATGTAGTCTAGACTACCTGCATTAGTATCTGAAGAACAAGTTAGGCAAAAGCCTTATGAGCCACCCTAGCAATTCATCAAACAACTCAGCAGCTTCAACAGAAGCATCCAAAACCGAACAGGCTGCTGCACAAGTGACAGCACAGGTTACCAATATTATGGCACCAGAAACTTTAGTGGTAGACGATCCACCACCACAGCCCGATTATCCCCGCTACCGGGTGCATCCTGGGAATTCAATCGTCTTAGCTACCCTCGATCCAAACACCTGTGAACACTACGAAAACAAGAAAGACGTTAAAAAGGAACTGAAACACCTGCACCAGCGCCTAGAGAATTTACAAGAACGCTTGTATGCCGAGAATCGGCGCAGCCTATTGATTGTATTGCAAGCGACGGATACTGGCGGTAAGGATGGCACGATTAAACATGTCTTTGAGGGTGTGAACCCTCAAGGTTGCCGAGTCTGGTCATTCAAACAGCCCAGTGTTGAGGAATTGAGCCATGACTTTCTGTGGCGCTATCATCAGCGGACGCCACAGCGGGGGATGATTACAATTTTCAACCGTTCGCATTACGAAGACGTGCTAATTGTGCGCGTAAAGCAGCTAGTGCCGGAGGAGGTTTGGCGGCAGCGCTATCACTTGATCAATGAGTTTGAGCACATGCTCACCCTCAATAACATTACAGTGCTCAAGTTCTTCCTCCACATCTCCAAAGACGAACAAAAACGGCGGTTAGAGAGTCGGCTGGAGAACTCAGATAAGCGCTGGAAATTTTCTAGCGGTGATTTGAAAGAGCGCCTCCTGTGGGACAACTATCAA
The DNA here is from genome assembly GCA_019244235.1 of Chroococcidiopsidaceae cyanobacterium CP_BM_ER_R8_30. Classification (GTDB taxonomy): domain Bacteria; phylum Cyanobacteriota; class Cyanobacteriia; order Cyanobacteriales; family Chroococcidiopsidaceae; genus JAFAVL01. Next base: position 4,933 of record JAFASY010000230.1, read on the forward strand.
AAGGCCTATGAGGATGCAATTAATAATTGCTCTACTGCCTACGCTCCATGGTATGTGGTGCCCGCCAATCACAAGTGGTACCGCAACCTGGTTATTGCCAGGACTATCGTGGATACTCTAGAAGCTATGAACCCCCAATACCCTGCGGCAGAAGAAGGACTAGAGAACATTATCGTTCCCGATTGAACCATCAGGGTACTGAACGGATTTGGCTAACTAGGTGAACGAGTTCCGGCAAAATTAACTGTTGCATGGCTAGCCTGACAGCATTAGTGGAACCAGGTAGAGAAAAGACCAGTTTACTTTGATAGACACCAGCGATCGCCCGAGAGGCGATCGCTCGTGAACCAATCTCTTGATAACTCAAAAAGCGAAACAACTCTCCGAAGCCGGGCAATGTTTTTTCCAGTAGGTTGGCGATTGCATCGTGGGTGGTATCTCTTGATGCAATGCCAGTGCCGCCATTAAAAATCACAGCATCCAGATCTGAGCGCTGACACAAGGTTGCCATCTGGGCTTGAATTTGTGCTGGTTCATCTTTGATGATTGCATACGCTCCCACAGCCTGATTAGCATCTAAGAGCAATTGCTGAATCATTTGACCGCTGCGATCTGTTTCTTTTGAGCGGGTATCGCTCACGGTAATAACAGCACAAGTTACTGTTATCCCAAATGCGTCAGGGTGAGGGAGGTGAGTCATCCTATTGAAGATGGTCGGCAAGGGTGACAAAGACTAGGATTTGTTGAACTCCAGACCATGCTCTTGAGAATATCGTTGCATAAAGCGCATGAAGCGTTCCCATTCTTCTACAGACTTCATCAGGTGCACCACCTCCAGCGCTTCTGGTTTACCATTGACAAATTTGCCCTTGACTTCTCTAGTAACAATCTCTCCTTCTTCATCAATCATATACATCCCAGTGATTTCTTCGGTACTGCCGTCGCTTAACACACTAGGATTTTGGAAATAGAACGTTGCTGTGCCGTTACTGCCATCCCGCGAACGGGTAAGACGCACGTCTGGAATAACTTCTTCGTTAAGACCTCTTGCAAACTGGATTTGAGCCATGATAAGTGCGACCAAACTTTCAATATGGGTAGTTTAATATTTTCTCATCATACAGAGGCAGGTGCATCATTATCTTTCACTCTGTAAGGCATCTAGTTCATCGAAAAGTTACTCAAGCAATACAGCGGATTCATACTGGTATCCGACTGCTCAGTCATACTGAAGAGACACACTGGAACTCCATGAGATCGCTCACAAGTCCGTTCTACTAGCCTCGAACGGACTTTTTTTTAACCAACGGTTCTGTGCATGTGAGAGCGGAAGCAACTTCCAAGCTATAGCTTGCTCACGCTGGGGTAGGCAGTCCCAATCTTGATTGTTGGGGCTTGAATTCATGAGATGCAGACTCCATTGGGATCGTATCAGCAATCACAGTTAGACTTAACATTTAACTACTCATAAGGTGGAAGAATACATGAGTCAACTCACTTAAGCTAGGTCAAAAGAGGCGGAAGAGCCTTTTTGTCCTTCTTTTTTTTTGCCTCTAGGCTACTCCGCACTAGAGGCATTTCGTATTTTTAACTGCCTTGAAAAATCGACTGAAAATTACTGGCAGTACTGGTTTCAGGGTAACTACGGAAATAGCTAATAAGTATCAGTAAAAAAAATTAGTAATTTCAACAAGGTCATAGGCAGCTATAAAAGTACAAAATTAAATTAACGAATTAATCTAATTACCAGATAGGAACGCCTATCAGGTAATAATACTGTATCACTACGCGCGATCTGTTGGATTTAATCGTTGGCTTGTCTACCAATTTTGCTTAAACAAACTGTCAACTAATACTCTGCTAACTAAAAATTTGTAGCAGTTATCTACCTATGTATCTTATAACCAAGTTTCTAACAGCAACTGTCGGAGCAGTACTTGCTTTAGCAGTCACAGGTATCGTGCCATCTCAAGCTGCTACTATGAATTTCACCGATAACGTCGGAACCTTAAATATGCCTGATGATGCGATAGGCTGTACAAGCAGCATACCACCAGAATGCAGTTACACTCAGCAACTCACCTACCTAAAAGATCTACCAGGTCAAGCTTATATCAGTTTCAGTCCAGCAGCCTTGTCATCAGATCCTCCTGCTGGTGTATCAGACCCGCCGGGTCCAACACAATATAGCACCCTCACATTTCCTGGGGTTGGGGTTTTAACTATACCTAGTAATTTAATCAGCTACACAAATAACCCCATGTCAGGATATAGGTTTAGTCAGGAACTCGTCTACATAAACAATAACGTACCAGCTCAAGCAACTGTTTTCTTCCAGCCTAAAGTATCCCAGCCCACCCTAGCAACGGTTCCTGAGCCATCCTCTATGTCGGGCATTTTTGCATTTGTAGGATTAGGTACTGGTTGGACATTCATAAATTATTACAAGTGCCGAAGGAAATAACTTCTAGGCTCTTCGATAAGTTCTCTGAACTTTTAGAAACAGTAGGGGTAAGTAGCTAGCTATGAAGATTAAGGCACTGTATTGAAATAAGTCGTCGTAAGCTAAAACCGCTGCCTGTTGATGCAAAGCAGCGGTTAGAGTAGCATTTGTCTGTGGGACGCTACTTAGGTTTACGCCTGCTCGACTTGCCCCCATTGTCAATTGATGTAGATGCCAAACTTCTAAGTACTGTAGCATCAACGTCAACGCAGCAATACCTACACTGCCCCCTAACTGCCGAATCAGGTTGTATAAACCTGATGCTGACGCTGTTTTAGCTTTGCTGATGCTGCCCAAAGTTGCTGAGGACAGTGGCACAAAAACTAAGCCCAAGCCGAAACCTCGCCAAATTTGCGGCCAGAACAAATCCCAGTAACCTGAATGCTGATTCAGATCGTGGAACTGCCAGGTAGCGACGACAAAAATCCCGATCCCTACTGCTATAGGAATACGGGGATCTAATCGGTCTGCTAACCGACCAGCAATTGGCATCGCTACAGCCGTAGATAATGCCCCTGGCATCAAAGCTAGACCAATCTCAATTGTGTTGAAATGCAAGATTTGGCTCATAAAAACGGGCAACAAAAATAGCAAACCATAGAGGCTGAAGCCTGCCAAAACTCCAATGATGTTGCCCGCGACAAAAGTGCGATTGCCAAATGTCGATAAGTCAATGATTGAATTACGAATCACTAACTCTCGCCGCACCAAATAAGCTAAATTTACAACTCCGACCACAACTAAAATAACAATCAATTTAGAATGAAACCATCCCAATCGTTCTCCATTTTCCAGAGCATATTGTAAGGTTGATAAACCTATTATTAAGGTGACTAAACCTGGCCAATCAAATTTTCCTTCCGGCTTTTTCAAGTAAAGCGGATTCTGAATGAATCGCAATACCATAACAGCGGCAAGGATTCCTGGTAGCAAGTTCACTGTGAAAATTGAGCGCCAGCCGACTGTCTCTGTTAGATATCCTCCTAAAACTGGACCAATTGCTGGACCAACAATCACTCCCAAGCCAAAAATGCCCATGGCTTTTCCGTGTTCTTCTTTAGGAAAAGTCTCAAATAAAATCGCCTGAGCATTTGGGAGTAAAGCACCTCCTGCTAATCCCTGTAAGATCCGAAAACACACAAGCGATGTCAGATTCCAGGCTAACCCACATAGTAGGGAGGACAGTGTAAATAGAATGATGGCTCCGGTAAAAAATTGCTTACGTCCCCATAGAGCAGTGAGATACCCGGTCAAGGGCATGACAATCACATTGCTAATGATATAGAAGGTTGCTACGGCATCAACTCGATCGATGGAGACGTGAAAACTCGTCTGAATTGTGGGAATGGCTACGTTGACAATGCTAGTGTCAATAATTGCCAACAGGCTGCCCGTCATGATTGTGGCGGTAACTAACCATTTATTGACGGCTATAGGGGGATTGCGCGATCGCTTTTGTGGAGGGATAGATGGAAACCATTTACTCATACGTTTCAGAGAAAATATCTAAGATCGGTCTTGACCAACTTTTTGTGAGTCCGATCTACCAGCACCAATAGATTTTTGCTCTGAGGGAGGAGGGGTAGAGTGGTCGTTTGGGTTGCGTTTTTTGCCAAAGAATTGCTCTTCCAGATTCTTAATGATGACGTAGAGCACAGGCACAACCAGCAGACTCAAAAATGTTGCCACAAATAGACCACCAAAAACTGCTGTTCCTAGAGAGTGGCGAGCATTTGCGCCAGCTCCAGAGGCAACTACTAGAGGAAAGAACCCAACAAGTGCGGCAATTGAGGTCATGAGGATCGGTCGGAACCGTTCTTCAGAAGCAGTTAGCGCTGCTTGCACAATCGTCTTGCCTTCTTCTAGAGCCTGGTTAGCAAACTCAACGATCAGGATGGCATTTTTACTGGCAAGCCCGATTAACATCACCAAAGCGATATTGCAATAAACATCATTCGATAAAGTTGGATCGATAAAACGCCTGACAGCAATGGCACCTAACGCTCCTAAGATTGCTAGTGGCACTGTCAGCAGGATGATCATTGGGTCGATGTAGCTCTCGTACTGAGCGGCTAACACCAGAAACACCATCACGATGCCGAACAGGAAAATTAAAGGACCTAGGCTACCTGCTGCTACTTCCTGTCTTGTCAAGTCCGACCACTCATATTTGAGCCCTGGAATGGCGGCTTCAGAGAAAGCCTTTTTGATCGCAGTGATCGCCTGACCACTACTGTAGCCTGATGCCTGGACTCCCTGAAGTAGAATTGAGCGGTATTCATTAAAGTGGGAAATTACCGCTGGTCCTGTAAAGGGTTTGAGTGTGACCAAATTCGCTAGTGAAACCAAATTGCCACTGGTAGAATTTGTACTGCTACCTGTCGAACCCGTCGTACTATTACTTACGGAACCTGTATTACCACCTGTAGCACGGACATAAAGCTCTTTTATGTTTTGCGGATTGTCACGATACTGTTCTTCCAGTTGAACGTAAACCTGGTAGTAACGAGGTCCCAGGACAAATTGGGTCACGTAACTTGAACCAATACTGGTGCTGATTGCATTCAGCACATCACTAAAGTTAACATTGAGGGCTTCCAGTTGGTCGCGGTCAATATCAACTTCATACTGGGGAGTATTGGCAGTGAACTGGGTGAAAGCTCCTTTGGGGGGGGTGAAGATTCCAGTTTGATTCGCCTTTTTCAGAATCGCTTGAGCGTCAGCCGCAAAATCCTGAAAACTTATTTTGCCGTTCGTTGTATCCTCAAGCTGCATATTGAAACCACCCAACGGACTGAATCCTGGGATTGGAGGAGGACTAGAGGCAGCAACAAGGGCACCTGTAATGTTGCTACCAAATTCACCATTCAGATGCTTTAGAA
>JAFASY010000287.1 GCA_019244235.1 Chroococcidiopsidaceae cyanobacterium CP_BM_ER_R8_30
ACAACCCCCGAGAGTTGACCTTTGGACCTGATGGGACTCTCTATGTTGCCGAAGCGGGTCTAGGTGCTGGGAACGGAGCTGGCGGCTTTGGTGTGGGCATAGGCTTAACTGGCTCCATCACAGCTATCCGTAATCCAGCCTCGTTAACTCCGACCGCTACGCGAGTGGTTGAAGGATTAGCATCAGTTGGGGACACGACTTTTGGTTTTCCCGAAGTGCAGGGGGCCGATGGTATTTCTCTCTTTGGCGCTGGAAGGCTCTATATCATCATGGCTGAGTCGAGCCAAGGTCTAAATCTCCAACCGACCGACCTAGGTGCAGACCAATTTGGTCATCTCTTAAAGGCGAATTTACGCAGCGGTCAGATCCAATCAAAGGCGGACGTAGGGAACTTTGATTTTGATTGGACGAAGCAAAATCAAAATGCGCCATTTGCGCCTCCAGGACAGTTCCCGGATGCCAACCCCTATGGTGTGCTCGCACTGCCTGGCCGTCAATACGTGGTGGATGCCGGAGCCAACACCCTAAATGAAGTGGATTTCGACGGTTCCACCAAAATCATTGCCTACTTTCCTAATCCGCAGGTCAATGATGCAGTTCCGACCTGTATAGCCCAAGGCTCAGATGGAGCGCTATACGTTGGGACTCTTGGTGCCCAAGTTCCTGGTCAGGCTAAGGTATACAGAGTGAAACCTAATATGCCGGGTATTTAATTTCTCAACAGCAGTAATGAATGGGCCACTGGTTTCTCGTCAATTACTGGATGTGGCTTTGGTCCAGGGGGGTTTTATGTAACGGAGTTTGATGTCGGCGATGTCGTCAAAATTGCCATCAATCCTGATGGGACTGCCGGTACCCAAACCCAGGTAATCAGCTCACTAAATAACCCGAATGGTTTTGCTGTTGGATGGGACAGTGCCATCTATGTCTCGAACAACAGTATTTCCTCTGGTGGCGGCGAGGTCGTAAGAGTTCAGTTGAGTACTAGAGATAGGTAAGGCACTGGTCTGCTAAGAGGATGTCTCTTGAAGTATAAAGGGCTACGCTAATCGTCTCACCATGATTCGAACCATAGGGTTGTGTTGCAAAAAGCGAGCGAGATGGTAGGGTAGGAAAGCTTCACGCTTTCTAGAATTGCAGCTATGCCAGCAGCCTCTTTACGTCAACCTCAACGTCCGGTAATGCCAGTGGTATAATCTTGCCTGCTGAAAATTGCACCACAGACTGATACTTCCCATCCCTCGGCTCACGATGTACCCACAACTGGATACCAGGAATATCCACTACCCAATATTCCTGTATCCTATTTCGCGCATACAGCTGAGCCTTTTCCCCCAGATCATAGGAAAGCGTCGAATTCGACACCTCAATCAGAAAAAAAATATCCTCTGCTTGAGGATGACGCTCGTCATAACGAGACTCCGGCGGTACAGCAATACAAATATCCGGTTGCGGTTCACCATTCCCTGACAGCGTAATTGGTGCTGTGGAAAAAACGACTGCCCGAACACCTAAAAGCGCCTCCAAATACTTTACTCCACGTCGATAGGTTACCTGGTGGATCGGTAGTTCCGGAGCCATGTCAATAATCTGACCGTCGATAAGTTCAACTTGCCGCCCCGCCAACAACCCACTCTCGATCATTCGATGGTAGTCTTCGACAGTCCAATGGGTTAAAGTCCTGACCATAGCTCTTTTGCAAGAATAGTGGGAAGGTACATTAGCTTACTTATAAACTAGGAAACCAGTGATCGCATCAAGGAGAGCTTCCGGCTCATCAGCCCGAACCAAATGACCGCTGTTTTCAAAAATTCTCAGGTCAGCGTTGGGGATCTCCCTAGCAATTTCTACAGAGAATTCAGGGGGACAGATCCAGTCATGTCGTCCGGCAATGACTAAGGTTGGTGACGAAATTTTGTTTAACTGGTCTAAGACATTGTAAGAGCGTAAAAAGCCACCGAAGGCAACATTAATAGCATCATGAGAAAGAATGGCTCGATTCGATGCTTCTTGGCGTGACTTAGGATCGTATGTAACCGAGTACATTGGCATCATCACCTGGAAGTACTCGCGCAACTGCTCCTCATTCTCGAAGGTACCATCCCACAGTCGCTGAGCAATTGCTTGTTGTTCCTCGGTTCCTCGTTCAGCTAAAATCTCCTGTGCGCGCATTAGAAAGCGAGAGTCTGGAACTGTGGCGATGACAATCAGATGAGAGACACAGTGGGGATAACGAACTGCGTAGGAAAGGGCAACCATACCGCCATAGGAAGAGCCAATGAGTACGATTTTGTCTAGACCTAGGTATTGGCGTAGCGCCTCCATGTCCTCAATATTATTTTCCAAGGTATAGGTTTCCTTTGGTCCACGCGCTGAGCGTCCTTGACCTCGGTGATCGAAATATACAAGTTGCATTTTCTGGCTAAGAGGAGAAAATGTGGGTTTATATGAAGTGTGGTCGGAACCAGGTCCACCGTGAATAACGAAAGCAACTGGCTTTTGGCGCATCCGAGGTCCATCCACCACTAATTCTGCACCTTCAACATCAAAGTAGATTTCTGTATCCCTTATCTTTGCTCGCATCTACGAAATTGTCCTTCTTCTCAACTAGATTCCATGGCTTTTGCCAATGACCCAATGACGACGGAAGAAGCGGGAGAGAGCTGACTCTTCTAAAGATAGATAGATTGGACGTCCATGAGGGCAAGTCCGAGGGTGGCGGGTGCTTCGCCATCGATCTAAGAGAGTTTGCATTTCCGTCAAGCTAAGGGGTGTACCATTACGAATGGCTGTGCGGCAGGCGGTTGCTACCTGAGCTGCTTGCAAGTCACCACCCCAGCTCAGTTCTAAGAGTGCTTCGACGCCATCATCTCGATGCAGCAGGAGTGCTGGTACAGTACGGACTGCCCATAACTGTTCGCCAAAGGGTTCTACTTCTATACCAAGGCGTTGCAGTTGCAATTGCTGAGCCAGAGATAGGGATTTAAGAATCGCTGGCGGTTCCTGGGGGACAAGTTGCCAGTTGTCCAGGAGTTGCTCATACAGCACCCGCTCATGAGCAATATGCTGCTCCACTAACCATAATCCTGAAGGATGTTCCGCCAGGATGTAAGTGTTATGTACCTGAGCAACAGCTTGCAGTTGAATGAGTGGGTGGGGGGTATCCTCTTCAGTTTCTACTGCTTCTTGCCCAACTGATGCAGGTTGAACTGAACGACTTGTAGCGTAGACACCTTGAGCTTCTGCCGCCTTGAGGAGTTTTCCTACTCGCTCAGAGTGAACAGCTTCTGGTAGGTTTGCAGGGCTGATGCGCAGGGCTTGCTCGATAGTTTGGGTAATTTGCTCCTGCCAGTAGCTCGACTGGCGCAAATAGATCTCTGCTTTGGCAGGATGACGGTTCCAGTCAATTTGATCGGGAGCAACATGCAAATGGAGGAAACAGATGGGATAGCGATCGCGTGGTAGAGTTCGCGCAGTCACTTTTAAAATGGTTTGCTCAAGTTCTGGCAATTTCACCATCCGTCCATTAACTGCCACCCGCACCCAATCAGGGCGATGGCGATGGCAACGATCTGGCAAACCTATAATGGCTTGGATTGAAGCATGAGGCATGACCTCGACTTTGATTTCTTGCAAGTCACTCAGCCGCACCTGACGCAGGATCTGAGGCAGCAATTGGTGAGTTGTTACACCCGGACTCAAAGTGAACCATTCCCGGTCATTTTGCCAAACTTGCCAAGTTACGTGAGGATGGCACAGCGCAATTTGCCAAATCATGGCTTGCACTGCTTTCATCTGCTGTGCTGGTGAGGGTAATCCCTGACGACGGCTAGACCAATTGGCAAATAAATTGGCAACCGTCACCACTGTACCAGGAGCGATCGCTGCGGTTTCTATTTGTGCGGGTTGCCCTTGGGGGCTGAAAACAACACGCCATCCCTCACTTAACATGACTCTGCGACTCACGATCTCTAGCTCTGCCAATTGAGCAATACTATGTAGTGCCTCGCCTCGAAACCCTAGACTGGCGATCTTGCCGAGATCTTCACAACTGCGGATTTTACTAGTGCTATGAGCAACTGCTGCTTGCTGCAAGTCTGTTAAATCCATCCCGCAACCATTATCCGCTACCCGTACTCGCCACTGCTGGGGCCATAGAGAGACAACGACGCGCGTTGCTCCAGCATCAAGAGAATTTTCTGCCAATTCTCGCACCACAGCCGCTAGGGAGTCGATGACCTCGCCAGCAGCAATTCGATGCACAACTTCTGTTGGTAGAGACTTAATGCCAAGTTCCATAGGATCTAGTTTGACGCAAACTTGTATCTAGCTGCATGAGTTGCGTCAAGACTTTAGCTGTTTCCATCATTTCCTTAAAATCGTACATGATGCCATGCGTCGAGTACTCAGGGAAGATGATAATAAGTGGTGCTACTACTTACTATCAAGATTAGGCTACTTGACAAGTTAACATAAGGCATTTTTTTTGTATCAGTTTTCTATCTAATCAACATATTTAGTTCTCAGAATTAGTTGTAAGACGATAAAAATGCTCTTTCATCGATACTGCGACGAAAGAGCATTGTGCGATTCCGTTGTTCTAGATGTCCTTGTATGTAACCATAAGTCATGAGTTTGCAGTAGACATGGCAATGAGATGACAATGCTATGACCTTCCTGCATAGAACATTATTAATTCATCCCTTCTGAAACTGACCGAATTGCAGCTCGTACACTTCATCTTCCTTCTCCGTCTCAATCTTTAAATCAGAGCAAGGATAAGAGACGCAGAGTAAGGCATATCCTTGCTTTTGGAGTTCTGGACTAATGCCCATGCCATCGCTTTGATCCACAGTGCCTGCTAAAAGCCGAGCGGCACAGGTAGTACAAACGCCTGAGTTACAGGAACTCGGCAAGTCGAGTCCAGCCGCACAAGCAGCTCGTAGAATAATCTTATCTGCTGGTATCTGAATCGTGTGGGTGTCGCCTTGATGATGAATTTCAACAGTGTAAGTCTCAGGCATATACAAAAAAGCCGTTTTGGAGGAGCGGCAGAGTTATGGCTAAAAAGCCATTGTACTCTGTCCTTCCTATATGCATAGTATGTAGAAATTATTGAGATCGATTTGAACGAGATCAAAAAGCTAATTGTCGCTGCGCCAAAGATTGAGGATATCTTGGGTATTCCTGTAAGTGTTTTTCGTTAGTTCTTCTATAAAAAAAGTACTCTGTGCTGTTTACTCATAGCGGCGATAAACTTACCCTTATGAGCTGTCTATTGTCTCAATTATAGATGTCTTCTCCAAGCTAACTTCAACAAACTCGGTATCAACTGGGGACGAGTTGAGGTCTAAAAAATTACCCCTGCTTTTAGAGTTTAAAGGCAGGGGTATAAAATTTGTGTATGATGGAAAATCCCCATGGCTTGCTAAAGAGTAGTGAAATTGAAAAGAAATGGTGGTTGACAAGCTCAATCGTGCAGCGTCTAATGGCTCTCAAAGGTCAACCGGAGAGAACTCCGGCTGCTGCTTTGAGCTAGCTCAAGATAGCCTTGTTGTTTATCAGCAAGAGCTCAAAAGGAGGCAGGAATTCCCGTTGCAGTTCTCACCACATCCACTCCAACTCGGACAAATTTTTTGCAGCCCGGGCGGTCATTTCAGTTATCGGGTGATTGGTCCTTGTTGCCGCTTGTTTGACCGCGAACAGTTACCTTGGCCTTGCTGTCGCTTGGAATGGCGTGGTAAGGAGCCAAGTTGGCGGCGGATTGGTAAACGCTTTATTGCAGATGTTGCTACCAAGAATTCTCCTTCCTACTGTGTTGAAATTTTAGGACCAGAGGCTGCTAAACAACCGTTCGTCACCACGCTTTACTGGGTTAAATTGTCTGCGCCTGTACAAGAGTGGTGGCATTCGGGAAAGCGGCAAACTACCTTAGAGTTAGCAGGCGATAATATACCTGGGGACTGTGTTTGAGAGTTATTAAAGACTGGCAAAAGTCATGTTGTGTTACTTGCACTAGCGACAATCCTCTGCACTACAGCTTCCAGCACATGAGGTGGGGCAGATGATACAAGGATGGAAGGATAGACAGCTCTACCCCAAGTCGGATGGACAAGCATCGTGCAGGGCCCATTCTCGCTAATAGAATATCCTAATACAGAGCGGACAACTGCCACATCATCAAGCTTGAGTTGACCTGGTGATGAAGCTACTGGTAGCCCAGTGCGGGGGTCAAACATGTCTGCCAGATGTCCCATCGCTCCCAGTTGCAGAACAACCTCGCTGCCGAATTCCATAAACTTTTGGCGCAATTGATTTTTGTATTTCTCCGTGTCCAGTGTTCGCTCAACTAAAGCAAATTGACATAGTTGGAGAACCACAAGCACAGACAAGACTGGGAGTGACCAGCCAGGTAAGAGCTGACCTAGATGAGTGTGAATGAACTCAGTAGGTGAGTGAATAGAGTACTGCATCCAGATCGTGGAATGACTACTTCCTTATTCATAACTTTAACAGGACTGACATATAGGGTGAAGCAGGAAGGAGTTACATTTGTAGTGCGATCGTAAACAAACTGGTCCCCTTTTGCCAAGCTACAAGGAATACAAGAACCCACATCAGAGTGTCTAGTCATAATCATTCATGACGGTTGTGTTGCTAACACAACGGCTTGCCTCTAACCACACCTGACTTAAGTAACCTAGGTTGTTGTGTGCGCTGGAACGTAGAACGGACCTTTGTGTGGTTAGACAATGATCGAGTGTTGTACCCTTGGTTATCTTAATAAATTATTTCTGAAGTTTATGTCTTTCTTGTTCTTGAACACCCGCTCTCTAGTCCATAGGCTTCGCCGCCTCACTCTTAGGTTGCCAGTCGCTCTACCGCAACTGGCGTACCGTTTAAGACGGCTCGCGTTACTTGGTACGCTGTTTATCTTAGGCATAATTGCCTCATGCCAATCCTCTCCAGCAACGTCACCTAAGGCTAGAACAAGTGATACAAACCACCCTATAGTCAGCGTCACCACCGCGCAGCATCGCGCCTCCGTTAGTGGTTTACCAGAAGAATCTAGAGTAACCAGCCCCGATAATGTCACTACCGCGCAGCATCACGTCTCCGTTGGTGGTGGCTTTGCCAATGCTGGCTTGACTGGTGAATACTTCGCCAATCAAAAATTATCAGGTAACCCAGCCTTCGTACGTCAGGACGTGCGCCTTGATTTTGACTGGGGCACTCACTCGCCTGGTGGTTCGATCTCCGAACCCTATAAGTCCTTTCCAGCAGATAACTTCTCTATTCGCTGGAAAGGACAGATCCTGCCTCGCTTCTCGGAGACGTATACCTTCACCGCGATCGCCGAAGATGGCATCCGCGTCTATATCAAGGAACCATCCCGTCAGTCCTGGACAACCGTCATCAACCAGTGGTCGTCTAGAGCCAAAAAACCTAGCAGTACAGTCGGTAAGTTTAAGTTCGATGCGGGCAAAACCTACGATATCAAGGTTGAGTATCGCGATCTCAGGGGTCCATCCGTTGCTCGGCTCGAATGGTCTAGCCCTAGTACGCCTCAGGAAGTCATTAACCCTGCTAGCGGTCTAGCCATCAATGCGTACACCGAAGGCTTCGCTGATGCCATGAAGACCTCTAGAGATGAGTGGAGGAAGCTAGATTCCAAGGGCAACGCCAAGCGCGATGCCAACGGCTGGCCAATGGAAGATGCAGTATGCACTATCTGGGAAGGATCTAACAACCACCAGGGCTCGTACCTGCTTCAGTTCAATGGTAAAGCTGACCTCGACGTACAATTTGGCTATGCTAAGTTTTCCAACCAGAAGTACGACGCAGCTACGAACACCACCACCGCCACGATGACTGTCACTGACAAGGGCTTTCAGAATTTTAACCTATTGTTCAAGAACACCCACCGCGACGCACGCAGTGGTCCAAATACTGGGGTCACTAACGTTAAGCTCATGCTTCCAACTAGTGTTGGTTCAAACACCAGCTATCCCCCGACGACGCTGTATCTGACTCCCTACAAAGACGTCCACCGCCGCTTTACCGCACTCAGGTTCATGTCAGGAACCAACTTTAACAACTCCGTCAACTGGTCTGACCGCACCCGAACCAACTACTCGACACAACGCTACACCCGCCCTGACGAGAGCGGCTTTGAGGGGAACGGTACTGCGTGGGAGTACCGCGTGATGCTCAGCAACGAACTTGGCAAGGATCTCTACATCAACATCCCGGAAACAGCCAGTGACGACTACATCACCAAGCTAGCGCAGCTGCTCAAGTA
>JAFASY010000193.1 GCA_019244235.1 Chroococcidiopsidaceae cyanobacterium CP_BM_ER_R8_30
CCATTGCTTGGATAAGATGTGCAACCGAAACCGACTGTGTTGTTTGCAATTCTCTGGTGATCGCATTCAAGCGACCAATTAGTGTGTTCAACCGTGCGATTTGCTCTCGTAGCCGAGTTTGATGTAAATTGATGACCTGCTGAAGCGAGAAGGCGGTGACATTTTCCAAGCACTCACGAATCTCCTTTAGAGAAAAGCCGAGTTGCCGTAGCGACATGACTTGCTGCAACCGGATGATGTCTTGTTCGACATACAGCCGATGCCCACTCTCAGTTCGGTGCGAAGGTGAAAGTAACCCAATTTCGTCGTAATAGTGCAGAGTCCGAATTGAGATTCCGGTTTGTTTTGCCAGTTCACCAATTTTGATTTTGGTAGACATGATCGCAGCAGCTCCTAGGCACCAGAGAAATGCAACCGATGATGCGATACTAGAGCCTGACGTTACGTGAGGATCAAGGGCAATCTCAAAAATTCTGATCTCAGTTATTTTCTTGAGAAAATGACTGAGCGGAGCCAGCCTCGGTGTGAATATGTTGAATTGCAGCTAATTACGTTTTGCGTTCGAATGACAGAGTTGAACGGGGGCAAATGACTTCAAACACCAGACGCAGAATCTCTCAACCCTCCGTTCCAACGACGTGTTGGGGGGTACCTTCGTGCCCAACAAATCAAACTTCTCATATCATCACGAAGAATACTCGCAACAACGCGAGCGACGCAGTCGCATAAATGTATCAGAACTCTTGAGTACCAAATTTATGGGTCAAATATGCTACAATTACAGCCACTTCCATTCAGCCTTGGTTCTCGGTTAGAGGCGATCGCAACCCCTCCTGAATTAGAGCCAAATCCTGTCATCGATCCTGCATCAGAGCCAGATCCCGAACCAATTTCAACGCCTGCTCCTGCTCCAGAACCAGACCCCGAACCAAGCCCTGAGTCTGACCCCGATCTCGTTCCTGAACTCGATCCGGTACCTACTCCATCATAGTGAGAGGGGTCAGCAACTCATTCCTTGAGCAATAAATAATACAATTGCCCATTGCCACCAGTGACCCCTGCACGCTCACCAGCCTGTTCACCAGTTCCCATGAAATAATCTACGCGACCTGGTCCTTTAATTGCACTGCCTGTATCCTGATCGAGGACATAGCGGCTCACAGTCCGATATTGCATCTGACCAGTTGGTTGAATAAAAGGTAGTGAAGTAAAGATCAGTGCCAAAGCACCTGGTGGCATTAGAGACTTATCTGTAGCGATTGAACGCTCAGCTGTTAATGGCACCCCGATACTCCCTGTAGCTGGAGCACCGTAGCTTTCCTTAAAAAAAACAAAGCCACGCTGGCGTGGCAGATAGCTATTCAGTTCATTAGGATGCTGTTTAAAATACTGCATCATTACTGGTAGCGTTAAACCATTTAGGGGCAGTTTTCCATCTTTGGCAAGCTCATGACCAACGCTGGTATAAGGGTAATCAGTCTTACCAGCAAACTCCAACGTCATGTCAGTACCATCCGTCATATGGAAACGAGCTGAACCCTCAATTTGCACAAGGAAGGCTTCAAGCCGATCGCGCATCCATAGCAACTCTGAGCCATGCAAGCGACTTTTCGCTCCCAGTAAACCATCCTTTCCTTCTAACTGGGCGCGGGTCGGTTGTGGGTGAGACCAAGTGCTAAAATCTGGCGGTAGTCGATACAGGGGGTAGCGATACTCTGGTGTTTGAATCCGACTAGCGATATGAATTGGCTCATAGTAGGCAGTGAATAGAACATCGCCTTTACCGTCTTTGCCAACCGATTGGTACAAGACAAACTCCTGGCGAACAGCAGCCTGGAGTTCGGATGGTGAATGAGAGCTAACAACTAAGGAGCGAAAACGCTCTAGGCTACGAAAGACGCGATCGCGCGTAAATTCAGCCACCGGATACCGCTGGTAAGCAGCAGCAGCATCACTGGTTTGCAGGTAGCGCAAACTATTATCAATCGATGATAGCAATGCCTCCTTGTCTCCAGGCTGACCTCCTTCACCCCAAATTTGCTCATCTAAACCTAATGCTTCTGACTGGCAGCAGTTCGTTTTCTGCTTTTGAGCAACAACTGGTCGCAGTTGGATGCTGGCATAGGATGTCAAAGTAGGGGCCAAACTTGTCACTCCTAGACTTAGAGTCATTACACAAATTGTCTTGCTGATATTCATGAAAATCGTTCCACACTAGAGCTGAAGATCGGTTCCACCCGAATCGCAACAATCCGGGATGGACGTACAACCATGTACTCCCCCTGAATATTTTTGAGCGGCACACTAATGAAGTCGTCTGAAGTAGCCTTCGGCATGAGTTCGCCACTGTACCACTTCTGAAACTCTTGAATGTTGGAAAAACGCACTTCTTCCCGGTGACCGCCATCCATCAGCAGGTGTACTACATACTCATTAGGAGTCCTGGGCATAACGAAAATAATTTGAAACACATCGAACCCATTGTCAACTACCTATCCCTTTAAGTGAAGAGATTGAATCGTTTTAGCTGGGTTTCAATCACTTTAGGGAGTGTTTTATTAAGTTCTTTGGTATTTTTAAAGCGTAAGGATTGATAGGTTGGCAAATCAAAGGGAAATTGCCCTTGTAAGTCGCTGCGCTCCATCTGGGCTAGCAAAATCTGCTCTGTCCGCTTGCTTTGAATGGCATAACCGATTTCAATACAGACATTTGGGCTAGGAATCAGTTGCTGGTTTTCCTTGCCTTCAATTCCCGCAATTGGCGTACCATCAGCAATAAATAGTAGGCTTTTGTGGATATTGCGCATCATTGTTCGGTTGAGCCGGAGAGGTTCATTGCTAGAACGAAGGGATTCTACCAAAGTCAGCGGTAACCGCGATCTCGAGTTGAGAGTCTCCAAGCTGTGATACAATCCCTCTCGTAGTGCCTCACTAGATGCAGCATATTCAGTTTGATAAGAGAGGAAAATCGCTGGCTCAAGTTGCGCGATCACCGTTTGCTTGGTGAAATAAATCTCGTGGCTGCTCAAGTCAATATTCGAAATCGTATAGCCACCACTACCTTCAATATAAAATTCAACGTTTTCTCCCTCCAAGTACTGTTGAAACCAAGCTGACTGCTTAACTGCTTGAGCATCTTCTAAAAAGTCTGCGCGTAAACCTGACTTCAACAGACTATTTCTACTAAGTCGCAGGTCTTGAGGGCGTTTTTCTAGTTCTTGTAGCGGCTCATAATTCTGAATGTACCAAGCTTTGAGAGCAATAATCGCCATAATATTCTGTTAAGGCTATTCATGTTTGCCAAGTAGCACTAGTTTAATGTTTAGTCAAGCATCTATTTTTACACACCACAAGTGTCAACAGGAGATGAGTTCTGTTGCGTGTGGTTTGGTACCATAGCCACAATTAGGCTCTGCGGGAGGATAAAAATGGCTGCACCACAAGTAGCACCATATGGCTGTTGGAAATCACCAATCACCTCAGATCTGATTGTCTCTGCAACGGTTGGACTGGGACCAGTTATCTTCAGTGTACAGGATATCTATTGGGTGGAAATGCGGCCAGCGGAGGCTGGTCGGAACGTCATAGTGCGTCACACCCCTGATGGGCAAACGCATGACATCACGCCATCTCCCTTCAATGCTCGCACCCGTGTCCACGAGTACGGCGGTGGCACCTTTTTAGTAGCAGGTAACACTGTTTACTTCTCCAACTTTGCTGACCAGCGCCTTTATTGTCAGATGACTGATGGCACTCCGCAACCGTTGACTCCTACAGTTGACATGCGATACGCAGATGGAATAATTGATCGGCAGCGAGGTCGGATAATCTGTGTGCGGGAAGACCACACTGGTGCTGGGGAAGCTGTGAATACGTTGGTCAGTATTAATCTAGAGGGGAGCGAGGATGTCCAAGTGCTAGTCTCTGGAAATGACTTTTACGCCTCCCCACGCCTTAGCCCTCAAGGAGATCAACTGTGCTGGCTGAGCTGGAATCATCCGAATATGCCGTGGGATGGCACGGAACTGTGGGTGGCGCAGGTGAAACCAGATGGAACGCTTGCGGCAAAGCAGCAAGTTGCTGGCGGAGTTGATGAATCAATCTTTCAGCCTGAGTGGTCACCAGATGGCATTCTGCACTTTATCTCAGATCGGTCAGACTGGTGGAATCTCTATCGGTGGATTGCTGATGATGTTGAACCCCTATGCGAAATGGCGGCTGAGTTTGGGTTACCCCAATGGGTGTTTGGCATGTCTACCTATGCATTTGCATCCAGTGATCGCATCATCTGTACTTACACTGAACAGGGAAAGTGGCATCTAGCCAGCATTGACTTGAAAACCCTACAGCTGCAAACAATTGATACTCCCTATACAGATATTTCTTCACTGCGGGCGAATGCTGAGAAGGCAGTATTCTGTGCTGGTTCCGCAACTGAACCAACTGCAATTGTTCTGTTGGATTTGACGACTGGTCAGAGTTCGGTACTGCGTCGTTCAAGCGAGTTAGCAATTGATCCAGGGTATCTATCTACTCCCCAAGCAGTTGATTTTCCAACGGAAAATGGCTTGACTGCACATGCCTTCTTTTATCCGCCTCAAAATCGTGACTACACCAAGCCAACCCAGGAGCTACCACCACTACTAGTCAAAAGTCATGGTGGTCCTACGTCGGCAGCGTCTAGTCGGCTTAACTTGGGAATTCAATACTGGACAAGTCGCGGTTTCGCTGTCGTTGATGTTAATTACGGTGGCAGCACTGGCTACGGACGGGAATATCGCCAGCGATTAGACTACCAATGGGGCATTGTAGATGTTGATGATTGTGTGAATGCTGCCCGTTATCTTATTGAAAGCCAGCAAGTCGATGGAAATAGGATTGCAATCGCAGGGGGCAGTGCTGGTGGCTATACCACTCTTTGTGCCCTCACCTTCCGCAACAGCTTCAAAGCTGGTGCTAGTTACTATGGTGTCAGCGATCTAGAGGCATTAGCTCAGGATACTCATAAGTTTGAGTCCCGCTACCTAGATCGTCTCATTGGTCCCTACCCTGAACGACGGGATCTCTATCGAGAGCGATCGCCCATCCATTTCACTGAGCGACTTGACTGTCCAGTGATCTTCTTTCAAGGACTGGAGGACCAAGTTGTACCGCCTTCCCAAGCTGAGCTGCTGGTCGAAGCACTGAGAGAGAAGGGATTGCCAGTGGCGTATGTCCCCTTCGAGGGCGAGCAGCATGGTTTCCGTCGAGCTGAGAACATTAAGCATGCCCTAGATGGAGAATTTTACTTCTACTCAAGGGTTTTCGGCTTCGAGCCTGCCGAGGCGATAGAGCCAGTGCCGATTGATAACTTTTCTTCAAAGATGACTTAAATTGAACTGCAACCGCCCTTACCCTGCTGGAATGAATAGTTGCGCCATCTTTGGAAATCTACTTAAGGGGAAGAAACACGTCAGTAATAGCCTCATGCTCAGGCACATCAGGAAAAAAACTGACTCTCTGTAGAAACAATGGAAAGTCTCGCGGTTCTTCTCCGCTCAACGGGAGCCAGTTTAAGTAAAGATAAGTGATACTCTCGCCAAGATTAGCGTCGTGTCCAATGTGTCGCAACACGGCGCATCTACCACCAGGAATGGTTTTTTCTAAAACCCCAAATGGGTTGTCAGCCACATCTCGCTCTATTGATACGCATATGTCAAAACGACATTTTTCAGGCGGGGTCTCGGACGGATTATCGTAGAGAATGTTGAAAGTATTGCCGACCTGGGGCGGCAGATTGTTCTGCTTTCGCCATTCGATAAACTTGCGCACCGAATTCCCGATAAGACTTGGATCGCCACGGTGTTCAAGAACGGCTACTTTTGTGTCTTTAAAAGTGATTAGCTTGACTTTCGCAGGCTGATTTTCTGGTTTCATATGCTTGACCCTCAAATCACTTAATGGTTGGTAAGTCAAGTGCCAAGGATGCCACTGTGGACACTCTCTGAACTCGGAAGGGGTTTGCCCTATGCTTTTCTTGAATGCACGACAAAACGATTCATGGTTTTCGTAGCCACTCGCCAGCGAGATATCGATGATCTGCATATGGTCACGAAAGGCAAGTTGGTAAGAAGCGCGCTTCAAGCGATTGAGTTGAACATATTTGTACACGCTAATCCCAAAAAGCTCAGAGAACTGCCTGCGAAAATGATGCTTTGAGAATGCAGCAACGCCGCTAAGGCGATCGACAGTGAGGTCGTCGTCCAGATGAGAATCGATGTACTCAAGCACCTTGCGGAATCTAGAGTGATAAGTGTCAACTGTAGATTCAGTCAATGAAGCATCCTCCTCGGCTATCAATAGACTACTCCCTTGGAATCCACGAAGCCTGACAGAAATTGCTCAGTTTATCGATTCACCTCAAACAGATGACGAGGCAAGCCTGATTGGCGAATAATAGATTATAAGGTGCCAACGCGCAACTCTGAATAATTAGGAACTGGAACTGTTACCGTTGTATCTGGTAGTTTTTTCTGCATTATGATATAGTTGCCTCCCTGCCGTACTTGCACGAAATCATGTTGTGCTAGAATTTGGCAAACTTCTGCTGCTGACAGCACCCGCAGCTTACCCAATGTTAACCTCTACACGGGTGATAAAGACTGCGGAGTGTAATCGACTTTGAATTTCTGTTAGAGTGGCAGTCTCAAAAAACAATTCTAGTGCTTCAACTAAGCTCTGTTGTGCTTCTTCGACATTGTTCCTCTGACTAGCAATATCTAGCTCAGGACAAAGAGATACATATTCATCTTCTTCGCGTTTAATAATTGCCGTAAATTGCTGTGTTCTATTCATGCTTTTACATTACAAAGATCTAACCCATTCTCGGAAGCGGCGGCGAAGTGCTGTCCTGCCAGTCATTAGGTTTTGCTTGACGAAATCAGGTATTCTCTTTACCGGAAACTCAGGGAAAGTGAGGCTGCTTTCGGTTTCAACATACTCTTCTACCAGATGGTAGAGCCACAGTTGCCCTTGGTCATACCGCCAAACTTCGGGAACACCCAGACGAGAGTAGATTTGCAAACGGTTCAATGACTTGTTGGTCATGTCTACCTCTAACACCAAATCTGGGGGTGGATCTTGGTTCAAGTCAATGTCTAATCTTCCAAGAATTGCTGGTAGAGACTGGATGTAGAAGCACTCATCAGGTTCAGCTCCTGCCATTTTTTCCTGTTTCTTCCAAGTGGTAGAGCCAAAACATTCGTACTCAATGCCTAATTCTTCTGCCAAATCTTGAATTAGATCACCAATTGAGCTTTTAAAGTACTCATGCTCTGGCAACGGCACCATAATCTCTAGCATTCCCTGGTCGTAAGCAATTCTATTTGCACGATGTTCCCCCAGTTCTGCCAAAATCTCCTCGAACTGAGACCAGGTCATACCGGAGAGTAAGACACTTTGACCAGGAGACAACATTAGCTGACCGAATTCAATAGTTACAGTCATAGTTATCTAAATCCACTGGAATGGAACTTTTACTAGGGCAGTTATCTTGAAAAAAGAGTTTTAGGGATTTAGCAAAGTTTTGCAGTGCTGCTTCAAGAGCATTCCCACAACTAGCAATGTCAGTTTTATTAGCTAAGGCTTGTATATCTATACATCTCGTGCTTTAAAAAAGTTATAGATAGCAAGGGCGATTGCTAACAATAGCAATATATGAATTAGATTCCCTAAAATGTGCAAGGCTAGCCCTAATGCCCAAAAAGCAAATAAGAGAACTACAAGACCCCAAAGAAATCCCAGCATAAATTTTACCAATTAAGATTAAAGATTACATTCTAGGATAATTCCACAAGAGCGATTGGAAATAATTTAGATACAAAGTTTTAACCTGATTTGAATCCAACTAATAGAGCCAGCTCCAGCCATTTCCAGTAGCAGTCTACGTCTGTAAACCCAATTTCTCTGAGCCAAATCAGTTGGGTTTCCATGTCTATCAACTTGTTAGAAGGGTCTTCGGTTTCTTTCGTGATCTCAATCGCCTTGAGAAAGCGTTCGTGGATTACAGTCGTAGGAGAGGCAACATGCTCTAGGTTGCAAAAAACTCCACCTGGCTCTAATAAGTCAAATACCTCAGTATAGAGTGAGCGCTTACGTTCATCAGTGCAGTGATGAATGGCAAAACTTGATACGACGACATCAAACTGACCAAGGGAAGGTAGAGGCAGATCGAGGTTATGCTCTACTACCTCAATTGTTTGATCTTTGGCAAACCGTTCTCGCACTAGCTTCAGCATTGTGGGTGAGAAATCCACAGCAACCCCAGAAGCTTGTGGACGATCGATCTTAAGGAGCGCTAGCAGCCGACCATCCCCTGTCCCAAGATCGAGGATGCGCTTAACATTTTGGGGAACGCAATCAAGCAGGACTACCTCTCCTTCTGTCCGATGGGGAAGCTGGTCAGCTCTAGCTAGATATCCCAACGCATGATCGGCAGTGTCCCACAGGTTTGCCATTTTGATCTCCTAAGTAATCTCCCATTCGGTGCTGCCAACAAAAATGGTTGCTCCACTCTCTAATTGGGGATCAGCAGCGGCATTGACAATGGCGCGGGCAAATTCTTCGACGATAGGGAAAAACCCTGCCTGTTGACAACGAACCTCTATTTGCTCTGTGCCACTGGCTCGTAGCCAGAATAAACTGGCTTCTGACTATAAAAGTGACCAAGTGGCTGGTGACGAAAACGATGCATTCACCCCTAAGGCTCTTCTGCGTCCAGTTCTTCCTCCTCCCCCAGCTCAAAATCGTCTGCAATCTCCTCAGTATCTATCAGTCCGGAGATTTCTGGATCATCCCCATCAATTAGAGGATAATTAGTATCTAGGCTAGTCCGTGCTACTAAGCGACCAGTTGACTCTAGCCAGGTAATCATTGAAGACTCTTGGTGCACGGGGATGATAGGAGCAGGTTCGTACCGGGAGTACTCAATCAGAGGGTTTCTATTCATCAACCAATTCACATCTGTAGCAAGTTGTTCTCCAATATAAAGTATAACTTGACGCAGTCAACGTTCCCCTGGAGGTTTCCTCCAGGGGAACGTTGACTGATTGTCTCAAGCGGGAATCGGCATTAGTTACTATGGTTAGGAGTTCGCAAGAAATCGAAGAATAGACTACTAATCTTTATATCCGTTTGATGGCAGGATAGCTCAATGCAAGATAAGTTAATGCTCATGATTCCTGGTCCAACGCCAGTGCCAGAGGCGGCGTTGCTTGCCCTAGCCAAGCACCCGATTGGTCACCGCACGAGTGAATTTGAACAACTCATGGCGGAGGTAACTCAAAACCTTAAATGGTTGCACCAAACTGAAAGTGACGTGCTCATGCTGACTACTAGTGGCACTGGTGCTGTGGAAGCAGGAATTATTAATTTCCTTAGCCCTGGCGATCGCATTCTAGTCGGGAGTAATGGCAAGTTTGGCGAACGCTGGGCCGAGGTCGGCGAAGCATACAGCCTTCAGGTGGAAAGAATTACAGCAGAGTGGGGTCAACCCCTAGATCCCCAGAAGTTTGCTGAGAAACTGGAATCTGACAAGGAAAAGCAGATTAAAGCTGTTGTCATTACCCACAGTGAAACCTCTACTGGTGTCCTCAATGACTTAGAAACTATTAACCAGCATGTCAAAGCCCATGGTGAAGCGCTGATTATAGTCGATGCTGTCACGAGCTTGGGAGCAGTCAATTTACCCATTGATGTCTGGGGTTTGGACGTGGTTGCCTCTGGTTCGCAAAAAGCCTATATGATTCCTCCAGGACTAGGTTTCGTTGCCGTTGGTCCTAAAGCCTGGGAAGCATACAAAACGGCCAAATTGCCTCGCTTCTATCTAGATTTGGGTCAGTATCGTAAAGCTTGTGCAAAAAACACGACTCCCTTTACGCCGCCAGTCAACTTGATTGTGGCTCTTGCCACCACTCTGCGGATGATGCGTCAAGAAGGCTTAGAATCTCTTTTCGCTCGGCACCATCGACTCATGAATGCCACTCGCGCTGGCGTTAAGGGATTGAATCTACCACTACTAACAGCTGATAGTGCTGCTAGCCCAGCCATCACTGCTGTCGCCCCAGATCGGGTTAAAGCTGACCAAATTCGCACAACTATGCAAAAGCGCTTCGACATTTCCTTAGCTGGGGGACAAGACCATCTCAAAGGTCAGATCTTCCGGATTGGTCATTTAGGATTCGTTAGCGATCGCGACATTCTCAGTTGTTTAGCATCCCTTGAAGTTGTTCTACAAGAACTGGGCTATGAGGAATTTACCCCTGGAGCTGGTGTAGCGGCGGCAGCTCGTGTGTTCACAGAGTCCTAAGCTAAAGAAAGCGGGTTGAATTATCAACCCGCTTTCTTTGTTTAAATGGAATAAAACTCAACAAGATCGGTGGAATTTTCTTTGGTTTCAGCCTTGCCCGAATGAGTCGTCCTGGCATCCCAAAATTTCTCCTGACGTGAGTTATCGATTTCTACGCAGTTTCGAGCCAATCGTAAATTCGATCTAACTGCTCTAGTGTAATCAAACCGTACTGCCACAGAATCATTGGTAATGGTCCTGGGTCTTGTTCGCGGTGTCGTAGAGCAACATCAATGGAATCTGCAGAAATTGCCAAATCTTTCTGCAAAAAATTAATAAAGCGAGAATAGGTCGCTGGTGCCATTTTTCCTTCACCTCCTTTCCTTGATTGAACCTGATTTTGTCATATCGACCCTCTACCCTAAAGTAGCTAGTAGCCAATTTATTTTTTGTCCCTGCCGCTTTTAAAGAAAGTTTCCTTTAGCCAGATAGCAGTCCAGTTGTGGTGAACGCTCTTAGCGCTTGCGCCTAGGGATTAAAATCATACCTCAACTATTCGAGTAAAAACCTTAAGAAGCATTGCTCTTGTAAAATTTAATAGATATTTTTGTATCTTGTCCTGGTAAAGGAGAACACCTATAGGAAGGAGTACCTTTTCCATTTCTATATCTATCTAAATGAGGAACAGGGAATTAGGACTTGGAGTTGGTGGAGTTTAGGAAGTCAATCTTTACCTGGTCACCGACTTTCAAGCCTAGTTGAGCTGCTCGACCACCTCGCAGTTCGATCACTTGATCGACGGGTACTTTCGGTCCATAGGTCGGACAAGGGTTAGTTGTACAGGGAGGTACTTGAGGATCGATTGCTTTCACCACTCCATGCTGTAAAAATATCATGTCAAGTGGGATCAGCGTATTCTCCATCCAAAAGCTGACTGGCTGGGGTGGATTAAACGGAAACAACATGCCTCTGTTGTCCGCCAGACTAGTCCTATACATTAACCCTATAGCTTGCTGTTGAGGTGTTTTTGCCACTTCTAGCCCAATTGTGTGACCAGCAATAATTGCTTGGGCAGAAATAGGGAGCGTTTGACCTGGCAAGCGCGGATTGACGCTGATGAACACTGATGGAATGGTTGAGGACACTGCTGGCAGGACACTAGTAAAACTTACAAGTAAAATACTGAACGCTGTTTCCAGCAAACTTGACCAGCCAAGCACCTTTCGTTCACTCCTAATCTCAATGCTGACAATTTTAGATTGGGTTCAAGAGTTAATTTCGAGTTCCCCAATTCTCTAAGTCTCCCTCAACACATAACCGACGCCCCGAACCGTTTGAATCAGCCGCTTTTGACCTTCATCTTCAATCTTGAGGCGTAGATATCTAATATACACTTCAATGACATTAGACTCGCCCAGAAAGTCATAACCCCAAACATTTTCCAGGATTTGTTCGCGAGTTAAAACCTCACGCGGATGCTCCATCAAGTACTTTAAAAGTTCAAATTCCTTCATTGTCAAATCAATTGCCTGCCCGTGGCGCAATGCTCTACGAGTAGCAAGGTCTAAAACAAGATCGCCAAACCGTAGCTGCTCGGTTCCACTATTATCTGGTTGCAAGTAGAGGCGTACTAACTGCAAAAACTCATCTGAGCGGTAGGGCTTGAGAAAATAATCATCTGCTCCAGCTTCCAAGCAAGCCACTCGGTCATCGACCGTATCACGCGCCATTAACACTAACACTGGTACCCGCGCACCAGCACTTCTCAGATGGCTGCATAATCCTAAGCCCGATTCTCCTGCTAGCATTCGGTCAACAACAATCAAAGCTGGCTGTCGTAGCCGAACTTGATGCAAACCACTAGTGGCATCAGAAGCCACTACCAGTTCATAGCCTAATTCCTTCAAATCAGCACTAACTTGCCGAGCCAAATTCTCGTCGGCTTCAACTAACAATACACAGGGATTGGAGTCAAGCCCAACCATACTTATATGCGGCTCATATAGATTTTGAGGAGTTCCAGTTGGTTTTAACTTAGACATCGCCTTAGTAATAAAAGCTAGGTGCAGATCGCAGAGGGCTATTTGAGCATTAATACCCAACATCCTATCACAAGAATTTATTCAAGGTAGGGCAGGGGGACAAGAGGAGTGGACTTATGGCAATTCAACCGAAGTCGGTTTCGCAATATGGGGCAGCCCCCAGCCCAATTTCTCCCGCAAAATTCGGAAAAACTCCGGTGGCTGTAGGCGAATAAACCGGGCAGAGTAGGACGCCTTCTCTATTTCCACCCGATCCTCTGGAAAGACATAGCACCCTCCATTCCCATCCACTACCATCACCAACCGATTCGGATTAGCTGGAAATATCTTCACTCTCTCACTGTTAGAGAACACGAGTGCTCGAGAAGCAAGAGAATGCGGACAAATAGGCACTAGCTGTAGCACTGGTGCTCCTGGCGTAATGACTGCCCCACCAGCACTCAAAGAGTATGCCGTCGATCCAGTCGGCGTTGAAACAATCACACCATCTGCAGCAATATCCACTGGTGCATGTTGACCGATAGCAATCTCGAAATGGCACATACTCGTTAACGGCTCTCGGTGTAGCACCATTTCATTGAGAGAGAGCGCTTCCCAACGAAGCGAATTGTCCCGCCATACCTTCACATTTAGCATCAATCGTTCTTCAATTTCATACTGTCCCGCCATGAGCATTTCTAGGGCTTGGGGCAGTTGGTTCAGGTAAGTCTCAGTCAAAAAACCCATGTGACCAGTATTCACCGCGAGTAATGGAATACCGCGGGAAGCTACCTGACGAAATCCCGAAAGGACTGTACCATCTCCTCCCAACACCACCGCAAAGCTCATTTCTGAGTCAAAGCCAGGTGGCGCTAGGCTATCAACTGGAGTATGGCAAACAGGACTGTCAGGATTAGAGTAGCCTAAAATGCCCCCAATTCCTGTTGCCATAGAAACATCCCAACCGGCAGCGGTTAGTCTGTCTTTAAGTGTGATAGCGACACGACCTGCTATCGGTTTAACGTCGTTATAAATAATGCCTGCTTTGGGCACGCTCAAGTTCCAGATTAAGGCGCTGCTTAGTGTTAAGTTAATCGTGGCACATTTTTGACCGAATCACCCAATATCAGAGTTAGAAGACCAATGGCAGCACTTGCTATCATGTTGAGGTCTAACTACTGGTCTTTATGAGAAGCCGAGGAGACTGCTAAAGGAGTTAATCTGTTGAAAGTTTGGGAAATTCAGCCACGAGAAGGATTAAATGCTTTGACCCTGGTAGAGAAACCAGAGCCTCAACCACAACCAGGTCAAGTTCTGCTTAAGATGCGTGCCGCCTCACTGAATTACCGCGATTTACTAACTGTTAAAGGGGCCTACAGCTCAAAGCAGCAGTTGCCTTTGATTCCCTTATCAGATGGTGTTGGCAAAGTTATTGCAGTTGGCGATGGAGTGACAAGAGTCAAAGTTGGCGAGCGGGTGGCAAGCAGCTTCATGCAAACCTGGGTAGCTGGCGAGTTTTCAGCCGCAAAAGCCAAGTCAGCTTTAGGTGGAGCAATCGATGGGATCTTAGCCGAATATGTGAGTCTCCATGAAGATGG
Source organism: Chroococcidiopsidaceae cyanobacterium CP_BM_ER_R8_30 (assembly GCA_019244235.1). Lineage (GTDB taxonomy): Bacteria > Cyanobacteriota > Cyanobacteriia > Cyanobacteriales > Chroococcidiopsidaceae > JAFAVL01. The sequence continues at coordinate 13,943 of JAFASY010000193.1, forward strand.
AGTTGTGCATCTGCCCAGACATTTGTCGGATGTAGAAGCAGCGACACTGCCATGTGCTGCTGTGACTGCTTGGCACGCGCTCATTACGACAGGCAATCTCAAGGCAGGAGATACTGTCTTAATTCAGGGAACAGGGGGTGTGTCAATATTTGCCCTCCAGTTCTCTACTATGCTGGGGGCGCGGGTCATTGCTATCTCTAGCAGTGACGAGAAGCTAGAGCGAGCCCGTCAGTTAGGTATGGCAGAAGGTATTAATTACAAAAGGCTGCCAGACTGGGAAGAACAAGTCTGGCAGTTGACAGATAGTATTGGGGTTGACCATGTTGTCGAGGTGGGTGGAGCTGGCACATTGAACAAATCCCTGCGTGCAGTGCGCATGGGTGGTCATATCAGCTTAATTGGCGTGCTAACTGGACTAAGAAGTGAAATTAGCACTGCCTCTATCTTGCAGAAGAATATTCGAGTCCAGGGAATTTATGTCGGCAGTCGCGAGATGTTTGAAGCAATGAATCGTGCGATCACCTTACATGAAATGCGACCCGTTATCGATCGGGTGTTTCCCTTTGAGCAGGCACGTGAAGCACTGGCCTACATGGAAAGTGGCGCACATTTTGGCAAAATTTGCTTGCAGTTTTAGAAGATTTTATCGAAAAGGGTGTAGTGAACCCCCACACCCCTTCTTGGTTTTATAGAGCAGCAGAATCGCGACCTTTCTCGCTGCCAGCTCTAACACACTCTTCCACCAGGGGCATGACTCGATCAACATCCTGCCAACCGCGAATTTCCGTGATTTTCTTCTCTAGATTTTTATAAGTCCGGAAAAATTCAGCAATTTCATTCAGTCGATGCGGTGCTACATCCTGGAGAGACATGATTTTGTTGTAGCGCGGGTCTTTATCAGGGACGCAAAGAATTTTCTCATCGCGATCGCCCCCATCAATCATCTCCAACATACCAATTGGTCGCGCTGCTATAATGCACCCCGGAAAAGTCGGCTGATCTATCATTACCATTCCATCTAGCGGATCGCCGTCTTCAGCTAGGGTATTAGGTACAAAACCATAATCGTAAGGATATTGCACCGAGGAATAAAGCACCCGATCCAGAGCAAAGGCTTGCAGCTCCTTGTCGTATTCGTATTTATTCTTACTACCTGCAGGGATTTCAATCAGCACATTGATTAGACCTGGCTTGGGTTGGGCTGGAATGCGGGATAAGTCCACGGGGAAAGTTCTCCAAAGTGACAAATGCTGGTAGGGTATGATCTCTCACTCCCTAAAGACGCATTTTAGGCGAAGAGCGCACCTCCTTGTAGGCACTTTATCTCCTGAGTCTGCTATCTTCACTAAGAGCGCATAACGCTGCGAGTGAGCGCAGTCACCCGTCGGGCATCGGAGAACACACCTTCACCTTGGATTTTAGGCACAGGAGGTCTGACTTCAATTTTCACAACATTAGCAGTCTGGATGCAAACCGTTTGCTCTGGTAGATGGAGAATCCACCAAGGTTTTTCTAAGAGCTGTCTAATTTCTTGGTGGAACTCCGCCTCAGTCACAGCTGCGTTTGGTACTCGGAGAACGTTAAACGACTCTGTCTGACCATTGACGAAGTGAAATGTTAGCTGTGTTAAGTTCTCTTGACTATTCATTGTCAGGCACTCCTCTGGAACTAAAGTAACAACTCAATCTAGACCGCGAAAGGCGGTCACGTGCAGCGTTCTCTTGCGCGTCACCTGCTGCTCGCGTGGTGGAGGTTGCCTCCCTCGAGAACGCTGATCTTGGAAAAAAGGCAGTGTTCCATTGACTGGAATTTGATCTTATTGCTAATTTAGCTGCTATTTGGTTGAGACAAAATCCTAAATTTGTTTGTTAAGCTATGCTACTCTTTGGGAAATCCTAAAAAAAATCACTCCAAAGTATGGTGTGAAAATTTCTACGACTAGATCTGAATCTTACAGCAGAATTCTTTTTCCAGCAGGGAGTACGCATGGTCAAGGCAGAGAAATATGCCAAAGCGCCGACAATCTACTTCCTGGTACAATAAAGTCTGTTGTTACGCCTCCCAAATCAACGCCGAGTTAGCGCTAGAAAATCTGCAACAGGCCATTAATCTAAATCCTGACAAATATCGGCAGATGGCAATAACTGCCTCCGCTTTTGACAAGATTAGGCAAGATGAGAGGTTCCAGGCTTTGATTCGAGAATTGCAGCAAAAAACTCCTAACACCAATGCTGAACGATTCCAACAAAACCTTAGAAACGATTGAACCTACGGCAACAGTGACATCACTGACTCCTGAGCAGTATCAAAGAAAGATGCAACGGCGGAAGGAAGTACAGGATGAGCGAGTTGCTCAAGCTGCGCAAACAAAAGGCTTAATCATTGTCAATACTGGTAACGGTAAGGGTAAAACCACAGCAGCGTTAGGGATGGTACTGCGCTCACTAGGGCACGGCTATCGAGTCGCAATCGTCCAATTTATTAAGGGTGCCTGGGAACCAGCGGAAAAGGCTATCCTGAGTCGGTTTTCTGACCAGTTGGAATTTCAGGCAATGGGAGAAGGCTTTACTTGGGAAACCCAAGATCGAGAGCGAGATATAAAGAAAGCTCAGGCAGCCTGGGAAACAGCACTGACATTCATTCATAACCCTGACTTTAAACTAGTACTGTTGGATGAGGTTAACGTAGCGCTAAAACTAGGCTATTTAAGTGTTGAGCAAGTTTTGGCGGGATTGGAACAAAAACCAGCTGATTCCCACGTCATCCTCACTGGTAGAGGTGCTCCCACGGCTCTCATTGAGCGGGCTGACCTAGTAACCGAAATGACACTGGTCAAGCATCCTTTCCGAGAGCAAGGTATCAAAGCTCAGCCGGGGATTGAGTACTGATCCCAGTGATAAAAAAATACCCCTGTCAAGGACAGGGTTTGGGATGTAGGGTGTGGGGAAGAACCCTAAGGAGAATTCCTCTTTCTTTGTACCGCCAAGGGTGTAGGCAACAAAGCTATCACTACACCCGACACCCTGTTTAACTTGCAATATACTCCTGCACATTCGCCCGACGACGGCGCAGATGAGCAAGGGCTTGATGCTCCAGTTGACGGACTCGCTCACGACTCAGGTTAAGCTGCTCTCCAACTTTTGCTAAAGACAACTCATTGCCATCCTCTAAGCCGAAACGCAAGCTCAAGACCTGCCGCTGTTGAGGCGTTAGCTCTGATAGCAGATCATCTAGGTCTTGGCGCAGCGACTCCTGCGTCATATAATGCTCTGGTGATGGTCCTTCATCCTCTAAAAGGTCCTGAAGTTCTGTGTCTTGGTTATCCCCAACGCGGACATCTAACGAAACTGGTTGCCGAGCCATATTCATATACTCCCGGATTTGAGCTGGTTCAAGCTCCAGCTCCTTACCGATCTCAGCTGGTGTGGGGCTACGTCCCAATTTCTGGGCTAGTTCCCGTTGCACCTTCTTGATTTTGTTAAGTTTCTCAGTAATATGAATCGGCAAGCGGATGGTACGAGCCTGCTGGGCGATCGCTCTGGTAATCGCTTGGCGAATCCACCAGTATGCATAGGTCGAGAACTTGTAACCCCTTGTCGGGTCAAACTTCTCTACACCACGCTCTAAGCCCATAGTGCCTTCCTGGATCAAGTCCAAGAATTCCATGTTGCGCTTCTGGTACTTCTTGGCAATAGCCACGACCAAGCGCAAGTTAGCCTCAATCATTTTTTGCTTAGAGCGCTGTCCGCGCCGCACAGTTTCTTTTAATTCGGTCTCGCTAACATGAACATGTGTCGCCCACTCTTGTGTGGTCGGTTCGCGGTGCAGTTTTTTCGCTAAGACCGCTTTAGCTTCAAGTAGGGGCATCAATTGCTGCACCTGCTTGCCATAAACAATCTCTTGTTCGCGCGTTAGTAGCGGCACACGACCGATCTCACGCAGGTAGGTACGCACCATGTCAGCTGTAAACTTGGTGGTGTTGGGTTTTTCAGTTTTGGTGTTAACTGTGGGCATCGTTGCGTCGTCAACTCCGTAGACAGTTCGAATGCTAAATATCTATTCAGTGGGTAGAGCGGCAATGAAGAACAATCATCTGCGTTCTATTAGGACATTAACCAAGGTTAAATCAGCCAACATCCCACAGAAGATGTAAAGACCTTCTTACCACAGGTAATAGCAGCTAACTCACACTTAGCAGTACTCAAAATATGTAATCTGGCAATCCGAGAACAATCCAGTACCAAGACAGTAAAAAATACGAAGCGGTTATGAGTTTGACTTCATCTATATTATTACGAATTGAGAGACTCGTAAAGAGCAAGAACCTCGACTGCACTAACAACTGGTGCAGCGGAGGAATGTTCTCAGGCTTAAGAGCAATCTGCTATTACCTTTACTCTTCTATAATGACTCTTCTAGCCCTTAACTAGCCACCAATAGGAAGCCGGATAACCGAACTAACTAAGACCCTATACTGGTAGGATATCACTAAAAACCCAGATCGGCTTTAGCAAGTTCAGCGGCAGCAAAGACTTCGTCATCTGACTTTTCTTCCCAAGCAACATCCCCAATTTCGGTGTAGAAAGTCTCATCGTAGGGTCGCGTTCTGACAACTACAGGCATAGGAACCGCATGACCTAGAATTAGGGCTTGCTGCTTTGAGTCTAGCTTTGCTAAGACAGAGCGGAGGTTTTGACCACCAGAGACACCAGTAAAAATAGCTTCAATGTCTTTCTCGTCGTTAAGTAAAGCCGTGATCCGGGTTCCTACCTGAGACATGACTTCGTTATCAATTCCTGATGGACGCTGGTCAACGACCAAGAGCGTGACAAAGTATTTGCGCATCTCGCGAGCAATGGTGCCAAAGATAGTTTGGCGAACAGTAGCCGGGTCAAGAAAGCGGTGGGCCTCTTCGATGGTAATGACCAGAGGGCGAGGGCGATCACTCACATTCTTTGTTTGCAAAAATTTCTCTGCTTTGCGGACATAGGACTGATGAATCCGACGAGAAATGAGATTAGTCGCCAGCATGTAAGACAGCATATTCGACTGAGAGCCGAACTCAATCACAACATGCTTTCCGGCATCCAAAGACTCCAATATTTGACCGACATAGTTATGGGGACAGCTCGTCCGCATATACTTCAACTCATCTAAACGCAGCAGTTTCCGCTGCAAAGCCATAATTGAAGACTTATTCCCTCGTTTTTCTTCACAAAAGGAATCAATTTCCTCATTACTCATAGCTAGCAGCTGGGCAATCCAAGATCGACCAAACTCATTGCGCAGGATAATAGCATTCTCCAGACTAGCTTCCGAAAGATTTAGCTCATTACGCACCAGCATAATGTCTTCAACCTCAATTTGGTCGTAGCCGAGATAAAGTTCCTGGGCATCGCGCACACCACGCCGCTTGGTAGAGTCAGAGTCAAGGGTGTAGATTTGTACTTGACCTGGAAACAATTGCCGTAGACCTTTAACGGTGCTAAACTGTTTGCCTTCGCAGGTTGCTTCCCAACCATACTCTGAGTGCATATCGAAAATTAGGTTAACTGCTGCTTGCTTGCGAATAATGCCTGACAACAGTAACCGAGTCAGAAAAGATTTTCCTGTCCCCGATTTCCCAAATACACCATTGCTACGTTCTACAAATCGGTCTAAATCGATACAGATAGGTACATCCATATCCAGCGGTTGACCGATGGCAAAATTGCGTCGTGATGGGTCATCTTCCCAACCAAATACTGCCCGAAAGTCCCGTACGCTAGCATCGTAAACTTGACTGAAGTGACTGGGGATCGTCTTAACTGGCAGCAATTCTATTTTACTGCTGCTTTGTGGTTGAAAAGATGCTAATGAATTCTGCCCATTGATACTGACTCTTTCTAACACCCCGTTGCTCATTTCTTCTGGAGTGAACATCAGCATGGGAGTCAAGTTAACCGTGCCAAAGGTGCCACCTCCAGCTAGCACTTCTCGTAAAAAATCATCTTCAGGATTAGGCGGGTTAGCGACAATCCGGTTACTAGATGTCCCTAGTGCTACATCTGTAAGCATACAGAAGAAACGCGATCGCACCCCCTCTACTACCAGAAACTTTCCCACCCGCATATCTTCTACTGAGACGTCAGGGTGCAATCGCACCTCTAACCCCTGGCTGAGAGAGCCCTGTGTAACTGAGCCTAATGGCTTACCTAGATTCATGCTCAGATTGCGAACTTTTTGGCTTATCTTAAGTCAATTTTTGTTTTATACTACAAAATCGGCAAAAGAAAGGCTTAAAACTAAAAAAATGACCATCTGGAGCAGGGCTTACTCAATATTGATTGAATTAGGTGCTGAACTCTTGTAGCTAGATGGTACTAGCGGCTGGCGATATTGTGCATAGAGGCGATCACGCCAAGTGAAGAACGGCTCATAGACGACACTATCAGCTAATCCTGGCACTCCTTTGCCTCTTAACGTTGCAGGTAGGTTGAGATAAGGTTCCTCTGGAAACTTGAGCAAAATTGACAAACCTGCCACAGCAAAATCTGCCAGTGTCGGTTGGTCTCCCACTAAGTAGGGACTGTCTGCCAAGAGCAGGCAGAGAGCCTCTAAGTCTTGCTTGAGATCGGCTTCTGCCCTCTTAACCACTTCTTGGCTCAAGCCAACACCAAAGCCCAACACCTGTAGCAACTCGCTTGGTACAGCTTCCACTAAAACCTTAACAATATCAGGCGTAGCGGCGGGCAAGAGTGACTTACGGAGACTTTGATTTTTGCTAAGAGCCCCGAATAGTACTTGTCTGCTTTTCGTCCCAATAGATTCATCTGCCCATTCCTCAATTAGTAAGCACAGTCCTCGCTGTTTTGGGTCAGTGGGAATTAGTGGTCTATCGGGATATTGCTGATCTAAATATTTAGCGATCTCAGTCGAATCTGCCACAACCTGGCTTCCATCTTTCAGAACAGGTACTTGTCGCTGACCAGTCAGCCTGAAGAGTTCTACCTGTCCAATTCCTGGGGTAACTTCGATTTTGCGATATGCTAGCCCCTTGTAATCTAGAACTAACCGAACTTTTTCACTGTACTGAGATAGTTCAAATTGATATAACTCTAACATCTTGTTTCTCCGATTCTTACTCTCATTATCAGCAAACAGTCAAACTCTTATAATTGTTTGGGCTAAATAACTGAAAACCACAACAAGACTCCCTCAAACATGCGTTTGAGGGAGAGTAAATAAAACATTCTAAAGCAGTAAATGCTTTATGCTTATACTGCACGGCGTGACAGCAAGCCCCATACAAACAGAACGATAAGAGCGCCAAGCACAGCAAATACAACTCCGCCGACTGTCAGTGCCCCTACAGACGCTGCTGCTGCGCCAGTACTTCCAGGGAATATAAGGTTACCTATCCAGCCTCCGACCAACGCGCCCACAACTCCTAAGATCGTAGTTGCTAAGAACCCTCCACCTTGGTATCCAGGATAAATGGCTTTCGCAATGGCTCCAGCAATCAGACCTAGTATGATCCAAGCAATTATTCCCCACATCGCTTCTTGTTCCTTGTTTCTGATTTTTTTAATTAGACACGTATAACCTATCACTTCGAACTACGCGATCCAATCTGTCGAGGGGAATATTCTAAAGACGTAGAGGCAGGAGCGGCAATACTAGTTTGAGATTTTGGATTTTAGACTTTGAATTGGGCCAACGAGTGTTGAGGTATCAAAATTTGCGTCAAAAGCTCTTACTTGCCTCTCGTACCAGTTTCTGGTAACAATTAAACCTGGCGTAAGACTTGAAAGTCGCTTGATGGGAGGGTAAATTACTGTGGAAATTGAACATCACTCTGCTCTGCTCAAGAAATTGGCTGTTAACCTGCTGGGAGTAGTAGCTGCTAGTGTCTTAATCGGTTTCCCTGCCGGAGCACAGAGTTCAGGAGGCTCTCTCAATCCCCACCCCAGTATTTTTAACGAGCTTCCTTATAGAGGTAGGGGTAGCACGCCTTCAAACACTACGACACCCTCTTCTAATCAGCCAACAACTAGAACTCAGAACAATATAGTGGCTGTCACAGCAGCAAACGGCTCCTTCAAAACTCTGACAATGGCTTTGGCAGCAGCAGGACTAGATAAAACACTCGCAGGAAAAGGACCCTTTACCGTTTTTGCTCCAACAGACCAAGCGTTTGCTACGCTGCCGCCAGCTACTTTGCAACAGTTGTTGATGCCAGAGAATAAAGACTTGCTGGTTAAGATATTGACATACCACGTAGTCCCTGGGAAGATCGCATCCACCCAACTGAAAACGGGCGAAGTCCAAACAACAGAAGGTAGCCCGTTACAGATCAAAGTTAGCCAAGGCGAAGTCATGGTAAACAACGCTAACGTGACAAACGCAGATATTGTAGCCAGCAATGGCGTTATCCATGCAATCAATCAGGTGATGCTGCCGCCCGACCTACAGGGTAGCAGTAGCTCGAATACTCATTAACAGTGAAATTCTCTCAAAAGATTCCTCAAAATCCCCTAAAATTCAGTTGCTAGCAGCTATGTCCGGGTTCAAAAAGCTTAACAGCCAGCCGTTGCCATGGTTCACAATTGGACTGGCTGGAGTATTTTTATTCTGTCTAGCCCTGCGATTTTGGGGACTGGGTCGGTTTAACACTCTAGTGTTTGATGAGGTCTATTACGCTAAATTTGCCAATAACTACCTGACCCATACCCGCTTTTTTGACGGTCATCCACCGTTAAGTAAATATCTGATTGCCATTGGGATGTGGATAGGCGATCGCCTTCCCTTCGGACGAGATGCAATGAATAGTCTGGCTGGCTCTGTTCATTCCACTTGGAGCTATCGCTGGTTGAACGCTCTGACTGGCTCTTTTATTCCTCTCGTGATGGCGGGGATAGCCTATCAGCTGAGTTACCGCAAGAGCTATGCTTTGATTGCGGCTCTACTCGCGGCAACCGATGGCATCTTTTTGGTAGATTCACGTTATGCCTTGAATAACGTCTATCTAGTTATCTTTGGGCTATTGGGGCAATGGTTTTTATTGCGGGCATTGGAACGTCGGGGGCTAGGTCGTAGGTTTTGGTCAGCTTTAGCTGCAATTCTCCAACGAGGGTTGCTGCGTCGGCGAGTGAGGAGGGGGTTTTGGTTAACTTTAGCTGTAATTCTCCGCCGAGGGTTACTACGTTGGTGGCGCGGACGTGGGCTTTGGCTAACCCTAGCTGGTATTGGATTTGGTGCCGCAGCTTCTGTCAAGTGGAATGGATTAGGATTTTTGCTAGGAGCATATTTAATCTGGCTGACTGCTTGGGCACTGCGCTTGGTGCGATACTTTCAGTCCAGAGCTACTGCTGCCAACCCTGAAGTCATACAGAGGAAGACTGCTTTAGGATACTTGACACAGCTGAATGCTTGGCACGTTCTATTCTATTTAGCGATTATTCCTGCCTTTTTCTATTGGGTTGAATGGATTCCTCACCTCCAACTCAATCCAAGATTTGATTTTTGGGAAGTGCAAAGTCAGATCTTGGCTTACCACGAACGGGTTGGCGATGGTCCGAAAGTACATCCCTATTGTTCTCATTGGTACACTTGGCCTTTGATGCTAAGACCAGTGGCTTTCTTTTATGCAACAACTCAGAGGCTTACAGATCCATTGCCAGTTATGGGGCCGCCTCTGCCTGGAATTGATGGAAAAGTCGTGTATGATGTTCACGACATTGGGAATCCCTTCTTATGGTGGTTCTCAACGGTTGCAATCTTATGGCTACTGTGGATGCTGACGCATCAATTTTGGATCTGGGTATTTGCCTTGCGTTTTGATGTTTCAACCATAAGAGTTAGTTGGCAACCTTTCCAAATCCAAATTGCTCTTTATCTGGTTCTTAACTGGATTGCCAACCTGCTGCCTTGGGTAAAGGTCACTCGCTGTACATTCCTATATCACTATATGGAATCTTATGTATTTGCGGTGTTAGCGTTCGCTTGGCTAGTTGACCATTGGCTTTCTAGTTATCGACGTGACATCCGAGCCCTAGGCGTCACCCTAGTCTTTATCATCCTGCTAGCTTTTATCTACTGGATGCCTATCTACTTGGGTCTTCCCTTGACTCCAGAGGGCTATCATGCACGACTGCCACGCTTTGACATCTATTTGTTGCCTCCTTGGCTCAGCCAGCGGATACCGAGTTGGGTCAATGAGTGGTTGATTAACTGGATCTAGTCTCGGATAAACAGAGCGCGATAAACAGGTTCTCCCTGTACCAGAGTAGATTTTTCCCGTTCAGTTGGTACTGATAGGGGATTTTCTAATAGCCATGCTTGTCCTCCCTGCCTCTGAAAAGCAGGGTGAGCAGCGAAGTGATCGCACATTTCCATAGCTAGTGTCTCAATATCTGACTGGAGGAACACAATGCCTCCAACTGCCAGATAAGTCGCTAATTCTGCCACTAATTGCGGTTGCACTAATCGGCGTTTGGCATGTCGATGTTTGAACCAAGGATCGGGGAACTGGATTGTGACTCGTTGTAGGGCACCTGTTGGATAACTTCCGAGCAGTGGACGCAATGAGTTATTCACATTGCAAAATAGGTAGTGGAGATTGGTCAGTCTTAGCTGATCCCGCCGCGCTATCGCCTCCTGTACCAAAGGTTTGCGTATTTCCAATCCCAGAAAATTCCATCTAGGTTCTATCTGAGCCATGCTCGATAAGAAATGTCCTTTACCGCAGCCGATATCTAAATGCAACGGTTGTGTAGAGTTGCTATAGATATCTTCCCAATTGAGCGGGTTGACTGGGGTTTGATACTTCTGGGATAAGGGGTTGACGTGTTGACGGACTCGGACGGCTGCCAAAGTTGCTTCAATACCTGATACAGATTTAAGGTAGTTGTTATGGTAAGTTCTAGACTCAGACCATATCATTTTCGATCCTAGCAAAGTGAGCGGAAAGTGTTCAAAGTAGCAGTCATTTAGGCTCAAACGCACCATGTTTACAGGACTAGTTCAGACATTAGGAACGATTCGACCGCTAGGGAGCCATACTTATCAAATTACCTGTATGAGCGAGACAGCTGCCTCAATCTTGCATGACCTTGCCGTTGGTGACAGTGTGGCAGTTGATGGCGTTTGCTTGACTGTAATGGAGGTGTTGCCCCAAGGGTTTACTGCTGCGGCTTCGCCAGAAACACTTCGTCGTACTACCCTAGGGCAGCGGCAATTAGATAATGGCTTTGTTAACCTAGAAGCCTCACTGCGGGTTGGTAGCAAGCTCGGCGGTCATTTTGTTATGGGTCATGTGGACGGGCTTGGTTGCTTGCAGACGGTGGAGCAAACAGCGACATCCTGGGAAATGAGTTTTACTACATCTGACGCGATCGCCCGCTATATCGTCCCTAAAGGCAGTATTGCTGTTAATGGTGTAAGTCTAACAATAGCCAACTGCGACTTAGACGGGAGGTGGTTTAAGGTAGCGGTGATTCCCCTTACCTATGCCGAGACCAATCTCCGCGATCTAAGAGCAGGTAGCTGGGTAAATTTAGAAGGTGATATTTTAGGCAAATACGTGGAAAAGTTGCTCAATAACTCTAGCAATGGTTCAGTTGAGGTGACACCAGCATTTTTAGCAGAACATGGCTATTTGTAACCTCTCTGCCGCAGCCGAACGGCACCAAAATCAAAGCTCCTCATGCTAGCAGCAAATTTCTCACCCGCTAACTAGCCGCCCTTAACCATTGGCTTGGGGACTTGAGCTGTTTGTTTGGGTGCCTGGGCAGTACGCAACGTATCTACCAACCGAGCCATAGCGTGCTGCAACTGAACGCCAGGGTCGATGGCAACCCATCCGGCAGGAGTCATCTGGCGGATTTCAAAGTGAAGGTGAGGACCAGTAGACAGACCAGTGCTGCCAACACGCCCAATTATGGCTCCTTGCTGGACCCATTGACCAGGTTGCACAAAGATTTGTGAGAGGTGCCCGTATAGGGTCTGTTCAATAGGTTTTTGGTGTTGGAGAACAACTGCTAAGCCGTAACCGCCCATATAGTCAGCAACTACCACGTTACCTGCATATGCTGCCATCACTGGTGTACCTAGGGGTGCCCCTAAATCGGTCCCGGGGTGGAAATCGTTACTGCCTGTAACCGGAGAAATCCGCCAGCCAAAGATTGAAGTAATTGGGGCAGGAATACTGAGCGGAAACTGTAGCCCTGTATCAGCATTATCTGGCTGTTCATTTGGTGGTGGGAATTGCTGGTATCCCAACATGGCACTACGGGGTGGCAGAGTCACAGTTTCCGGTAAAGACATGTCTCCTATATTCTTCAGAGCCATCAAGTCAGAAGCTGTAGCAGGCTGCTGAGTAGCGCTAAATCCGTTAGAACTGACACTAATGGGACCAATTGGAACTGGAGGGAGCCCGGTTGCAGCAACGTTTTCATTCCTGCCCGTCCATCTGGGCGGTTGAACCATAGAACTAGCGATGCTATTTTCTGCTGAACCTCTAGCTCTATAGCCAAGTGCCGCCCTACTTGCTGGTTCTGAGGGTAATTCTGCCGCACCACAAAGACTGCCAGACAGCCCTTGTCCTGGGCGCAAAACAGTTTTACAGCCAGTCGAACGTTCCATCAGTACGACTTGACTTGGAGCTTGATAGGCACTTGTAGCACCAACACTGTATTTAGTCGGGTCAATATAAGCGCTATCGTAATCTGTAGCAGGATTGGTGGCAGTTTTTTCTAGAGTTCGAGTAGGTTGAGCCGGAACTGGGCGGCTAACGGGTTGGGGGAGCGTGATAACAGCACCAACTCGATCGATTGATGGGGTTATTGTATCGGAAGTGGGAAGAAGCTGTGGTTGTTTTCTTTCCAGTCGGACTGGTACTGGGGAAAGACTTGCCGCTGTGGGTTGAGGATTTTCAGGAACCGATTTTGCTGGAGCTGCTATTGGGAGCCTCACATCAGCGGTGGGCAAGGTGACGGTGCTTGGTGAAGTTCCAGTTTGAGCCCAAACCAGACCACTACTGAGGATACCCAGACCACCTACACAACTCAGGCTTTGTACTATTAAGGATCGAGAAGCATGCGTAATTGGCGAGTGGCGTAAGCATAGCCGGGCAAATTCTTCAGTTCGCTGAGTCATTTTTCCTCTTGGTTGTTTCTAGTTAGCCAATGAGACGATTAGCTATAGCCCAAACTGATTGTATCCTGGCTTAAGCAAATTTATTCCAGGGGATAGAAGCTAGCTATATAAATCCGAATCCTATCTCTCAGGCTAATATGAAGTTCGCACATTCTTTTTCGCGCATTCTTTGATGTCCATGCATACTTGGCAATGGCAAACTTGGGAAGAATTGCCCTATTTAACTTGCAGCCTCCTAAAACCCTGGCCCCATGGCTTTTTTACTCAGAAGTTTTGGCCTCGCTCCCCGTTAGAGCTAGTGAAGGTGTTCCAGCCTGATGCTGAGGTTTATCAGCTCAAACAGGTACATGGTAATACTGTCCTCACTCCTTCAGAAATCGGTAGCTCAATGGATAATGGTACGTCTGAATCTGGGATGGCAGATGGTTTAATCACCGAGCGACAGTCCCAGGCGGTGTGGGTTGCAAGTGCTGACTGTACCCCAGCGTTGATAGCAGACGGCAAAACTGGACAAGTGGGAGCAATTCATGCTGGATGGCGCGGAACAGCAACAAAAATTGTGCCACAAGCGATCGCCCGACTCCGCGATCGAGGTAGCAGACTTCAGGATTTGCGTGTAGTCTTAGGACCTGCAATCTCGGGTTCAGTCTACCAGGTATCCTTGCAGGTAGCAGCCCTAGTGGGAGCCAGCATTATTCCGGGCGATCCAGACACCGCTACCGAGTCGATTCTAGATGGTTTGCACCATTTGCCAAATTCTCCTCTCCTAGCAGACTCTAAACCAGATAGAGTCCGACTAGATATCCGTCGGGTGATCGCTCTACAGCTGGAGCAGTTGGGTATTGGTCCTGACCAGGTGGTGATCGCACCTCATTGTACCTATCAAGATATGCGGTTCTTTTCCTACCGCCGCGACCCCAGGAAAAAAGTCCAGTGGTCTGGAATTGTCAGCGCTCATGTTTAGGCAGTGCCTCATTATCAGCAGCTAACAATCAAAACACCCATCCTTAAGGGCTTTTTTCTTGCTTTGCATAGCTGGTCGTGCCGCCTTTTCAACCGCTGCGACTAAAGCTGCTGCTACCCGAGCAGCAGAAGGTCGTGACAAAGGCCAGATGAGTGGTGACAGCCAGCCGCGCAAGGTCACTGAGTACGATACACAGGTCCCAAAAACTGTTGATTCCATCCGATATGTGACTCGTTCTTCCACACCCGGAATTGCTATCACTCTCACACTCAGCAACTCCCTAGGGTTTACCCGCTCCACAAAAATACGGATGGGAATTGGACCTAGACGCGTCACTGCCTGAAAGATCAGCCCAGGTTTGGGCACCAATCCGTAAGGAACATTAGTTCTTGCCAGTACTGGATGCCAGGAGACGTCGTCCAAGTCAACGACCTTCTGCCACAGCTCATCCACAGAGGCAGAACTAATCTCTCGATAAGTTCGTGCTAAAGAACAGCCAAACCAGCGTCTTTGACAGTAGATGATTTTGGATAAGCAGCCTTGCATCTTCTTGATCCTCATGGCTATAGCATGGCAGGAAAACTGGTGTGGTTGGCAACTATTCTGATAGGATATTGTATTTTAACCATAATCTCTCGGCTCTGATAGTGAGAGATGAATGTAGCTTAAGTAGATCTACTAATTCTAATTTGAGAGAAGATAAATGAGGAATTAATGTTGATATTATGACGACTGCTTCAACTCCTCAAGCTAATCCATCCAAATCTCTCCCTCCAGTTGATGCCAAGGCTAGGGTTAGTCAATTGGTGCAACAGCTACAAGATAATATCTGTCAAGCCTTAGAACAGCTAGATGGAAAAGGTAGATTTCAAGAAGATGCGTGGGAACGGGATGAAGGAGGTGGAGGGCGATCGCGTGTCCTCCGGGATGGAGCTGTATTTGAACAAGCTGGGGTCAACTTTTCTGAGATCTGGGGGGAGCAACTACCACCCTCGATTCTCGCACAACGTCCGGAGGCAAAGGGACATAACTTTTATGTCACAGGTACGTCGATGGTGTTGCATCCCCGCAATCCATACATTCCAACTGTTCACCTCAATTATCGCTACTTTGAAGCGGGACCAGTCTGGTGGTTTGGTGGCGGCACAGACATGACACCCTACTATCCTTTTGCTGAAGATGCTGCCCATTTTCATACCACGCTGAAGCAAGCTTGCGATGCTTGCCATCCACATTACTACCCGGTGTTCAAATACTGGTGTGATGAATATTTTTACCTAAAGCATCGCCAGGAAAATCGAGGAGTAGGCGGCATCTTTTTTGACTATCAAGATGGTCAGGGTCAGTTGTATCGAGGACCGCATCCCAATGGCAATGCGGCAGCCTACAGTAACGAGGTAGGAACGCTAGAGCCCCGAACTTGGGAGGATATTTTTGCTTTTGTCTCTAGCTGTAGCAAAGGGTTTTTGCCTGCCTATCTACCAATTGTGGAGCGACGGCGGTCCCTAGAGTATGGCGATCACGAACGCCAATTCCAGCTCTACCGCCGAGGTCGGTATGTAGAATTTAACCTTGTTTATGACCGGGGCACGATTTTTGGTCTTCAAACTAATGGACGCACTGAGTCGATTCTGATGTCTTTACCGCCTTTGGTGCGTTGGGAATATGGCTACAAACCGGAACCCAATACGCCGGAAGCGGAGTTATATGAAGTTTTCTTAAAGCCTCAGGACTGGGCGAATTGGGGGAAGGAAGTATCTTGACGAAGCAAAGAGCGTTGCTCAAGGGAGGCTCCTCCTTTAAGAACGTTAACGTTTGTGGAAACGAAATGGGCCGAGGATAGCTCCCCACAAAGCTTTGCCTGTTGCAGGGTCAATTCCTTTGTCGTAGCTTAAAAATTCTGCCTCTCGTGCCTCAAAGCCTAGGGAAACATGTGTTGTTTGACCGTTATAGGTGAAGCAACAACGAGCCTCAGGGGGCAGGGCGGCAGAAAAGTGATAGTGGTTTGGTGCTATCTGTTGCTGCGTGACGGTAAGCAGGCAACCCGGTAGCAGCTCGAATTGATCGGGTGATAGGGTTTCGAGTAAGGCAGGGTTACGACCGCCACCAAGTAGGACATCTGGCTGTTTGGGCATATAGTACTGAACCTGTAGCGATGCATCTGAATTGCCTCCCTGTAGCCGCATCAAGCGCTGGCGATAAGGTCTATCCAGATTGATGACGCTGGCTTGTTCAGCAAAGAGGGTGATGCTGTCTTCTGTAAATAAAGGGACTGGTCGTTGCCAGAGACGGAGGTGGACATACCACGCTGGCTCGGCAAGTGCCTGTTCTTGGTTATCAAATTCACCAGTTAGATAGCGAGCAAGAGCAATAAGCTCTGGAGAGAAGGGCAAATCCATTAAAGGATACATGTATAAAATACATCCAAATATTATAGTTGTTCTGCTGAATTAGCTGGGGCAGACATACAGAAGTTCTGCTGTAGATCCGCCAATTTAGGGCAGATATCCAGCGAGGTAGTTGTTCATCTCCCAATAATCGGAGATCGGGAGATGGTGCCTAAGCCTTGTTGCCTTGGCAAAAGTCGCTCTTTAGCGAGACAATAGATTATACGTCTTCCCGTTAGGTCTGAGTTGTGAATAACGTTCGCACTGTTTCCGATACCAAGCGAGCCTTCTACTCCCTCCACACCCGTCCCATCAATACCATCTATCGTCGGGTGATAGAAGAGTTGATGGTAGAAATGCACTTGCTGTCGGTTAATGTCGATTTTAGCTACAATCCCATATATGCCTTGGGCGTCTTTACTGCCTTCGAGCGGTTTATGCAGGGCTACCAGCCAGCACGGGACGAAGCCCCGATCTTTAACGCCCTATGTCAATCTGTAGAAAGCGATCCGCAACAGTACCGACAGGATGCTGAGAGAATAGCAGCTTTCGCTAAGAGTTTATCAATACAAGATCTAATTGCTTGGGTGAGTGGGTCAACTCAGATAGATGGAACTAGCGATTTGCAGTCACAGGTGCGGGCGATCGCAAATAACCCCAGTTTTAAGTACAGTCGTTTGTTTGCTATTGGTGTATTCACCTTGTTAGAGCTAGCTGATGCTGAACTGGTTAAGGACGAAAAGCAGCGGATGGAGGCTTTAAAGCAAATTTCTGCTGCTCTACACCTATCGGAGGATAAACTACAGAAAGATCTGGATCTGTACCGCAGTAACTTAGAAAAAATGGCGCAGGCGCTGACTGTGATGGCAGATGTACTTTCAGCAGAACGCAAAAAACGTCAACAACGCTCTCAACCGCAAGGTGCAGCCGTTGCCCCCAATGCTGATGAACCGTCTCAAGCATCCGGTCCGCCTCAAGATAAAGCCTCGTCAGGTTCTTAAGCAATGTGGCGGAGTAAAGCAGCTACCAAAATCCGCATAAGAGATTCCAAGTCCTCTGGCACTCGGTAACTGTTAATTCCTTGCTCAAAATGCTTTGCGCTCCGGTATAACGTGCCAAACTGCCATATAGTTCCAGTTGAGACTGCCCCTACCAAAATAGGTTGAACGGGGACTTGTGGCGAGCCATCCCATTGGTCGATTGCTATTAGTTCCGCAACCAATTGTGTAAATCCTCTAGTCAAATCCTCATATTTGGCTTCAATAATCAAAAGTTGGGACTTTGGCGTATTAACTCTCAATAAATAATCTAGACTACCCTGAAGCTGCTCCGAGACCTTTAGTGGATACTCGATTCGTAGCTCTGCATGAGTGTAATGAATCAGCTCCGTCACTACTCGCGAGATCAGGATTTCCCGCCGAGCCAACTCACTCGTTAGTGGTACATAAGGCAACACCTCTTCAATTCGCTCCCGCAACTCTTGCAAACGGTCGAGTTCACCAGAGAATTGAGGTAGGTTTAATACCTTGCGAGTTAAAGAGTAGCCAAATTCTCCTGCCAGTTCACTCGCTTCAAAGCCTAGCTCAAAGTATCGGCTAAACGTGTAGCTTTGATTGGGGTTGAGTAGGGTCATAAAAATTGGTGTTAAGGGGTATATTCAACAATTGAAATAGAAAGAGCAGAACTGCAATTTTTAATACAGTAGAAGATAGAGCCAGCAAAAAACCATGACCAACAGTAATGACAGGCTAGACAGGATAGAAGCACTACAGCTCCAGACGCAGCAGATTGTTGATTCTAATTCGCGAGCAATTCAAGCATTAGCTGATCGCTTAGCCGAACTGGCTCTAAGACAAGAGGAAGCTCAAGAAGAAAGAGCAGAACTGCGCCAAGCAACAATTGGAATCGCTAACCTACTCAGTTCCCTAGATAGCGATCGCCCTACAATCCTGCGGAAGCTGACTAGCATTGAGAATAAAGTAGACCGACTCTTGGGAAGAGGCGATGACTAGGCTCCATGACAACTCATAGTGCCGCGCTTTGGTCTTCAATTGCAGCGAGTTACTTCCGGTGGGCTATGTAGAGAGCCGTTAAGTAACTCTTGGTAATACAACCGTTGAACTTAGTGTCAATTAACTCTGCAATCTCATGAAACAGGCGCTCTCGTTTGCTACTGTCCAAATTTATGTGACCAGAGTAAGTTTTTAAAACGTCGATATAGCTGGCAGCGTTGTAAGCAACATCCCATTGATACTTACGAACTGTTACCTTGCCAAACAAACCTGTCTGCTCGATCTCGCCTGTTTTGTCCTCCACCTCGTCAGGATGAGGGAGAGGTTTATCATCTTTAACTAGTTCAGGCACAAAGCGATAGTAAAGCTGCTGCACTGCTTCAAAGCAACACGCGCTAGTGTCGCTATGCACATGCAAGTTCCAAAATAGGGCAATTGCTCCCCCTGTTCTGAGGGCACAAGCAGTTTTGGGATAGGCAATTGCTGGGTCGAGCCAGTGAAAAGCTGTCGCCGCGAACACTAAATCAAAGGCTCCCTCTTCTATCGACCAGTCCTCGAAGGCTCCGGTATGCACCTTTGCTAAAGGATAAGCAGCCAGTTTGTGTCGGGCAACGGCAGCGAGGTTCTCCCCCAGTTCGAGGCAGAGGAGACGATAACCTCGACGAGCCAAAGGTACTGTAGCTTGACCAGTGCCGCAACCGATTTCAAGTATCCTTCCATCTGATGGAATTCCTGATAGAGACACGATAGCGTCAAATAGTTCCTCTGGATAGCCTGGTCGTGCTTGGTCATAAAGCATTGCCACTTGATCAAAAGTGGTTCGTAACTGCTTATCTCCCTTTGTCATCCATTTATCTCCTCTGTTGGTCAGGGATTTTAAGCGTGTTCATAAAGACCTCCGGAAAACTGCATCCTGCAACTGGAGGGTAGTTAGTTTAGCATTTTACTAAAGCGTTGCATCCTGCTTGCTAAAGACAATCTAGGCGAAGCGCTTAGAACATTTCAACGAGGCATCATGTGAAATCAACCGTGCGTTACGCTGATTATGATGGTTTTGCCAAAATTTACAATTCTCATTGGGGTCCAAGTTACGGTGCCAGAGCCATTCCTCTTCTAAAGAAGTTGATCCTGGAGGACATTCCCAAATCAGCCACTATTCTCGATTTATGCTGCGGTACTGGTCACATAACACAAGCACTATTAAATGAAGGTTACACTGTCACAGGAATTGATGGGTCTAGCAATCTCTTGGACTATGCTCAGCAGAATGCCCCTGGTGCCCGTTTCGTATTGGCAGATGCTAGGTACTTTCAATCGCATAGTGTGTTTGATGCTGCTTTCTCCCTCAACGATAGTTTGAATCACATCATGAGCCTTAAGGAACTCATAGATGTTTTCAGAAATGTTAATTCATCACTGCATCCGGGAGGATGGTTCCTTTTCGATCTCAATCTTGCATATAAATATGAAACGTCTTGGGTAGGCTCTTTCGCAATAGTTGAAGACGATATTGTCTGTGCTGTTCGTGCTAAGACAAACATGGATCAAAAAGTAGCAGAATTTGCCGCGACTATTTTTGAGCAGGAAAACATGATTTGGATAAGAAAAGATGTTACGCTTTATCAAACTTGGTATGAAGTATATGATGTTGTGAAGGGTTTAGATAACAGCGGCTTCTATGACGTAGCTGTTCTCAATAAGAATGCCGAGATGTTATTAGATACTTTCCAAGTAGATAAGGCGTATTTCAAATGTAGAAAGATACCAAATCTTTGAAAAAAGCCTTAGCTATTTTTCTCTTCAATGTGAACATCAAAATCTGCATTAAAGATTTCAATTTCTGTACTCGTTAGCTATTACGCCTTTCCCGGAGCAAGAATACCTATATTAAAAAGATAGTTTTCTAAACCTATGTCCATCCGATTCTACAACCACAAACGCTCTTTCTAACTCTACTTCTGAATAGGTTTCTATAATTTTTGCTAATTCATTATGAACTGAATTGACAGTTTTAGGCAGAATTCGAAGATAAATAACACCAGTACCAATATTTCTAACAAAAATGAGATTTCCGTAGTCCCTATCTCGCGTGACAAGAATGCGGTTCTGCCCCTGTGCTATCCTGAGTATTTCTTCATCACTTGCTTGTGAAAGACCAATCTGAGCCGCAAGAACTACATCATGTCCTGCATCGAAGAATTTCACTACTATAGCATAAACATCTTGATCCAGTAAGAATCTCATGCTTGGGCAGATACAAAATGAATATCTTCAGCCGCTACCAGCGCAATGGCGTACCGTAGGCAGGCACGAATATTCTCAATTTGCAAGTCTGGATGATATTCTCGAATAATGTCTTCAAATGAAAAATCCTCGCTCAGCAATTCGAGAACACTCTGTACAGTAATACGTGTACTTGCTATGCAAGGCTTACCAAAGTGGATTTGAGAGTTGACTGAAATTCTGTCTATATTTTCCATGAAATTAAGTTATGGCTTAATCTTAAGGATTCATCATTTTCCATCCAAACCTTACTCTAGTGAAGAGTGACTTAGCACTCTCACGAATTTTGGTTCATTGATAGAACTTATTTTAACACTACCTATCAGGTTATAAAGTTCGGGCAGCAGGTTTCACATTCAACAATAAAGGTAACGCCTGTGGCTAATTTGTTATTATTTGTTCCATCATGCAAGCCCTGATAAGTTCAGGAGATAAGTGGTCAATCTAATCAGGTATGGACATGGTAACAGACCTCAGAGATCGGGCTTTATTGAATGAAAGATAGCCACAGCCTCACTTTATAAGGGCTTCGGTAATAGTCAAGGTAAGGAGAGATCGCGTTTTGGAGTCATGTAGGACTGCTACGCTAGCAAATAGAGTTTTTCATTGGGCAAGATGTCCGAGAGTTTTGCAACAGGTGGAACTATAGCCGCGATCGCTACAGCTATCGTTCCCCAACAAGGTAGCGTTGGCATTGTACGGATGTCGGGGGTAGAGGCAATGGCGATCGCCCGCAGCTTATTCCATGCTCCTGGGCGTCAAACTTGGGAAAGTCATCGCATACTCTACGGCTATATCCGTCATCCTCAAACGCATCAACTGGTAGATGAAGCACTATTGCTGATCATGCAGGCTCCCCGCTCCTATACCCGTGAAGATGTCGTAGAGTTCCATTGCCATGGAGGAATTATCGCCGTGCAGCAGGTGCTGCAATTGTGTTTAGAGCAAGGGGCAAGGCTAGCTCAGCCAGGAGAATTTACCTTAAGAGCGTTTTTAAACGGGCGGCTAGATCTGACTCAAGCTGAGAGTGTTGCCGATCTGGTGGGAGCTAAATCCTCCCAAGCAGCTCAAACTGCCTTAGCTGGTTTACAGGGCAAGTTAGCTCATCCCATCCGTCAATTACGTGCTAGATGCCTGGAAATCTTAGCTGAGATTGAAGCTCGGATTGATTTTGAAGAGGACTTGCTACCACTAGATGAACCAGCACTCCAAGTAGAAATTGAGCAGGTGTTGGCAGAAGTTACTCACATCTTAGCCACAGCCGAGCGGGGAGAATTGCTGCGTACCGGATTGAAAGTGGCAATCATCGGGCGTCCAAATGTGGGTAAATCGAGTTTGTTGAATGCCTGGAGCCAGAGTGATCGCGCTATTGTAACTGACATGCCTGGGACAACCCGCGATTTGGTGGAGTCTCAGCTAGTCGTGGGGGGCATTCCAGTGCAGGTACTCGATACAGCAGGGATTCGGGAGACAGCCGATCGAGTCGAGAAGATTGGCGTCGAGCGATCGCGTTCGGCTGCCCTCTTTGCCGATCTCGTACTCCTCACGATTGATGCCTCAGTTGGCTGGACAGCTGCCGAGCAGGAAATTTACACCCAAATGCAAAATCGTCCTCTCATTCTGGTCATTAACAAAATTGATCTAGCAACAGCAGAAGCAGTGCAATACCCAGCATCCATTCGCCACGTTATCAAAACAGTTGCTGCTCAAAACCAAGGAATTCAAGCTTTAGAACAAGCTATTTTGGAGACAGTGCAAGCTGGAAAGATCGATTCAGCTAATCTAGATTTGGCAATTAACCAAAGACAAGCAGCAGCCTTGACAAGGGCTAAAATATCTCTCCAACAGGTGCAAGCAACAGTAGCCCAACAACTACCCCTTGATTTCTTATCAATCGATCTGCGAGGTGCAATTCAAGCTTTAGGAGAAATCACTGGCGAAGAGGTTACGGAGTCAGTCCTTGACCGAATTTTCAGCCGATTTTGCATTGGAAAATAATCGGCAGTTTTCTTAAAACACTAGACGATGTGCTGTGCCATCATCTTGGAAACTCTGCTCTCCGACGCCGACAAGATCTACAGATACCTCACGCACCGGAGGTGTCCAATTTCCCTCACGCGCTGCAATCTCCACAATTGTCTGTTGCCCAACCCTACTGACACGGTATTGTGTTGTTGCCCAGGCACCATTCCTGTACTCAAAGGTATGCCCATCATCTTCATAAAGCTGCCATTCGCCATCACCAGACCAAATGCGCAGCGTCAACTGGTCAAGCGGATGCTCATCAGTGTACTGCATCACTGGTCCCATTGGGATAATTGCCCCCGCCCGCACGTAAAGTGGCATTCGCTCTAATGGGGCATGAGCCAGAATATGGGTTGAGCCTGAGTAGCGTTCGCCACTCCACCAGTCGTACCAAGTTCCTTCTGGGAGGTATACTGCTCGGTACTCAATTCCAGGACGATAAATCGGTGCTGCCATGAGTGAGGGGCCGAGTAATACCTGGTCGTAGAGCGTGTAGGTCTTTAGATCTTGCGGGAAATGATACAACAAAGGGCGTAATATTGGTGCGCCAGTCGTTGCTGCTTCCCAGAACAGGGTATATAGATAGGGAAGTAGCCGATAGCGCAGCTCGATATATTCGCGGCAGATGCGTTCAACGTGAGCGCCGAACACCCAAGGCTCATGACGAGCAGTACTCATGGCCGAATGACCGCGCATCAGAGGGTAAAGCATCCCCACCTGCATCCAACGGGCAAATAATTCTGCTGTGGCATTGCCAGCAAAACCACCGATATCACACCCGACAAATGCCACCCCCGACAACCCCATGTTACACAGCATCGGTAATGACATCTCCAGATGCTCCCATAAAGACTGGTTATCACCCATCCATACAGACGACCAACGCTGCACGCCAGCGTAGCCTGAGCGTGTCAGTACGAATGAGCGTTCAGTCGGGCGCAACTGTTCCAATCCAGCACTTGCCGCCTGAGCCATCGTTAGCCCATACAAATTATGGACTTCTGCATGATTTGTACGCTCATTATCTGCTCCTTGGGGTGCATCCAGGGGAAACCAAATTTTATGACCAGGATCTCCGAAGGGACGATCATCAATTGCTGGTTCATTCATATCGTTCCAAATTCCAGCTACACCAATATCAGTCAGGCTTTGATGTAGGTTGCTCCACCAAGTACGCACCTCTGGTCGCAGGAAATCGGGAAATACAGCTTTATCGGGCCAAACATAGCCATGGAACAATCCGCCATCGGCTAGACGCACAAAAAAGTCATGCTCTAACCCTTTGTCAAAGACATGGTAGTCGGCTTCTGGCTCATATTTAACACCCGGATCGACAATCGTCACTGTCTTAAATCCTGAGAGTGCCAAATCTCTCACGAGTTTACTAGGATCAGGGAAGCGCTTGGGACTCCAGGTAAAAACCCGGTAGCCACGCATGTAGTCAATATCAAGGTGAATCACATCACAAGGGATGCGGCGATCACGGAAATCACGCGCCAATTGCCGCACGACTATTTCAGACTCGTAACTCCAGCGGCACTGATGGTAGCCTAGTGCCCAACGGGGCGGCATTGGCATCCGACCAGTGAGTTGGGTGTAGGTGTAAAGGATTTGCTCCAGGCGAGGACCGTAAATGATGTAGTAATCTAAGTTGTCACCGCGCGTTTCCATCTGCCAGACTCCTGGCTTTTGCGCACCAATATCGAACTGGCTCCAGAAGGTGGTGTTGAAAAAGATGCCATAGGCGACTTCTGGACGTAGGGCAATAAAAAAGGGAATCGCCTGGTACATCTCATCGGTGAGCGAACCATAATCTAGGGCATCAACTGTCCAGTTAGTCTTGCACTCAGCCAGTTTATCGAGCAACCCGGTGCGTTCGCCAAAGCCGTAGAAGTGTTCGTCAGCTGCAATCTGCTTCCAAGCAGCAACGGCACCAGTACGCCAGCCCATACCTGAATCTATATCCTGTGCAAATGCACGACCAGCTTTGTCAAAGCAGCCAATGCGACAGGGTT
This sequence comes from Chroococcidiopsidaceae cyanobacterium CP_BM_ER_R8_30, assembly GCA_019244235.1. Taxonomy (GTDB): domain Bacteria; phylum Cyanobacteriota; class Cyanobacteriia; order Cyanobacteriales; family Chroococcidiopsidaceae; genus JAFAVL01. Next base: position 38,766 of record JAFASY010000193.1, read on the forward strand.
GGCGATGGACGCATACTCGTATCTGCTCGGTTTCGATTTCTACAACTTCATCAGTCTCTCGCACCTCAAAAGGGACAACTGACCAGGCATAATCATCCAATGTCACAGCCCATGAGCGGCGCGGCAGAAAAACGCCAGTTGGTGCAAGTTGTACCCGAATTAAGTTTGGTGCTAACACTTTAATGATAAGATGGGGACTATCACTCCCAACATTCTGCTGGACACTGCTCTGTCGTCGCACTCCCGACAGCTCAAAGTGGATGCCGCGCTCGTCACGCTGAATAGATTGCACTGCCCCAATTTCTGACCAGGGCTGATGATTTGCAGGCAGTTTTCCAAAATATTGCGGCATACAAAGATAGATGACAGGCGATCGCTACTTCACTTTACTTTACAACCATAATCTACTTGTTTGAGTGGGCTTGTATCCCACAGCCGCCAGTCTCCTGCCGTGACAAAGCGGCGGATCGCGAGTCGGCTTCGCGCTTAGTTTTCATAGGTCTAATTGCGAATTACGCCAGCGACTTAGCGTTGCCGTTTGCGAAGCATGCCGAAGGCGTAGGCGTCCCAAGCGAATTGTTTTGTCATGCTCTCATAATGGTTGTTGGTTGTTAGCCTCTCTTTGCAACATCAGTTCTGCTACCGTTTTTCGTGTGAGATTAGTTACCCATGAACACGTTCAAAGCGTTAAATAACGAAGACTCCCCCCTGCAAAATCGGTTGACCGCTCAGTGGATAACCAGAGAGAATTTTCAGCGGTACGGCCAGGTAATTTTTGCTGCCAGTGATAGCAAACCCTTTGATTCAAATGATGCACAGCTAGTCTTAAAAAATGGTGTTCCTCGCTTCTATATCATGCATCTTCATCATAGAGGTCGTAAATTTCATACGATTACGCGCCATCGCCAATGTACCCAATGTTTAGGTTCGCTAGAAGGCAAGGAATGGTTAATAGCCGTTGCCCCACCTTCGGATACATCCCAGCCAGTCTTAGAGGAAATTGCTGCCTTTCGGATTCTAGGCAATTGCTTCATCAAGTTAGACATTGGCACTTGGCATGCTGGACCCTACTTTGATGGTGACTCTATTGATTTCTACAACTTGGAACTTAGTGATACAAATATCAATGATCGTGACACTTATAACTTCTTGAAAACCGATAACTTAGAGTGGGAAATTGTGCTTAAGCAATAGATATTAGTACAAAGTTTTTCCTACCTGAACTAATCTCAGTAGTTGATGCTCCCATGCTACCTGCAACAATGTAGCAGGCTCTAGAAGAACATAAGAGCATAATTTCTGCATAGATGTGACATAAATCACACCAAATAGTGGAAAGTTTATTGATTATGAAGCAAGATCGCTTAAAAAGAACAAATGTGTTTTACCTCCATAGATGCAACTTTGAAAAAACAATCTGAGCTAGGTATTATGAGACTTTTAGAACTAAAGCCATTATTTGATTTTTGCTATCAACCGTTTTTCTCTATTCTCAGGCAGAAGGTGAAATAGGACTAAGAAAAAATGGCTAATGATCATATTCAAGCTGACTTTCTATTCCAAGTCATATTACACTTTCTGAGATTAACTCAAACACCATTAAGACAGTTATTGAATCGATGTCGATTATCTGTAGGATTGATGCGAACAGGGGATTCAGCTATCATAATTGACTGTGATTCTTTATCAGATGCTAGAAAACTGGTACAAGATCAAGTCCCAAGTCTGGCTTCGATAGCTGAACTTCTGGGAATTCGATGGATTTTTATTCGGCACCACGGAAAATCTTTCTATGCCTTCAACGCTCAACTTCTATTGCATAGCTCTGAACAGGGGTCAATAGGTAGTGATGTCCATTTGGACACATAACATCTATAGCAGTTGACCCAGTCAAGCAGATCTCTCTGATACTCTTCATTTAGCCGTCTCTCTCTAAGACTTACCAATTGAGCTGGTTACTCGGTCTTAACTGGCTCAGATATATCTGCTGAGACTATTTCCTCTTCTGGTTCAATCAGATCAGATGTATCTGCTGAGATTATTTCCTCGCTTGTCTCGGCTACTTCTGATGTGGCCTCTTCAGCAGAAGCTTCTGCAATAGAACCAGATTCCTCACTCGCTTGAGTCTCTATTTGTAGTGTTTGTGGTGGTTGGGTCAGAGCATCAGTACTAACAGTTGTGTCAGATATTTGCCCTTCAAGAGGTTGCACGGCTCTTGAGACAAAAGCCTCTTTTGGAATCTCAGCAAAAGAAGGTATATCTTTCTGAAAAATTAATTGCTGAATCACACCGCGATCTAAACTCTTTCTTCCGAGTTTTTGCGAGAGTGCAACAATTTTTTGCCCTAAGTCTTCTCCTAGCTTTGCTGCGTGTGTACTAGTGCCAACAAACTGCTGTGAGATTTTTTTAACCAGATGATTAAACTCTTTATTACCTTTGCGTGTAGAGGGGTCAATCCCACCAGCAGAAATAACTTTCTTTGCATTCTGCTTAATTAATTTCTCGGCCTGCCTGTTGCTAAGTTGGGTTGGATTAGCTGGAGTCATCTCTTCCCTTTGCCTCTACTCTGCACCTTCTGATAGTATTATCGGATTCACTTACTCTCTTCAGTTTCCTTCACATTGCCACTACCGCTTGCTCAAGGGGACTATCTCTGTACTTTCAATTCTATTCCCTTTTTATGACCGCCACAGTTGACATCCTTATCCCCACCTATCATCGCCCTGCTGGTTTGGCTGTCACTCTTACTAGCTTGATATCCCAAACTTGTAATGACTTCCATGTCTTAATCTCTGACCAAACTGAGGACAGTGATGCTGTAGCAAGTTGCGAGGTGCAGGCTGCGTTACGCGTCCTTCGCGCCCATGGACATCCTATCACAGTCCACAAACATATACCGCGTCGGGGAATAGCAGAGCATCGCCAGTTTTTGTTAGAACAGTCGACAGCACCCTACTCGCTATTCCTCGACGATGACTTAATCTTGGAATCAGACGTAGTAGAGCGGATGCTTATTGCTATTCAGGAAGAGGGTTGCGGCTTCGTAGGTAGCGCCGTTATCGGTCTCAGCTATATCTCTGATATCCGACCAGATGAACAATCCATTGAGTTTTGGGACGGTCCAGTGCAACCAGAAATAGTTCTGTCAGGCAGCGCACAATGGGATCGTTGGCGCCTTCACAACGCAGCCAACCTCTATCACGTCCAGCAGCAATTAGGAATTACCTCTAACAAACAACGTAAATATAAAGTTGCCTGGATTGGTGGCTGCGTCATGTATGACACTGCTAAACTTCGCAACGTAGGCGGTTATTCTTTTTGGCGGCAGCTCCCGCAGGAACACTGTGGTGAGGACGTTTTAGTTCAGCTCCGGATGATGAAACGCTACGGTGGCTGTGGTCTGATTCCTTCAGGCGTCTATCACCAGGAGCTACCTACAACTATCGCTAATCGAGCCGTAGCAGCAGATCGGTCTCTTAGCTGTTAGTACCTATTGCTGCCAGAACGAGTACTTACATCTTCTGGATCGCGATATGCGGCCGGTTGAGCTTTCCCACGATTGACGCCAGCAAGTCCAAGTAATCCAACTAAGCCAAACAATCCCCAGTAGCCACCGCCGCCACCGCCGCCATTGTTGGCTGTGTAACCTCCGGTGCCAGTACCAGCAGTACCTGCGGTACCAGTGCCAGCGGTACCTGCAGTGCCAGTGCCAGCAGCACCAGTACCAGCGGTACCTGTAGTGCCAGTGCCAGCAGTACCTGGAGCCGCGGTTGTTGTGTTTCCACTGGTGGTTGCACTTCCACCACCAGTTGTTTGAGCGGATACAGGTATATGAGTAGGTAGAACGGCCAGACTCAATCCTAAGGCACTAGCTCCGAGAACTTTAGAGAAATTAACAAGCTTCATGATTAAACTCCTTCGCTGTTCAAAGCTTTTTCTTACTTAATTTCCGAGTCAATTTAATCCAATTTCTATGTCAAAATTTATCAATTTCCTTTATGTTAAAAATCAATCTTTGGCGTGAACCTTGGTAGATTCAAGCTCTCACTCTGGAGATAGGAAAACTTCTAGTCGAATTCATATTCTCATGAACTACGACGTACAAAAGCTCTTATTCGTAGAATTACTGGGTGGAATTGGTGATGTTTTGATCGCTCTATCCGCTATTCAAGCATTAGGACGTTCTTATATGGGAGCTGAACTTACCGTCCTGACCTTTTCACCTGGTGGCGAACTGCTGGTAAGCGATCCACTGATCCAAAGCATTATCTATGCTGAACATGGCAATGCTCGAAGATCGATTGAGGTTTTACTAGCTGAGCAACCCTTTGATCTCATTGTGTCAGATACTAATTACGACGGCATTGCAGAATTGATTCAAAGCAGCGCTGCCCAGCGAAGCGTTACTAATTTGTGGCGATCACCACCATCCAATCAACAAGTGAGTGATCGCTTCTTAGAGATTCTGCTAATGGAGGGTTTAATCACACCAGATGTCATCCAACCGCCACAGCTCTACCTCACTGCTTCTGAACATCATATAGCTCAACAGCTATATGGGTTAGTCCGTCGTCCCCTAATCTTTTTATGCCCAGATGCTGGGATGCAGATTAAGCGTTGGTCTGAGGTTAACTTTGTGACTTTGGGTCAAAGCTTGCAGCAACAGTATGGTGCCACAGTTATCGTGCCAGTTGGTTCTGACTTAGAACTCTCAGTTAAGATTGCCGAGGCGATTGGTAAGAGTGCTAGAATTTTACCCCGTGGCAAACTGCGCCATTTGGCAGCTACTCTAGCCTGTGCTGACCTAGTCGTTGCAGCCGACACTGGCTTGGCTCGGATTGCTGCAGTTATGGGTGTACCGACAATTACCCTATTCGGTCCCTCTTGGTACGGGCGCTACGGTCAACCACTGCCGCATCTCAACTTACAGGGTTACCCAGAGTGTTCTGAGCGAGCGATCCACAACTTCACAGAGCAATACTGTTGGTACAGTGGCATTTGTCCCTTAGAGCAAAATTGGCAGAGCTGTATGGAAGCCATCTCTCCATCTGAGGTGTTAGCTGCCGCAGAAAAGTTGTTGACAAAAGACCATAAGGAGTAAGAAAGCAACGATGCCAAATTCTCAATGGGACAACGAGTGGGCAAAGGCACGTAACATCTTGGTCATGCGACTAGATAATATTGGGGATGTGATTATGACAAGCCCTGCCTTACGCGCCCTTAAAGAAAACTTGCCGGAATGTCGCATTACACTCATGGCAAGCCCGTCTGGAGTGCAGGCAGCAACTTTGTTACCCTGGGTGGATGACGTGCTACCAAGACGTGTCCTCTGGCAGGATTTGGGGCAGCTCGATTTTGCTCCAGCACGGGAGTGGGAATTGGTTCAGACCCTGCGCGATGGCAACTTCGATGCCGCAATTGTTTTTACTAGTTTTAGCCAAAGTCCCCACCCGGCAGGATTCTTATGCTATCTAGCTGGTATTCCCTTGCGGTTGGGTGAGTCCAAAGAACTTGGAGGCGGCGTCCTGACAACGGAAGTGGCTACAGCACCGGAGGAGATGCATCAAGTTGAGCGTAATTTGCGGTTAATCTCGTCAGTTGGGTTTACTGTGAGCCAAAGCAGTCTCTCAATACAGATTGACGCTACTACCAAACAAGCAGTCAGGCAACTGCTAGCTGAGCATGGTATATCTCCTGGCGCACCTTATTTATTACTCAATCCCTGGACAAGTTGTCAGGCACGCAATTACGACTCTCAACGCTTTGCGGTGGCGGCTCGACGCTTGGCTGAAATCACCAACTGGTCAGTTATTGTGACTGGTGTAGCTAAAGACCGCGATCGCAGTCAACCGTTAATAGCAGCGCTATCGCCCCATGCCCTTGACTTCATTGGTACGACAACACTGCCGCAACTAGCCGCTCTGATTGCCGAAGCTCGGTTAGTGCTGACTAACAATACTGCAACTATGCATCTAGCAGATGCTACGCGTACACCTAATGTCGTCCTGTTTGCTGGTACTGAGTACGAGTCACAATGGCAACCGCGCTACAGCCCATCACGGCTACTCCGCAATCCTACTGCATGCAGTCCCTGTTATGCCTTTACATGTCCGTATAATTTGGAATGCCTAGATATTCCACCAACAGCAGTAGTAGCAGCAGGACTGGAGCTAGTGGGATGTTTAGCTTGAAAGCCCTAAGTTTTAACACTGTATTTTCACGGTAATGATTTAAGGGCGGACGTTAAATCCTCAGTAAAAGCACTGTTGGAAAAAATAGTAGGGGTGGAATTTAATTCTTCTGGAACTGAAGTTACGAAGGGTTGTCTCAGACAAGACTGCATCCGTTCGTAGCAAATTTATCTTGATTCAGAGGAATTAATCTTGTGAGTTTTCTCAAGAACTTATCAGTGCTTTTTGTAAGAGCTACACTTTTTACACCTTCAAGTTTTATTGCAATCATTACAATAGCTACTGCTATAACTACCGCTCTTGGCATGGCATTGAGAGCGGAAGCAGCTACACTCAGCGTTGATGAAAACTTTGCTGGAAGTAAGTTTTTGGGTGAATCGCAAGGCTTTTTCCCACCTGATACCCAGGGCGCAGTTGGACCCAGTGACATTACTGAATTCGTTAATGGTGAATACGACGTCTATGATAAAACTGGCAATCACCTTCAGAGCAGTACGCTTAACCAGTTTTGGACGAACGCTGGTGTGAGTTTTAACAGCTTCACCTATGACCCAAGAGTAGTATACGACCCTTTCAGCAACCGCTGGTATGCTGCTGCGGCTGACAATCCAGGTCAACAAAACAATTTTCTGCTTGCTGTATCAAAAACCTCAGACCCAACAGCAGGTTGGACTGGTTTTACAATTAACAGCGATTCAACTGGCACTCGCTGGGCAGATTATCCTACATTAGGCTTTAACAACGATGGTGTCTATCTAGCAGCAAACATGTTTTCAATTAACGGTAGTAATTGCTCTCAGTGTACAACAACGATTGTTGCAGTACCGAAGAGCAGCCTGCTGGCGGGTACGGACGCTAACTATACAAAATTTGAAAATCAAAGTCCCAACAGTATAGGATTTTCTGTGCAGCCCGTTGTTAATCTAGACAATAATGGGCTGCCGGAGGCTTTGCTGTCTAGCTACAATACACCAGGTGGTTTGCTGAAGAGATCTGACATTACTGGAAGTATAAATGCGCCGAGTACGGTACAGCTAAACGGCTCTCATGGTAATACCAATCCGGCAGCTAGTATTAATGGTGGGTCTAGTACTACGTCAATAGGGTCTACCCAATTGGGAAATCCGATAGCGGTTACTGACCCAGATCTTCCGGCTCTCCCTATATTTTCTGTGGGTCAGGCATCTGCGCCAACGCTCTCTACAAATAATGGATTTATTTCCAGCAAACCATACAATACTGCACCATCTGCCCAGCAACCTGGTGGTCCGAATACTATAGATACGAGCGACACTCGCTTGAGTTCAAATGTCGTTTTGAAAAACGGAATTATCTGGGGGGTGCAAGATGTGCAAAACCCTAATAGTAACCGTGCGGCCATGCGCTTTTTCAAGATTAGAGCTAGTGACAATACAGTTCTTCAAGACCAGTTAATCGGCGACCCGAATTCTGATTATTATTACGGTTCAATTGCTGTCAACTCACCAAACGATGTTGTAATTGGCTTTAGTCGATCAAGCAGCCAAGAGTACGCTAGTAGCTATGCTGTGTTAGGTGAGCCTGACTCCTCAGGAAACATTATGTTCAATACTCCAGTCCTACTACACTCAGGGCAAGCTAGCTACCAGCAATTAGACGGTAATAGTACAAACCGTTGGGGTGACTACAGCGCTACTGTTCTCGATCCGAGCGACCCCTCTGGGTCTACTTTCTGGACATTTCAGGAAACTGCTGATGTTGTTGCTAATAGTTGGGATACTGAAATCACTCAGCTGAAAATCAGTCAACCCGCTAATGTCCCTGAACCCAGTTCGCTTCTGGATTTATTGACGTTTGGTGCTTTGATTACTAGTTCTCTGCTGAAACGTAAGTCAGTAGCGAAGCTGTAGAGTGACAAGTTAAATAACTACGTCGACAAATTATTTGTCAAAGTCATCCGTCGATATATCTCAATCGGAGCGGCGGGATTCGAACCCACAACCTCCACTATCCCAAAGCAAAGTTCAATTTCCTGAGAATGGTAGGTCTATCGCTGTCAAGGGATGAGAGCAGGTTGGCAATCCCCATCGTCACTTGACGTAGCTCTTGGCGCTCTGCCTTCGCTTCTTCGCGGTCTTGCTCCACAGCTAACTTGAAAGTCGTGATGTCTTCTGTTAGTGCTTGTATTGCCCGACCGTTCGATTGGGTCAGTTGTTCGATTTGTCCAATAGACCGCTCAATCCGAGTCATGCGCTCGTTACTTTCTTGCCTATCGCGCTCCATCGTCTGCTCTAATCGCGTCATGCGCTCATTACTAGCTATGACTGACTGCTGTAATAAAGCCTCTATCTGAGCTAGGCGATCGCCACTGCTACTTGTGTTGGTCATCGCGCACCGCCAGGGTCTTTAGTGCTGCGTTCATGCTGTCTCCTCTGGGTCAAAATGCTTGACTGCTTCTGGATCAAACGTTCTCAGAATTCGCTCCAAAGTTTCAGAACGACTCAGTCCCAGCTCATCCGCCAGTTCATCAAGGGCAGCTAAAGACTGCTCAGTAATCATGAACTGTTTTGAGACCTTAGCCTTCCCATAAAGCTTAGACTCAACCCGCCTCGTCACTGGCATAACTAACACCGCCATATCTACATACATCCATAGTACTGTCATCATTAATTTAATAATATATCATTATGTTGATAATAGCGTTTTGATATCGTTATAATGATAATTAGGTATGGCAAGAAGCCGTCGCGCTCTCCCGACAAAAGTTGAATGCGACGGCTTCAGCCAAACACTATATCATACCTGACCGCGCCCAATGCTGAAAAGACCCAGCGTACATATCGTTATATGTGCCAGTTGGCATCCCACGAGCTAGAACTCGACCGTGACGGCATCCCAGTGCCTAAGCACTTCCAGATTGTTGATGTGGTAGTGACTGAGCCAGGAGAAGCGCCAGTACGTCAACTGGTTGCCGCGAGAGCTGGCTGAAAGGATTCTCCATCATTGACATCTGGGAACCCGAAGACGGTTGCCCGTTCTAACAGTAGGAGGAGATTGCCCTAGTCGTGACTAGGGCGATCGCATCTACAGATATGCCTTACTGCTACTGACTTCACTTCACCCGCAAAATTGGCAATCTAAACAATTCTCGCGGACAGGCACAGCATTATTTGGGATTCACATCTGGGTCAATTCAACGACGACTGGAACAACATCGCAGTGGTGCTGGAGCAAAGATAACTCGCGCAGCCGTCAAAGATTACGGTGTCGAACTTAAACTAGCTCGACAGTGGTCAAAGGCGACTCGAACCTTAGAGCGCCAATTGAAAAGTAATCACAATTTCCGTCGAATTTGCCCGATCTGTACTTGTACGCCGATGCCAGAACAAACCATCAAATATTGGAATCGCGGATGGTTTGATTCTCTTCCGGCTGTCACTGCTAATGAAAGCGAAATTCCATTCTAGGAGAAAAAGCGAATAATTGATTACAATTAATAGTCTGACGGGGTGACAGCGAGGAGGAAAACCATGTCAGTTGGAGATTTGGACGTTTTATGGTAGAAAAAAGAGCGGATTTGCTTTAACACAAGACCGCTGGCTCAAAAATGCTATCTGAATTGTATCGAACCTGCCTTCAAAGTCAACTGAGTCAGTCCCAATTACATATATGGACTAGCAAAATTTCCTTCAGTCATTCGTTCTCACAGATGCCGCACTTCAGCTCTTACATCAACTATTATCGCATATCGCAACGCACAGCCGCAGTCCTAATCCTGAAGAAGCCGAGCCGAAAAAATCAATTGAGCTGCTGTCTCCAGAGCAATAGTCAAAACAGCTTGAACTGGATGCTAGAGATTTTCCTTTTAGCAGTGGAATACATCTGATAATTAAGTCTTTCCTGACCATTCGGTTAACAGATAAACCATCAGGCGTAGGAAATATTTTCAACTGATTAATGGGCTAATTTTTGCTATTAAGAGCCTCATCTTTTGACCTGAAGTACCTGCAAACTCCCTCCTGCATAAAAGTTTTGTTTGCATACCTTAAACCCTGTCTCCTCCAGCAATTTAGTCAAATCCGTTTTCAGGAGCTGCCACGCTGTCTCTGTTTCAAACAATAGTAAGAATAGAGACAGCCCAGGCCAAAAGACCCAATTATTAGGAGCGTGAAAATCTACTAAAGTAAATATTCCTTCCGGTTTTAGCACCCGGTAGACTTCTTTGAGAATCTGCTGAAGTTGGCTAGGTTCCATTTCATGCAGTGCTGTACTGGTATGCACGAGATCGAAGCAAGCATCGGGAAACGGCATGTTCTCAGCGAAAGCCTCAACATACTGGGCTTGAGTCACATTCTGCTGCGCTCGCTTCAAGGATAAAGGTGAAGCATCTAGTCCCGTAACGTTTTGGGAGAACTGTACTAATATTTGCGTTGCTTGACCACTACCGCAACAGAGGTCAAGCACCTTGGTTTCTGGGTGAATAGTTAACCCTTGTAAAGCTAGCTGGCGAAATCGAACCTCACCGCCTACACTCAAAGCAGCTAGACCAGCGATCGCATCGTACAACCATTGGTAGCGGTAGCTCCAGTCTCTTAAAATTGTTGCCACAACTTAACTCCTTTTATCAACTGGCACACTTAGTAAAGATATATTGTTAAACTTAGTAACAAAGCTGAAAGGATCGGGGTGCTGTGACTGTTAATGGTCGTGTTGGGGTATTATTACTTAATCTTGGTGGTCCGGATCAAATAGAGGACGTTGGTCCGTTTTTATTTAACCTGTTTTCTGACCCAGAAATTATTCGTCTACCATTCAAATGGCTGCAAAGACCTCTTGCCTGGTGGATTTCTACACTGAGAACCAAGAAATCGCAAGAAAACTATCGGCAAATTGGTGGGGGTTCTCCCTTAAGGCAGATCACCGAGGCGCAAGCTCAGGCACTTCAGGATCAGCTACAGGCACTAGGTCAGGAAGCCCAGATCTATGTGGGAATGCGCTATTGGCACCCCTTTACAGAAGAAGCGATCGCTAGGATCAAGCGCGATCGAATTGAACGTCTTGTGATTCTGCCACTGTATCCCCAATTCTCCATTAGTACCAGTGGTTCAAGTTTTCGGTTACTTGAAAGACTGTGGCATGAAGACCCAAAAATTCAGCGAATTGAGTATACCGTTATTCCCTCCTGGTACAAACAGCCTGGTTATCTCCAGTCGATGTCTCAGTTGATGGCGCAGGAACTCAATCAGTTCCCCGATCCTGAGCAAGTTCATATCTTTTTCAGTGCCCATGGCGTTCCTCGCAACTACGTTGAAGAGGCAGGCGATCCCTATCAACACGAAATTGAGGAATGTACTGAGCTCATTATGCAAACCCTCAATCGACCTAACCCCCATACTTTAGCGTATCAAAGTCGAGTAGGACCAGTAGAATGGCTCCAGCCCTACACTGAAGATGCAATTCAAAACTTGGGAGCACAAGGTGTCACAGATCTACTCGTCGTTCCCATTAGTTTTGTTTCTGAACACATCGAGACGCTACAAGAGATTGATATAGAGTACCGGGAGGTCGCAGAACACGCAGGTATTCGGAACTTTCGTCGCGTGCCAGCTCCTAACACTAATCCGGTCTTTATTGAGGCAATGGCACAGTTAGTGCTGGAGGCGTTGAAATCTCCCAGTCTTAAACTGGCTCAAGTCACTCAGATGAAGAAAAAGGTCAAGATGTACCCGCAAGAGCGTTGGCAGTGGGGGATGACGACAGCAGCAGAAGTCTGGAATGGTCGTCTTGCCATGATTGGATTTATTGCACTGTTAATCGAACTGATTAGCGGTCATGGGCTCCTGCATCTTGTGGGAATTTTGTGATTCTACGGTCGCAGGTGCTTCTCGCGCTGCCATGCTTGATAGCTGCGGACCGAAAACCATAGCAGGAGTAGAGCAATTAATCCTCCTGGTACCGGAGCGTAAAGCGTCAGGAAAACCAGAGAAACGCACAAAATATCTTGACCAAAAGCAACCCATAAGGGCAAACCTCGTAAACGATAGAGCCAACTAGCCTGAATTAACTGTAGTAGCAAAGCAAATAAACCACTCACAATTCCGACAATCCAAATTAGCCAGATTGGTGAATTGTGACTTTGGACAACAGAGACACCCATAATACCTCCAGTGATTGGGCTAAACAATAACTGGATTAGCTGCAATACCCGTTGTCCTAAAAAACTTTTAGAGGCGAATAACTCAATTATCGACCAGCTAGCGAGGAACGCTAGCAAGACCAATGAGGGAATACGAGACAAGACTGGAACGCTAGACAAAAAGCTATAACCCTGCAATAGGCTAATGACCAGCAGGGGTAGAGCAGCTCTCATTCCTGCCGCCGCAGAAGCAGAAAGCGCGGCGAGGAGTTCAACCATTGAGGAGATGCAGCAAGGGTACTGCCACTATGATAAAAGCGAATTACTCTTAGATGCTTCCTGGCAGTGAGCAAGACACCTTAGTGACCATCCCAAGTCACCCAATTGTGAGATATCCCAACAGGCATAACTGCCCCAACTAGGTTGGTCTCACTTAGGATGGCTCCAGTTAGTTCTGCCCCGCTAAGTTCTGCTTCCCTCAGATCGGCCTCAGTTAGGTTTGCTCCAGTTAGGTTCGCGCTGCGCAAATCAGCCCAACTAAGGTTTGCCCGACGTAGGTCTACTCCACTCAAGTCAGCCCCAATGAGGTTGGCATGAGTCAAGGTAGCCGCAGTCAGATTTGCTCCAATCAAGTCAGCATTAGTCAGGTTAGCATGGCTCAAATTAGCGCCGCTGAGATTTACCCCACTCAAATCAGCTCCACTGAGATCAGCGCAACTCAGATCTATCCCACTCAGGCTTGCACGGCTTAAGTCTGCTTGATGTAGGGATGCTCGGTTAAAATCCCTTTCTCCCATTGCATATCGGCTAAGAAGTTGACTTGTGTCCATATCATCTACCTCAAATCCATAGGTAAGCCAGTGCCAGCTGTGACTCCCAAATTGCCTGTTATCACCCCTACTGTACTAGCTAGAGCGCTTAGTTTCATTTTGCTCTAGTTTTTGCCGATGGATGCTGTTACTTAACGGAACTAAACTTAAGCCTTTTGTCGATACTCTTTTAGAGATTGATAAGACAAAATATGAAGTTACAAGTCCATTTACAAAAGTATATAATTGCATTGCTTGGGCAGTTCATGAAACTGACCGTTGGTGGTCTCCTGTCCCTGAAGATGAGGGTTTATCAGGTGAATTGTATGGAACGGTACAACGGTTCATGAAGTGAGGGATACAACCCTAGAGAATCTTGAGAACAGATTCAATTTAATGCTTTTTCGGTATCCTCTTATCAGCACTGCTTGCTTGCTCATAACCGTTGGCACTTGGCCGAAAACTCTCCATGGCAGTACGAATGGCTCCCCGATGGTAGTAAGCAAGGTTGTAGTCGTGACTCAGCCGAATTGCTTGATTGTAATCGCTGATTGCTCCTTGTTTGTCTCCTATTTGATAGCGTGCTGCTCCCCGGTTGTAGTAAGCAGTGGCATATCTGGGAAGGAACCGAATTGCTTGATTATAATCTCTAATTGCTCCCAGTGTGTCTCCTAGCTGATAACGAGCCATACCCAGATTGTTGTATGCCAAGGCGAACTTACGACTGAGCCGAATTGCCTGCAGATAATCTTTAATAGCTCCCTGCTTATCTCCTAATTGATAGTGAGCCATACCCAGATTGTTGTAGACTAGGGCAAATTTAGCTCCGAGCCGAATTGCTTGCTGATAATCTTGAATGGCTCCTTGCTTATCTCCTAATTTGTAGCGAGTCTCTCCTCGATTATAATAGGCAAAGGGATCTTTGGGGTTAAGCTGAATTGCTTCGGTGTAACTCCTAATTGCTTCTCGATCTTTTCCTTCGATGCTAAGGCTATTACCTTGCTGGTAGTAAGCAAGGGCAAAATTATGAGGGATATGGACAGATTGAGAACGAGAAAGACGACGAGCCTTGACATTTCTAGCAGCAATGGGATGACTGTTCTGAGGAGGGCGGGTACTAATGAGGGAGTGATTATTCTGTAGTGCTTTAGAGCTAATCAGCCCAGTTTGAGCCCTCAGTGCTACAAAGGTATTAATTGGAATACCCGCGTTAAATCCAGTTTTAATCGGTATACTTCTCCCTGACTCACTTTGAGCAGTACCAATAGTTTCTCCTTCCCCGTGAATACCAACCACGCGTCCTTCAACGTCAAAGACTGGGCTACCACTCATCCCACTCACTGTCTCAGCGTTGTAGCGTAAGGTATATCCTGCTGGAGCGCTTTGTAGGCGACTTGTAATTGTTCCTGGTGAAAATTCATAGTCACGATGAATACTTTTTTGCCACTCTAGGGCAGGATATCCTGAAACGTAGACCTCAGACCCAATTTCCGCTTGTGTAGAGTTTCCTAAGCGGGCAAGTGGGTAATGATCAGAACTCTCAAAGGTTACTAACGCTAAATCTGGGCCGTTCTCACTTTGCTGCAACCGTTGTACCTGAATGATTGGGTATGTCTTCCCCGTTTCGGTGCTAATCGTGTAGGTCAAATCTGACCTTTTTACTACGTGGTTAGCTGTCAACACCGTGTAAGTATGACCAGATTTGGAAATAATGACACCTGAGCCTCCGCCACCTATGTTGTCGTTAATTTGTACAGTGATAGGAGCCGCTATCCGCGCAACTTCTCGAGGCGTCTTGGCAGTGACTAATGTTGCTTGAGTGAACACCATTGCTGCGATCACTGCCGTTTCTGCAAGCAAGTACCGCAGTACCCTCAACTGAGAATAATCTGGTTTCATAACTTTTTATGTAACAACTTGCTAGAATTTTGCCACATGATAAGGTTTAAAACCAGTATCAGCCGATGACTGCTCTAGCTACACCCTCTTCTTTGTCATCATTTGTTGACGAATGGCTAACAAGTCTTTAATGGCTTTCACCGTTTCTTTCCCCAAATGCCAGTTTTGGGTTTCTCCGTCGCTGAACACTAATTTTACTTGTAGGGTTTTGTTGGGCAGTTGGGCGAGGGCATCTGTAAGCTTAGTCAAGTTAAATCTATCACTGCCAGCACTACAGGTGACGGCAGGCAAGTGGACGCCAAAAGCATAGTCGAAGTTTTCGTCTAATGGGTTCAAGAACTGGTCGTCGAAGGGGTCACCGAATCCATGAGAGGGTGTATTGTAGCCAGGTTGAATCTCCCGCAACTGAGCCGGATTTTCTGCAATGCTTTGATCGATGGTCAAGAGAGGCTGTTTTTTGTCGAGTAGAGTGATCGCACTCAAGCGGGCGCTTGCTGCGCTGAGAGAGTTTGTAGGTAGACAGTAACGTGCAGCGACTAGCAACTGGTTATCGGTGGGATTTACGCTCCAGAGGCTAAAGAAGCCAAAAGACGGTTCGCTAGGCTCATAATCTTTGTCTTTTACGGCATAAACTGATCCAGTAAAAAACACCCGACTAAAAGGAGCCTGTTTGAGGGAGATAGGTGTTGTGGGTATATTGACGCAGTCAACGCAGCTCCCGGAGGGAGCCTTTGGGAGAACTTTGATAGCTGAGGTCGGGTTAGGCTGAAACACAACTATGCCAATCGTGATTAGGCAGCTCACTACTACAACGTTAAAGAATCGCTGTTTGAACGAACGCAAACTTATAAGAAAATCTTCAAGCGTACTTGGCTCACGCAGCGTGGTTGTCATGAAGAGCGATCACCCCCGCTTTCTAGGTAGCAAGGTAACTACCTATATTGTATTGTGAGAACATACTTGTATCCAACAAACTCTACATCTATCTTGAGAAATAATTTTTTCATTCTTCGGGTATACTTAATGGAACTGCGATCTACTCATCGACTGCAGACGCCACCTTTCAAGCGAAGAACCCAAATCTCAAGTATGAATTCTTTAGAGTTAGAAGTAGAAGTCGGAAGGATAGCTAGGGCAATGATGACCCGTAACTCTGAAATCGGGAAAGAACTGATTGAGTATTTGAGGACTCAGCTGACGATTGAGGCGGTGGCAGGTGTGGTCATTGTGAGTATCGAGCGTTTGATCTGGTTTGATGTTGATGCAGTTTTCTGGACCATAGAAAATCTGATTCCGGCTGATGTGATGCATGAAATCAGAAGGATGACAACAGTTGTTTTCTACCAACGATTGATTAGTAAAAAATTTGTGCCGGGACAAGATTTCAGTGTTGATGCCAACGGTAAGTTGCTGGTCAGCGATCGTGCTAGAACAGCTATGTTCACTCGCTAACTGTTATCAGTATGCCTTTTTGCGCCACTCTACAACAATTAGCTGAAGTTCTGGTCACTACGCCGATTCATATCTCTGACGCTTCCCTAACAACTGGTATCACTACTGATACCCGTAGCCTCAAGCCAGGTGAAGTCTTTGTAGCGCTACGTGGTGAGAAGTTTGATGGGCATGAATTTGTTCAAGAGGCGATGGCAAGAGGGGCGATCGCAGCAATTACTGACCATGAACTATCAGTATCGTTGCCGCAAATGTTGGTAACAGATACCCTACAGGCATACCAGAAACTAGCTAGCTGGTGGCGCAACCAGTTCTCGATCCCGGTTGTTGCTGTTACTGGCTCTGTCGGCAAAACGACAACGAAGGAGCTAATTGCTGCGGTTTTGGCAACCCAAGGACAGGTGTTCAAAACTCATGCCAACTACAACAACGAAATCGGAGTACCCAAAACCCTACTAGAATTGGACACAGAGCATGACTACGCTGTAATTGAAATGGCAATGCGGGCACCAGGAGAGATTGCCCACTTGACTCAGATAGCTCGTCCAACTATCGGTGTGATTACGAATGTGGGAACAGCTCATATTGAGCGACTGGGTTCCGAGGAAGCGATCGCGCAAGCAAAGTGTGAGTTGCTAGATACAATGCCCTCAGCTAGCGTTGCCATTCTTAACTATGACAATTCTCGATTAATGTCTACAGCAAGGCAGGTTTGGCAGGGGCAAACTTTAACTTATGGTTTAGAAGGTGGCGATCTACAAGGCACGTTGATTAACAATGAGACCCTATATGTAGAGGGAATGCAACTGTCTTTACCTTTACCTGGTCGTCACAACGCCTCTAATTTCATGGCAGCTCTCGCGGTAGCAAAGGTTCTCCAAATTGATTTCTCTTGCTTAACATCAGGGCTAACAGTCAATCTGCCATCTGGTCGATCTCAGCGCTACGAGCTGCCTGGGGATGTGGCAATCCTAGATGAAACTTACAATGCTGCACCAGAATCTATGTTGGCATCGTTGCAGTTGTTGATGCAGACACCAGGAAAGCGACATATTGCCGTCCTTGGTGCAATGAAGGAGTTGGGAGAGCGATCGCCACAGTTCCATTACCAAGTAGGAGCAGGCGTGCGTGACTTGGCTGTAGATACGCTGCTAGTTTTGGTCGATCACCCAGATGCAACAGCAATTGCCCATGGTGCATCTAGTATTCCAACTGAGTGTTTTTATACCCATGATGCTATTGTCGAGCGGTTACTGGCATTTGTGCAACCAGGCGATCGCTTGCTGTTTAAAGCTTCACATGCTGTGAGACTCGACCAGGTTGTCAATCGATTTCGTACCGAGTTTTGTCGTACCTCGAACAACGAAAATCATGTTTGAGGTAATAAACAATAAGCAGACAAGACCAGCATTGTCTGTTTGTTTATTACCCTTCGTTTTCTCTGGGTTAGGGTGGCTCCATCCCTCTCACTTCTTAACCATTAACTTAGAGATAAAATCATTAATTAAGCATTAAGAATTTTATCTCTATGCTCGTTCTCTTACTCGCGCTTTCCAGTTTTGTCGCCTGGTTCGTCAGTAGCCTAGCTGGAGGCGGCAGTCCGTTTATCATCATTCCCATGGTCGATTTCTTGTTGGAGACGCAAGTTGTCCCTCCCGTCGTCACAACAGGGATGCTGCTTGGCAACTTCCAAAGGGTTTTGCTATTCTGGCAGGATCTTGATTGGCAGTTGACTTGGTGGTACTTGCCTGGAGCTGTATCGGGGGCAATACTGGGTGCCTTTGTATTTACCCAAACCCAACTGCAATGGCTACAAGTTCTGCTAGGATTATTTCTCGTCAGTTCCATTTTCAGTTTTGGGTTTGGAAGAAAAGAACGCTCCTTTAGGGTTAGCGGATGGTTTTTCTTACCTGCTGGTTTTGCCTACGCTTTTCTTTCAGGACTCATTGGCAGTATTGGTCCAGTCCTTAATCCGTTTTACTTGAATTACGGATTGGTTAAGGAAAAGATGATTGCTACCAAATCTGCCCATGTCTTAGTAGTACATGTATTTAAACTGGCAACATATGCTGTATTGGGTGCGTTAACTATTCCTGAGCTGGGATACGGACTAGTAATTGGACTTGCCGCTGCCCCTGGTAATTGGTTAGGGCAGCTAGCTCTGCGCAGGATTAGTGAAGAGCAGTTTCGCCAGTTCGTCGTTGCTCTGGTAACCATCAGTGGCTTGTTAATTCTCTGGGAACAGAGAGATTTCTTTGCCTTTTGGTGAAATCAGGTTCCTATTACTCCTAGGCATTATGGAATCATAGGTGTAGATTCAAGGAAATAAATTTCACAAAAATTTTAACTGGGCTCCTAGAATGAGCAAAACTTATATTAAAGAGGTAATGATAAGATCGGCATGAATGCGCTTCGAGAATCTGCCGTGCTTCGTTCTCCAACTTTAATACCTCAGCCAGCCCCGACAGCAGTTACTGACCATAGTCGCCTGCGACTGTTCTCCGGCTCTGCTAACATACCGCTCTCTCAGGAAGTTGCTCACTCTCTGGGCATGGAACTAGGACCGATGATCCGTAAACGGTTTGCGGATGGGGAACTTTATATTCAAATTCAAGAATCGATTCGCGGTTGTGATGTTTTCCTGATTCAGCCAACTTGCCAGCCAGTGAACGATCACTTGATGGAGTTGTTGATCATGATTGATGCCTGTCGTCGAGCTTCGGCACGGCAGATTACAGCAGTGATTCCTTACTATGGATATGCTAGGGCAGACCGCAAAACCGCTGGGCGAGAGTCGATAACTGCCAAGCTGGTAGCAAACCTAATTACTGAGGCAGGAGCCCATCGGTTGCTAGCAATGGATTTACACTCTGCCCAGATTCAGGGTTATTTTGATATTCCCTTTGATCATGTCTACGGTTCGCCAGTATTGCTAGACTACCTGACAAGCAAACAACTATCTGATATCGTCGTAGTCTCGCCAGATGTAGGCGGCGTAGCAAGAGCTAGGGCATTTGCCAAGAAGCTAGATGATGCACCACTAGCAATCATTGATAAACGGCGTCAGTCTCACAATGTAGCAGAAGTTCTCAATGTCATTGGAGATGTGAAGGGTAAAACGGCAGTGCTAGTGGATGACATGATCGACACTGGTGGCACAATATCTCAAGGTGCAAAATTGTTGCGGGACGAGGGAGCGCGCCAGGTTTACGCCTGTGCGACACATGCAGTGTTTTCTTACCCAGCTACTGAGCGACTCTCAGGTGGTTTATTTGAAGAGGTCATTGTTACAAATACGATTCCGGTGCCAGAGAGCGACCGATTCGAGGAACTAACGGTACTTTCAGTAGCGAGCTTGCTAGGGGAAACGATATGGCGAGTGCATGAAGACAGCTCTGTTAGCAGTATGTTTCGCTAAAGAAAGCTGTCCTTGAGCTGGAGAAGCAATAGCTATTGCGGAATATTAGTTTGCAGAATAGTGGGCCAAGCTAGTAACAGAAGCATAACTAAATTGCTCGACCAAAAAAATAGCAAGAGCCACAGCAAGCTATTTATAGCTATACCTCTGCTTGTGCTGAGGTGAGTAATAGTAGTTATCATCTGTTTGCCCTCCCATAATTGCCAGAGCCGAAAAGCAGTGTAAATGCTTCCAATCACCACGACAATACTAGGAAATAAAACCTGACTCAAAACCTGTTCAGACAAAATCTGAAAAATTAGAACCAATAGATATAAACCCAGAAAGAGGCGCAGCTTCTTCTGACCTATCCAAACAAAGAAAGCAATTCCAGGAAGTAATAGTCCAATTAAGATAGCGACTAAAAGCCAAATTCGGATAAATTTACTTGCCCAGTCGCTATAATTGAGGGTTAGTTTGATTGGCAATATGCTATTAATTGCGAGCCAGCCAATTAGCAGAATGAGTAGAGTGGCAAGGGTGACAAATGAGAGTGTTGTTTTCCAGGTCAAGGGTGTGGGAATTGAGGAACTCATGGAAGTATCTTACGACATGGACTAAGAATGAGTGTAGGCATCAAATCTATGAAAAAAAAGTTACTTTGTGGGATAGTGTTCTTCTTGCTGACATTGGCAGCCTGCTCCCCAAAATCGAGTGAGACTTCTCCATCCGGTGAGACTAAAAATCAACCTTTCACGGTAGGAGCTATCCCCGATCAAGATCCAGAAAAGTTACAGCGGTTGTACAGTAAATTGGCAACCTACTTGCAGAAACAGTTAGGTGTGCCAGTAACCTATAAACCAGTTACAGACTATACCGCTGCGGTTACTGCTTTTAAGGTGGGTGATCTAGATATGGTTTGGTTTGGAGGTTTGACTGGTGTTCAGGCGCAATTGCAGGTCAAGGGAGCCCAGGCGATCGCCCAACGGAACATTGATAACCAATTTCATAGCATCTTTATTGCTAACAAAACAACAGGACTCAAACCGATCCAGAATATCAATGGTTTGAAAGAACTCAAAGGACATACCTTCACCTTTGGCAGTGAGTCTTCCACATCAGGACGACTCATGCCCCAGTATTTCCTGAAACAGGCTGGTGTCAGTCTTAACGATTTCAAAGGTCAAGTTGGCTTTTCTAGCTCCCATGATGCTACGCTCAAACTTGTAGAAGCAGGAACCTACGACGCTGGCGTTTTAAATGAACAAGTTTGGAAGAGTCGAGTGCAGTCTGGGGAAGCTAACTTAAACAAAGTAGAAGTTCTCTGGCGGACACCCTCCTACTATGACTACCATTGGGTCATTAATCCCAGCGTCAACCAGCGTTATGGCAATGACTTTATCAAAAAAGTGCAGACAGCTCTTTTAAAGCTGAACCCTAATGTGCCACAGCAAAAAGAAATTCTAGATCTGTTTGGGGCCCAGAAGTTCATCCCCACAAAAAATTCTAACTATGCCCAAATTGAAACGATTGGTCGTGATATCGGAATGATTAAGTGAGCGGTACTGACCCGATTTTTGAACTTAAGCACGTTGCTAAGCGATTTGGAAAGTCGCGAGTGCTTGCTAATATTAATTTGCAGATCCTAGCAGGTGAGAGAGTGGCGCTAGTTGGACCGAGTGGGGCTGGCAAAAGTACGTTGCTCGGTCTACTGAATGGCACCCAACTTCCTAGCCAGGGAGAAGTTTGGGTCTTTGGTCGCAACTTGGCGCGTCTATCTCCTTCCCAGTTGCGCCAAGTACAGCGGCGGATTGGTACAATTTACCAGCAGTTGCATCTAGTTGATAACCTACGAGTAATTCATAATCTCAACGCTGGGCATCTTGGTCGTTGGTCACTCTTCAAAGCCGTCGTCTCGCTATTCTTTCCACTAGAAGTGGAGACGGCAGCGCAAGCACTCTTCAAGGTGGGAATACCCGAAAAACTTTATGAGCGAACCGATCAGCTATCGGGTGGTCAGAAGCAGCGAGTGGCTCTTGCTCGGGTACTGGTGCAAAATCCCATCGTCATTTTGGCAGATGAACCCATTTCAAGTCTTGACCTTGGGCGTAGCCGCGAGATTATGGATCTGTTACGGGACATGAGCGAACAGACAGGCCAAACACTGATTATTAGCCTTCATGCCATTGAACTTGCCCTGAGTCATTGCCAACGAATTATCGGTTTGCGTCAAGGGCGGATTTTATTTGATGTCCCAGCACCAGAAGTTTTACCAGAAATGGTCGAAGCCTTATATCGAATTGAAAACGCTCGTACTGAGCCAATTCAAAAAATCTGAGAATGCCGCAGATTGAACACAAAGCCATTCAAAATTCAGTTGCAAAAACCTCCACACGCCCAACACTTTTCAACCAGCGATCGCTGTGGAGTCTATTTGGCATTGCTGCGATTATCTCGTCAATAGCTCAAACGGGCTTATTTAGGCAAGATATCATCAATCCAGGAGGATGGTCTGTCTTCCTACATTTTCTTATTGCCAGTCTGCATCCAGACCTCAGTCCTGAACTGTTATCTCTAACGCTGGATGCAACAATAGTCACCCTGGCATACGCTATGTATGGTACAGCTTTCAGTGTATTTCTCGGTCTCGTCGGTGGTGTTTTGGCATCACAGGTTTGGTGGCAGTCAGTATTTATGACCTACTCCCATCGCCAATTCCAACCGACTGCAATAGCTCCTTGGCTGATCATCCGTGCCTTGCTGTCGATTCCCCGTGCCATTCACGAACTGATCTGGGGATTATTCTTCATCAACATCTTCGGGCTCGATCCCTTAGTTGCCATTTTGGCAATTACAATTCCCTTTGGCGCTGTCACTGCCAAAGTTTTTTCAGAAATCTTAGACGAAACACCACGCCAACCCCTGATAGCACTTTTGAGTAGCGGCGTTTCCCCCCCGAAAGCATTCATCTATAGCCTGCTTCCCCAAGCGTTTCCTTATCTTCTCTCATATACCTTCTACCGCTTTGAGTGTTCAATCCGCTCTGCTGCAGTGTTAGGAATTATTGGAGCTGGCGGTTTGGGGTATCAAATTCTGCTTAGCCTCCAGTCTCTGCGCTATGAGCAGATTTGGACCTTCTTCTTTGCCCTTTTCCTGTTAAATGGCTCAGTTGATTTTTGGAGTGCGCTGCTCCGCCATCACCTAGGATCGCCCAATCGTCTCGATTTGAATAGCCTGAAACTACAGGGATCTAAACGACCAACAATAAACCGCCAAAGCCATCTAATTCTGTTCGCTTCCAGCATCGGTGCCATTGCACTATTGCTATGCTCCTTTTCAATCAAGATTGACTATACAAAACTTTGGGCACCCCGAACGATTCAACTTCTAGAAGAGTTTATTGGGGAAGTGTTCCCACCAAATATCAATACAACTCAGTTTGGCGAACTATTTAACCTCTCTACACAGACTCTCGCCATGTCTATCCTGGCGATCGCTCTTGCTGGTTTAGGGGGAATGCTACTCTGTTTTCCTGCCGCCCGTATCTTATTACCAGGAGGAGTGCTGAATCCAATTAGCCAAAGCCCGCATCATTGGTTCTGGGGTACTATTATCCTGTTGTTAACCCGAAGCCTGCTGCTAATCTCGCGAGCAATTCCTGCACCTATTTGGGCTTTGATTCTGCTATTTATTCTATTTCCTGGAATCTTACCAGGGGCAATTGCTCTAGGCCTGCACAATCTAGGTATTTTAGGTCGATTGATGGCCGAAGTGATTGAAGAGCTAGACGAGCGTCCCCTGCGATCGCTACAAGCTCTGGGAGCAACCAGTCCTCAAGTTTTTCTCTACGGAGTTTTACCCAACGCGCTGCCTCAATTTATTGCTTACATTCTTTACCGTTGGGAAGTGTGCATGAGAGAGACAGTAATCGTAGGTTTAGTGGGAGCTGGAGGATTAGGACGGCTATTAACAGAGCAATTAAGCAGCTTCGACTATAAAAGCTTAGTAACAACCCTCCTATGCTTTATAGTTCTCACATTTGGAGTCGATCTACTCAGCGCCTCTTTTCGGCGTTTAGTTAGATAGTACTTATCAGCAGCAATCCTTGCAGGAGTTGAAAAATCTCCTCCGTGTCCTCTGTGCCTCTGCGGTTCGTAAAAAAGATAGTTGTCACAACTCAGATAGGACTGCTACAGATAATCTAAAAACTGTTCCGGTACTAGTCTAAGTTCCCCAGATTTAAAGCGGCTGATCTCTACCCAAAGTGCAGTTTTCTGCCGCTTTCCCTCTGAAAAAACCAACTGGTCTAGCTGGTAAAACTTTGGATCAGCAAAATCACACTGATAAAGTTGAATAATTTCATGACCAGGATTCTCATTAAATATAAACAAGTTTTCGAGACAGCCCAGATACTGAATATTCTTCAATTCCGCCTGGATTTCTTCTTGAAATTCCCTTTCCAAAGCAGCGCGACTAGTTTCTCCAAAGTCAACTCCGCCGCCCATAGCTCGATAAAAAGTTTGTTGCTTTGCCGGATCAAAACCTTGGGAGATAAAAGTGCGATCGCCGTCCCGAATCAGTCCCAAAGCTAACACGCGAATTTCACCTGGTTTGTGCATTTTTAATTCTCGTCATAAGTAAAACTAGGGCGGCTCTCACTATCTTCAACTGGCCAGTCTTCGTTCTCACCACCAATAATTAAGCGTTCAATGCTAACGTATTCCTGACTCAATTGCTGAAGAGCGTTAATTAAAACATCTAGGGCAAGTGCATCACTCGTTCCCAAGTCAAACCAACAACGTGCCCATGTTCCCTCATACTCAAATTCACCCATATTATGCATGAGAGCCATCAAGCTACTGTCAGCTGCATGCTGATCATAGTTCATGTAGCTGAGATCGAGTCCAGTTTCCTGTACTTGGATATTTTCAGCATTAAATCCCCCTAGTTTACCCAGGTAAAACCAAGAGTTAAATACCTCCTCGACATACCGCTTTTCCAAATCAGAAGGAACCGTGCTGAACTCTAGCCACAACCACAGATCAAAAGGATTAAACTCACGAAACTCTACCTGCATCGCATCACCCCACCTCAACCCGCATTATTCGGAGCCGCACTCAACCGTTCCGCAACTCTGCGACGCTCCCGCTCAATCTGTGCAACCAGACTAGCAGGGAGTTGATTTTTCTTTTGCGTTGCTATATCAAAATTCTTGAGCGACTCCCGAAACAAGGTAAGATTATTTTGGTTCTGACCCTGTTTGGCTAGAATTTGAGCTTTGAGATAATACAGCTCTGGATTATTAGGTGCAGCTTGCAAGGCTCGGTTTACAGATGCTAGAGCTGCATCAAGCTGACCTAAATCCCTTTGACCAAGAGCTAAACCACGATCAGCTAAATATCTAGGACCAGCGTACTTTGCTAACCGTTCCATGGCTTGATCCGAGCTAGAAAAAGGGACATTAACCGATATCATTAAGTCCATGTAGCCTCGGATTAAATTCAGTTCTGGGTCGGTGGCAGAAACTGCTTCTGCCCTATCTAGATAATTATAAACTTGCTGTAGCTCAGATAAGGCTCCTGGGGCTCCACTCACAGTACCCTGATTAGCCAGAATCATCGCACCCTCCAAAAAATGCCCCACCGCAATGTAGAGATTGCCACGCAAAGGGTCAGTCGCAAGCAGTCGTTGAGCAGATGCTAAGGTTTTCTGGCTGGAAGAGTTCAGCGAGGTCATGTCCTTGTTTGTGTAGGCGAAGGATGCTTCCATAGCATAGACTAAAGGTTCATTTGGCTCACTCAATTCCGCTTGCTTGAGGTCGCTCTGTCCCAAAGTATAATTTCCATCCCTAAAGAAAGCCTCGAAAGCAGCTTCAGTCTTATCACCAATCTGGTGCTGGTTGGTAGCACGAAACGGATCTTTGGCGAAAGTTGGGCTAGCCCCAAGGCTGAGTGTAAGTACAGTTGAAAAGGCAGTCATTGCACCAAGTAGCGGTCTAAAAGCCGGAAACTGATCTTTCATCATGACCTTGTGGAGGTAATTCTGCTTTGAGGTTAGGTAACAATGGGTGATAAATGATTAGCTCAAGAATGCCAAAATGAGGGCAGACTGATTCTAGCGCTGCTGCTGTCTATTGGTCAAAGCGCCGCTAGTTCATTTGACTTTGGTAGTGTTAACGCATGCTCTATATCAAGAACCTAACTTATCACCCCGCAGCCAGCCCAACACCCATCTTAAAATCTATCAACCTGGAATTAGCACCGCAGCAGCTAGGGCTCGTGATTGGGTCAAGTGGCTCCGGCAAAACTACATTACTAGAAATTTTATCTGGGCTAGTCGAAGCAACATCTGGCAAAATCTGCTGGCGCGAGGAGGAACTCATTCCAGAGCAATTGCAACAGTGGGGTGGACTAGTGTTTCAGTTTCCAGAGCGGCATTTCTGCGGTGGCACAATCCTGGAAGAATTGCGATTAGGACATCCAGAATTGGGATCTGAGCGCGTCAAGCAAGCTTTGCTTGAGGTAGCGCTAGATCATCTACCACTGCATACGCCACCTCAAGCTTTAAGTGGAGGGCAGCAGCGCCGTTTGGCTTTGGCAGTGCAACTGATCCGTCAACCCCATTTGCTGTTGCTAGACGAGCCAACAGCAGGATTAGACTGGTCAATGCGGAGGCAACTGGTGAACCTACTGGCAAAACTCAAACAAGAACAGACATTGTTGGTAGTTACGCATGATGCTGGCGATCTGTTGGCAATCGCCGATCGTTGTTGGACTCTCGATCGCGGCAAATTGCGCCCCGTTGCCCCAAATGCCGTTTCACAGTCCGTAGCGTCAACGAATTATGGCTGATGACCATCTGCTGCCAGAGATGATTGATCTGTGGCAGCAAACTCTAAGTTGGCAACCTACGACTTCTCAGCAATCTCAATTTCAGCAACTCTATGAACTTATCCTTGCTGGTAACCGCCAGTTAAATTTAACTCGGATTGCAGCACCAGTGGAGTTTTGGGAAAAGCACTTATGGGATTCTCTACGAGGAGTAGCAATGCTATTGCAAGAAGCTTCAAAAACCAAGCAGCAGGCAATTGACATTGGTACAGGAGCGGGGTTTCCAGGAATCCCAGTGGCGATCACTCTTGATAACTGGACTGTGACTCTACTTGATTCAACCCGTAAGAAAATGGCTTTTCTCCAAACCCTAATTGCTCAGATCGGAATTTTGAATACCACAACAATCACTGATAGAGCAGAGGCATTGGGGCAACAATCTCAGCATCGACAGAATTACGATATTGCCCTAGTCCGAGCTGTAGGACCAGCCTCCGTCTGTGCCGAATATGCTCTCCCACTTTTAAAAATTGGTGGTTTGGCGGTATTGTACCGAGGTCACTGGACAAGCCACGAGGCAGAGACATTGCCCAATGCTGTTGAGCAGCTTGGCGGTGTAGTCGAGTCAACAGAAGCATTCACAACCCCTATCAGCTATAGCACTCGTCACTGCCTGTACTTACGAAAAGTTGCTGATACGCCAGATGTCTTTCCCCGTCCAGTTGGTGTACCTGCGCACCAACCGCTATAAAGCCCAAATTGGAGGGATGATTTAAGTGTCAAAAGGGAAAATGGGGTTTTGGTCCGTGTTTGCAGTGGGCGTAGGGGGCATTGTTGGCGGCATTTTCCCAGTCCTAGGGCTCTCGGTCCAACTAACCCATGGCGGCGCACCGTTAGCCTTTGCCATTGCTGGTGTGATAGTTCTGATTACGACTTACGCCTACGCCAAGCTTTCTCTTGCCTACCCCTGCCAAGGCGGGACAGTAGCTTTCTTAAATCAGGCATTTGGTAAAGGGTTAGTAAGCGGTAGCCTCAATCTCCTACTATGGCTGAGCTATGTCGTCATGCTTTCTCTTTACTTTTCCGCTTTTGGCAGCTACGGAGCTAGTTTATTCCCCAAGTCAGCCCAGTTCTTTTGGCAGCACCTCCTGATCAGTGCAGTGATTGTAGCGATTACCGGGCTTAACTTACGCACGGCAGATCTCATCGGCAAGACTCAAAGCTGGATCGTTGGCTTCAAACTCCTCATCCTGCTACTGTTCATTGCTTTGGGCATATGGGGTATTGACGTTAAGCGATTGGAACCTGTCTCTTGGTCAGAGCTGCCTCAGCTAGTTTCTGGAGGGATGATCATCTTTCTATCCTATGAGGGCTTTGAACTGATTGCTAATACGGCGGAGGATGTTGTTAATCCTGAAAAGACTTTGCCACGCGCTTACTATTGGGCTGTAGTCTTCGTCATTCTGCTGTACGTACTAGTTGCAATAGTCACGGTAGGAATTTTGCCAGTGGAACAGATTGTAGCGGCACGGGACTATGCTTTGGCGGCTGCCGCTCGACCATTTATGGGACAATTTGGTGTTGTCTTAGTTACCATCGCCGCCCTGCTTTCAACCACCTCGGCTATTAACGCAACGCTTTATGGCTCAACTCGTTTTTGTTCAATCATTGCTCAATCTAGGAGTAAGCCTCAGGTTGTGAAGAAGGTAGTCAAAAAGCAACATTTGGGCTTGTTTATGACTAGTGGTTTAACGCTTGTGATCGCCAACCTATTTGATGTCACTCGGATTTCCACAATGGGCAGCGCGGGATTTCTCTTGATCTTTACTGCCGTGAACCTAGCTAACGCTAAGCTTTACCAGCAAACCCAAAGCTGTCGTTGGGTTTCTTTCCTGGGTGCGTTTTTCTGTGTAGCTGCTCTCGTAGTATTGTGGAATCAAACTGCACGCACAGACGCACAAACCCTATGGGTCATGGTTTTTATGGTTGGACTGGCTTTTAGTCTTGATGTGGTCTACTGTCTGTTTACTAGTAGTAAACTCCGCCTTTGAGGAAGAATTATTGGTCCTACCACTCGAACCGAATAAATGCGCAAAAGTTTTTTTATCTTAAACTAATTCGTTATGTGAGTTTGCCTCATGATAGAGGTAGAACGCTTTTAATCAAGATAAGCTCACTTGTAAGTTAGAGTGAGCAAAAGATCTGTATGAAAGCTGTTATCATCAACCGCTACGGTTCTACTGATGTGTTGCAATATGCAGACGTTGATCTGCCCCAATTCAAACCTGAGCAAATGCTAGTTAGAGTTTATGCCAGTAGCGTTAACCCCATTGATTGGAAAATTAGAAAAGGTATGTTGAAATTGCTCACGGGCAACCGATTTCCAATCATCTTGGGCTTTGATGTTTCAGGAGAAGTGGTAGAAGTCGGCGATCGCGTGAGTCGTTTCAAACCAGGAGATTTAATATATGCCCGGTTGTCTCAAATAGCTGGTGGAGCCTATGCAGAATACGCTGCTGTTGCAGAACAGGTGGCAGCTCATAAACCCACAAATATGACCCACGAGCAAGCTGCGGCTGTGCCACTAGCAGCCATGACAGCTCTACAAGCCTTGCGCGATGAGGGGCAGCTTCAGGCAGGACAGAAGGTACTGATTAATGGTGCTTCCGGGGGAGTGGGCACGTTTGCCGTTCAAATTGCCAAGGTTTTGGGAGCAGCAGAGGTAACGGCAGTTTGCGGTTCTAAGAATACGGAACTGGTGAAAAGTTTGGGAGCTGATCGCGTCATTGATTATACCCAACAGGATTTCACAAAGGACATAGTTAAGTACGACATTGTTTTCGACGTGGTGGGCAAGCGATCGCTTTCTGAGTGCAAGAATGTGTTACAGCCACAGGGGATTTACATTACCACACAGCCTTATCCCAACAATTTTTTCCAGAGCTTCTTAACAACGTTGCTGATAGCAGGTCAAAAATCTAAGGTGATTCTACTCAAATCTAGCGGCTCAGATTTGAGTTACATAAAGGAGCAAATTGAAGCAGGCAAGATCCGCTCTGTCATCGACCGTACCTACCCTTTATCTGAGACAGCCTCTGCTCACGCTTACAGTGAAACAGAGCATGCAGTCGGAAAAGTTGTGATTACAACGGCAAGTTAAGGTATGGGTGATAAACCGGAAAGTCTGTCAAAGGCTTGTTCGATTAAGAGCGGAGTTAAGGCACCAAATCCCAGGATAAGCCGATGGGCAGCTTCTTGCGTGTGGCATTCGTATGACTGTACTCCTGACCACAAACCAACCTTCCTTTCAGCCGCTCCGTGAATGATACTCTTTGCCTGTGTGTGCTGGGGAAGTTCAACCCAAAACTGTAACCCTCCATTTGGCAGTTGCCAACCCCATTCAGGAAACACTTGTTTAAGATGGGACGCAATTAAATCGCGGTTGTGACGGTAATATGTCCTCATCCGACGCAGATGACGATCCACTAAACCAGTCTCTAGTAATTCTGTCACCCACAACTGTAAAACCAGACTTGTGCCACGACTGAATTGCCAGTGGATTTCTACAAGACGTTGAATGATCTCTGGGTGAGCCACGATGTATCCCAAACGTAAGCTATTAAACAAGGACTTAGAAAAGGTACCTAAATAAATGACACGTCCCCCCATATCTCCAGCTTTGAGAGCGGGTAGGGGATGACGGTTATAGTAAAACTCGCTATCGTAGTCGTCCTCGATAATCAGGGCATCTTGCTCTTGGGCTAGCTGTAGTAGAGCAGTCCGACGACTGGGAGAAAGGGTTACACCTTGTGGAAAGTGGTGTTCAGGCATTACATAGTGCAAGCGAGCCGAGCAAGCTGCCTCAGTTAAGCAAACGCCTTCTGCATCGACTGGGCAAGGAAGTCCTACTAGACCCCTTAAAGTGAAGTTTCTTGGAATATCTAAGTAGCCTGGGACTCCGTAACTGATACCGCCACCGTAAGGAGCTACAAGCTGACTGAGCAACAGGGACGAATACTGAGAGCCGCAGGTAATTAAAACTTGATCGGGCTCAGCTTGAATCCCTCTAGCTGGCAAAACATGCTTTATTATGGTCTGGATAAGTGCTGGGTTGCCATTGTCCTTTTGGTAGTGTCCTAGCCCAGAAGCATCTTGCAGGACTTTCCCGAAAGCCTGACGCATGACTTTAAGCGGTAAGAAATTGACCTGCGCAAGACTTGGAGTGAAACAGATTTTTCCAGGGTCATTGCTTTGACTATGACAAATGTTGGAATGGTCCGATAGCCACTGAGGAAATCCACGGGTCATCCTTATCTTGCCTTCTATTTGAAGGGTAGGAATCTTGGCGACTACTGTGCCTTGTCCTACATGGCTAACACAATAGCCTTGAGAACAAAGTTCTTCATAAGCTGTAACAACTGTCCGACGTGAAATGCCCAGTTCTATAGCTAACTGACGACTAGCAGGCAAACGAGTCCCCTGAGTGAGTACCCCTGCTGAAATAGCTTGACGGACCTGTTCGGAAATCTGAAGGTAGTAAGGAGGATGCGGGGATATGTGATTTAACTGAATATTCAGCATATTGGTATTGAAAAATATACATGAATTGGGCCATTACACAAGTCCAATTGCACATTACCATTTCGATATGTGAAATGCTTTATGAGCTTTGTAGCCAAGGAATTTTGCTATGCCCAAAAATCTCGATCGCCTGCCCGAAAATTTACCCGTACCAATCGATGATGGGGCTTGTGCTCATCTAATTAACCAGAAAATCCCTCCCATTTATCTGCCATCTACAGCCGGACGAGATATCTGTCTGGCAACAATCGCGCAGCGAACTGTCCTTTACTGCTATCCCCTCACAGGTAGACCAGATCTCCAGCTTCCACAAGGGTGGGACCAGATCCCCGGAGCCAGGGGATGTACAGTCGAAGCTTGTGCTTTTCGATCTGCATACCACGAACTCCAAGTGCTTCAGACTCAGGTTTTTGGGCTCAGTACCCAAACCACAACCTATCAACAGGAAGCCGTCGAGCGCTTGCACCTACCGTTCGAACTGCTGAGCGACGCGAATTTAGCTTTAACCAAAGCTCTGCATCTACCAACGTTTGAAGTAGACAGCATGATTTTAGTCAAGCGCCTCACATTAGTTTTATCCTCACTTGGTCAGATTGAAAAAGTTTTCTATCCTGTATTTCCACCGGCTCAACATGCTGATGAAGTCATTACGTGGCTTTCTGGAAAACCCCTTTAACCACCCCTAAACGCGGGTGCTGTTCTCGACACTATAAAGAATAACCTTAATGAAACGTGAAACAGTTTGGGTCATGGCAATCACTGCTGGTATTGCCGTAGCCAACATATATTACAATCAACCCCTACTGGCAGACATGGGCAGGAGTTTTCATGCTTCGACTCAGTATGTAGGCTTCATCCCAACCCTGACCCAAGTTGGCTATGCCCTGGGAATGTTTCTGTTTGTTCCTTTAGGAGACTTGGTGGAACGTCGGAGACTGATCGCCACTATGCTGGCAACAACAGTCTGCGCTTTAGCAGCGGCTGCAGTTTCTCCCAGTATATTCTGCTTAGCTGCGGCGAGTTGTGCTATCGGTATCACCACGATTGTGCCTCAACTTATTTTGCCATTTGCTGCTAACTTGGCAAAACCTCAAGAGCGAGGTCGAGTTGTCGGCACTGTAATGAGCGGCTTGTTCATCGGCATTCTTTTAGCGCGAACTGTCAGTGGGTATATCGGTGCCAGCTTAGGTTGGCGAGCCGTGTATTGGATTGCTGCTGGGCTAATAACTGTCTTAACGGGTCTAGTCTTGGGGTTGCTACCCAAAAGCCAGCCGTCATTAAAGTTGTCTTACTGGAAATTGATGCAATCGCTGTTGGAGTTAATTCGCTCCCAGCCAGTCTTGCGGGAAGCTTCACTTATTGGAGCTATGTCATTTGGGGCATTTAGTGCCTTTTGGAGTACTCTTGTATTTCTGCTAGAGAAGCCCCCTTACCATTACGGTAGTGAAGTTGCTGGTTTGTTCGGCTTGGTTGGGGTGGTTGGGGCAACAGCAGCTCCTGTGGTTGGGAAACTGGCAGATAAGAGAAGTCCTCGTCTAACAGTGGGAATAGCTCTTACTGTTTCAACAACAGCATTTCTCGTGTTCTGGTTGTTTGGACATCAGTTGTGGGGGCTTGTTGTCGGAGTCATTTTGTTGGATTTAGGTGCCCAGTCTGTCCTGGTATCGAACCAAGCACGCATCTATAGCTTGTTACCAGCAGCCCAAAGTCGCTTGAACACGGTTTATATGGTGTCATATTTTGCCGGTGGAGCAGTTGGATCGATGCTCGGAACTTATAGTTGGAGCTGTCTCCAGTGGAACGGAGTTTGCCTGGTTGGATTATTGATGCTGGTTGTTGCCTTCGCTACTTTCTTTGGCGGGCATAAGCACCAGCTTTCCACTCCCTAGCAGATTTCTCTATTAAATCTTAGAACTTCTGCTAATGCTAGCCTTCAGCTTTTGTCTGTTTTTTTGTTGCACATTTTCTGAGAAAGTCTACATCTCGAACATCAAGAAGGTCAACTTATATGCCTATTCTGAATGTGAAGCTTTCTGCTGAACCGTCGCCAGAACTGACACAAAAAGTTGCAACGGCGCTCATTGAACTTACTGCTCAGATTTTAAAGAAGAAACCAGAAATTACAGCAGTCGCTATTGATTACGTAAATCCCATAAACTGGGTAGTTGGTGGTAAAACCCTAGCGGAGCAGAATAAGTCAAGTTTTTATCTTGACATCAAAATTGTGGACGGTACGAACACAAAGGATGAGAAAGCTCAGTATGTTGCCCAAGTATTTACCCACATGACCAACTTGTTAGGTGAGCTTCATTCAGAGAGCTATATTTATGTGCATGATGTACGCGCTGATGCTTATGGCTTTGGAGGTCTGACACAGGAGTACCGCTACATTAAGGCTAAAACCTAATTTCTCTCTCAGGCAGAGACATAGTTTAACCGTGCGTTCTGCCTGATTCTACTTTCGAAATCGTTAGGAGGAACTTAAGTCTTGATGAGACATGATGCGATCGAACTATACGAACCAATTAACATCCTTAAACAGGTTGGTGAAAATATTTGGATCGTTGATGGTCCAATTGTACAGATGGCGATGTATGGAACCTCTGTTCCTTTCCCAACACGCATGACTATTGTTCGACTGAGCAATGGTGAGCTATGGTGTCACTCACCAACAGAATTAACCCAGGAACTCAAAGCTCAAATAGACTTACTTGGTTCAGTACGCCATCTCATCTCACCTAACAAAATCCACTATGCTCACATCGGCACCTGGGCTGAGGCTTATCCAGAAGCTACAGCATGGGCATCCCCAGGTGTCCGCATCCGCGCAGCACAGCAGAGGATTAAAGTTACTTTTGATATTGATTTGGAAGATGAACCGCCGCTGCAGTGGGCAGCAGACATTGACCAGTTGATCTTTCGCGGCAGTCGATTCATGGATGAAGTCGTATTTTTCCACCGCCAGAGTTCTACCCTCATCCTTGCTGATCTCATCGAAAACTTTGAACCCAATAAAGTTCGTCAGTCGTTTCGTTGGCTGATTAAGTTAGTTGGTAGTGCCAATCCTGATGGAAAAGCCCCATTGGATTTGCGCATAACATTTTGGGGGCACAAGGAGCAGTCCCGTAGCTGCTTAAAGCAAATGCTGCAGTGGCAATCAGAAAAAGTTATCTTAGCCCATGGTCGTTGGTATGAGAATAATGGTACTGCTGAGTTGCGCCGCGCTTTTCGCTGGCTTGCATAATTTTTCGACTATTGGTTAGAAAAGTGCATGAATCCAAAGCTCGCAAAAAACTACAGATTCACCTGCGTCATCTAGTTGGAAAGGCAATCTGCGATTACAACATGATCGAGGATGGCGATCGCGTGATGGTATGTCTATCAGGAGGTAAAGACTCCCACACCTTACTCGACTTACTACTGCTCCTCCAGCGTTGTGCTCCAGTCAAGTTTGATATCCTGGCTGTCAATCTAGATCAGAAGCAACCGGGCTTTCCAACGCATGTCCTGCCAGAGTACTTAGAATCTTTAGGAGTGGCGTATCGGATTGTTGAACAAGACACATACAGCGTTGTGAAACGGCTAATCCCTGAAGGAAAAACTATGTGCGGTTTGTGTTCGCGCCTGCGTCGAGGTATTCTTTACCGCGTTGCTAGTGAAGCGGGAATGACGAAAATCGCCCTTGGGCATCATCGGGATGACATTGTAGAAACTCTGTTTCTAAACATGTTCTATGGTGGACAACTCAAAGCCATGCCGCCAAAGTTTCTAAGTGATGACAAGCAACATGTAGTCATTCGACCGTTAGCATATTGCTCAGAGCGTGACATTCAGCATTACGCTGACCTCAGACAGTTTCCTATCATTCCCTGTCAACTGTGTGGCTCACAGGAGAACCTGCAACGAACGCAAATTAAACAACTTCTACAGAGCTGGGAACAAGAGTATCCGGGTCGGATTGACAATTTGTTTCATAGTTTGCAAAACGTGACACCATCCCATCTTGCCGATCCTCAACTTTTCGATTTTGCTAGCCTGGGCGCTCAAGGCGATGAATGGAATAGAAAAGCCATTTCCTAGGCTGGCTAATTGTCACAAATGTGCCCTAGCATCTGTTGCGCTACCAATGCAGAGCTTGATTCATCACGCGGTCATACAGGTAAAGCCCCGACTTAGGCATCCAACTAACTAGTTCTACAGCGTTGTAAAACACTTGAGCATAAATAACAGATAGCAAGCGCAGCTATACCAAACATCGAAGAGGGTTCAGGTACACTCTGAGGCAGAGCTTCTGAAAAGGCATTTGTGCCACTATAACCATTTCCTTCGTATGTATTAGAGCTACTATTGAGTCTTGCGCTATAGCTCAAGCAGGTCCCGCCATATTTTAAACACCGAAGAGCCTGATTGGCTTGGATGAGGCCGTAAGTGCCGTCGTAATTATTGCCCGGTTGGTATGAATCTAAAGGTTGAGCAGTGTTCTCTAGGGCGGCGTAAATCTGAGAGTTGGTGGCACTTGGGACTGCTTGCAGGAGGAGGGCAGCTACCGCTGCTGAGAACGGGGCTGCAGCCGAAGTGCCAAAGAAATCGTAAGCGTAGTATGACTTGTCACTAGGGGAGCTACCATCTAGATTGAAAGAAATACCAAGGCCGTCAGGCGCTGCGATATTAGGCTTAGTACCGACTTGGCTTGCATAGGCAGAGAATGGTTCCAGTTGACCCTGCAACGTTATTCTATCACTCTGTGAAACCTTTTGGTTTCCGTCGTACACTGCCCCTACAGTCATCACGTAAGGATTATTGGCATGTCCAGAGATCACTTGATTTGTTTGAGCGGAGTTACCTACTGAAGTAAAGTAGGAAGCTCCTTGACTGACAACTGCTTGAATCGCTTGATTAATGGGACCGTAGGGAGGCTCTTGCTCCCCACTATAGGAGACATCATCCACAATGATGTTAGCTCCAGCCGCTTTCAGCTCCTCAATACCAGCACCCATACCAGCCGGTCCACCATTGGTCGTGTAGAATGCGATGCTAGCACCAGGAGCTACAGCATGAACAATTTCTGCCATCGCACGGCCTTCATCGGTGCTACGTTGATTTGCCGAGCCATAGAAGTCATTCAGGTCTTGGATACCAGTTGGAAGATAACCCTTAGACACATCAAATGCATAATTGTCCAAGTTACCAAAGGCATCATAAGCAGTTGCTGTGTTAAAGCTATTTGATAAGATGCCAATTTTTATACCAGCTCCGGTGTAGCCTAAATTTCGAATAGCATCTACCTGTGTGGATTGTGCTGCTTGAACGATCGGCAAACTATAAGTAGCTGCTTGAGCATTGGTTACAAAGCTACCTAAAGCAACAGTTATTGAGAGCGTTGCTAACTTTAGCACTCTAGTCAAGACTGTCGGTGCAATGTTGTTCTTGGTTGTAATTAAGCCCTGCGTAAGTTCCATAAAACTCTTTTCTTCAAGAAGCTTGGTTAAGCCATATACAAGATGTTTTAGAAACTAGTAGATGTTTCTATGATTCATACAATAAATTCAGCAATTGGGTAAATAAACCACCTTTCACGCAAACTTGCTTGCCGAGTTCGGATGGCATAATTACGTAATTACGCCATCATCTCTACAGAAAAATGTGTGCTTTGTTTCGACAGTATCTAGTGAAAATTATCTTGACAGGACACGAATATTAAAGCTATTTTCTGCAGCAGATAATTCTGTCTTGAGCGTCAAT
Organism: Chroococcidiopsidaceae cyanobacterium CP_BM_ER_R8_30; assembly: GCA_019244235.1. Taxonomy (GTDB): domain Bacteria; phylum Cyanobacteriota; class Cyanobacteriia; order Cyanobacteriales; family Chroococcidiopsidaceae; genus JAFAVL01. The sequence continues at coordinate 75,782 of JAFASY010000193.1, forward strand.
AACTCAAGCTAAGGTAAACGTAAACTCCGACCAGGTTTCATTTCATAAGAGCGAAGACTTTTGGATAATCAACGTCAATTTCCAATGACGTATATAATGTTCTCCACCTGTCAAAATAATCGTCATTTAATATCAAAGCCGCAGCCGATCTACACCAATTACTACTGCCATCGTTCCGACATGGAAAACCGGATGTGGATGCCAACATGCTGAGAGACAACACTATTACACGCAATTTGTGGAACTAGCATGTATTTTTCGGCAATATCGGTGGCGTAATTGTGTAGTTAGTTTTTCCAGACTTAGCAATCAGGTTAGCACAAAAGGTGAATGCGTTACTTAATTACTTCCTTTATTGTAAGCATCAAACGAACAGTTACTTGACCTAGAGAACGCAGAGGAATTAGTCACTGTTATTTCAGTCAAGTCATTCAATGCTCCTTATTAGCCATTAGAGATAATCTCATGAAAAGAACTCTTGCCTTCATCACTGTTATTTCATATTTGTTCCCAGGCAACTTTGCCTTAGCGTCGAGCTTCAAAGCTCGATGTCTGAATCATCAGGGCGAGTTAAGCGATTGTATAGTTAACGTAAATAACAATCATCTCCAAGTCAAATACAAATCGCGAAAGAATCAAGACTTGAATATTAATGTGTCCAAGAGCCAGATTACTTATCTCTCCCGAAGAGAGTATAGCAGCGGAGGTGGCAGGTCTGGTATCAGCACTGCTGGCGCTGTCGCTAGCAATGTTGGCGCTGTCTTTTTTCCACCCATTGCCATAGCCAATTTATTTGGCTATGGCGGTCGGAAAAAGGTAAGAGTTCGCGAACAGATCGGGCTGGAATACCGTGTCAACCAGAAAGCTCACAGCCTGAGAAAAGCAACAGTAATTGAGATTAGTAGTCAACAAGGTTTTGCTCTACAACAGGAACTGCAGGCTATGACTGGGATAAGATTTCATAATGAGTAGTCTCTATTTATGCCATCATATTTACAGAAATAGGCAACGAAGATGGAATAAAAAGTCATTGATATCGCAGAAGCAACTCCTTAATATAATAACTATGAAACAGTTACTCAGTTACTCAAACTACTCTGAGTAACATTCATACCCAAGAAAACAATCAAGTTATTTTCAAGGAGTTCTACTTGATATGTTCAGTTACAACAATCAATTTCTTCAACACGGAGAATTGCAAAGGGCTAATGCTAATCAGCAGCTTGCCTACTATCAACCGGAAGTATATTATCTCGGTTCGATAAAGATGGTTCAATCTTGTAACAATGGATGGTCTCATGATGGTCCAAGTTCTTGGTATTGGTATAATAGGAGTGGCAATTGCTGATTAACAGCTTACCTACTATCAATTGAAGATTTACTCTCTTAAATTGATAGATAAGGTGCGTCCTGACGACAAGAATATTGTGTAATTGAGGATGATGATAAATAACTGGTGCTTAATGAAATTTCAGTTAGTGCAGCAGTAAGCAAAGTAATGAAGATTATCTTGCTAATTAATCTTTTGGCAGGCATCTTAGTCATTCATTTGAGTTATCATCCTCAATCCATCCATTGATTAAGTAGGTTTATCATTAATGAAATATTGATAATGTTGTTGATTATCAGTTGTATGACTTACATTGCAAATCCTTACTTAAATCGTGAGATAACAAAATTG
>JAFASY010000241.1 GCA_019244235.1 Chroococcidiopsidaceae cyanobacterium CP_BM_ER_R8_30
TTAAAGTCTATCCTCTCACCTTCAACCAACCAAACATTTGCTCTACCGTTAGCTGCAAACTCACTCCTGCAATACAGGGTAATAACGCATCCCCGGCCATCTCATCTGGCAATCGATCGGGGCGATACACTAACACCACCCGCTCATGCGGATCAACAAGCCAACCCATCTGTCCGTTGTGACGCAAACTGTGCAAGATTTTACGTGTCACCTTCATCTGGCTTTGATCTGGAGATAGAATCTCAATTATCCACTCTGGTGCAAAGTCAACCCCAGTACTGATAATATCTCCATTTTCATCAGCAGGGAGCCGCTCTTTAGCAATTACAGCTAGATCGGGCGCAATAGACTTGCCACCAAAGGTACATCGTAATTCGGGCAGCGCTTCGTAAAGTGAAGTTGCTGCATTGATCGCAGCCGCCATACATAACTGCAAACGACTGTGCTTTCCTCCGGGCATCGGCTTTTGGATGGCTTCCCCGTTAATAAACTCCCAAGCGGGTGACTCCTCGATGCAGGGCAGCCTCAAGAATTCTGCCAAACTCGGTGGGTTTGGAACTGCAATCACCATTAGTCTTAATTAAAATGCTCTTGCACCTCAATTCTAGCTTTCCCCTTAAACTAGCAAGAAGTCAAGCTGTCTACTTATTTTTTCTGGTCCAAAAGTCGGAAAACATCATTAAAAAGGCACCGATAAGAACGATAGCTGCAATTCCCACAACGACTAAATCTAGAGAATTAGATTCCACTAAAAATCAACTCCACGCTTTAATTCTACCCCTCTACTAGCATAGTGTTTATGACAAAATACTTCAGAGTGGACGCTAGCTAAGTCAAAGTAGGGTGGCGGATTTTGACAGCGTCCAGTGATGATCACTTCCGTATCGCGAGGTTTGCGCAGTAGAGCATGTACAATCGGTTCTGGAGGTAACAGCTCCAAGTCAACGGTGGGATTAAGTTCATCTAGAATAATTGTTTTGTACAGCCCAGAGGCGATCGCTGCTCTAGCCAACTCCCAGCCCCGTTCTGCTTCTACATAGTCTATTTCCTGCTGTTGCCCACGCCACACAATTGCATCTCGTCCACAGCGCTGATGATCGACTAGATCGGGGTAGATCTGCTGTAAAGCAGCGATCGCAGCATCTTCTGTATACCCACTGCCACCTTTCAACCATTGCACAATCAGGACACGGTGAGATAAATCCTGACTGATCCCTCTGCCAATTGCTTGCAGTGCCTTACCCAAAGCACTGGTAGACTTACCTTTACCAGCACCCGTATAGATTTCGATTCCCTTAATCCCCTGAAGAGCAGCAGTGGGATGCTCGTGAGACCGCATTTCTGAGTGCAAATCGGCAATATCTAGTAACTGTTGTGGTGCGCCTCGACCAGTAGCAATGACTTCCAGCTCCTCCGGCTTTGATTTGAGTGTCTGAATCACCTCATCGACTGGCAGCAAACCCAAATCCAACACCGGATTCAGTTCATCCAAGACAACAACCGAATAGAGCCCAGAAGCAATTGCCCCCTTAGCTACATCCCAGCCCCGCCTAGCTTCTAGACGGTCAAACCTGGTAATCTCATCTGGACCAAAGAATTCTGCTCGACCAGTACGGACTTGATCGATCAGATGAGGAAAACCCCGCTGCAACGCCGCGATCGCTGCATCTTCATCATAGGCTCGTTCCGGTCCTTTAAGAAAGCGTATCAGTAAAACACGGTTCAAGTGACTTTGTGAATTTATCCCCAGTCCAATTGAACGCAACACCACACCTAGAGCTGCCTGTGATTTCCCTTTGCCCGCACCATCGTAGACGTGAATTTGACCTACCACTCGGTGAGAACGCAATTGCGCCGTGCGAATGCCGATGCCGTTCCTTGTCATCTCAAATTCTCTTCCTGTGCAGACTTCGATCTTAACCGAAATAACCTATTTGATAAGGTAAGTTTAGCTATTTTCTAACTATTTCTTCAGCTGATTAGTCCTAAGCAAACATATCATACTTTTCCCAAAAGCTGGTCCAATTGCTCAAATAGTTAGCAATTGGGCGGTGATGTTTCTATTTTTCCATCAACTGCGCCAGCGCAGGACCTGTTTCTTAATCGGATTAATAAATGGTCGGTTCTCAGCCACAGCACGGGCAAACTCTGTCTTCAATTGATAGTACCAGAGTGCCTGCGTATCAGCATCCTTGATTAGCAATAGTTTTGGGTTGTGTTTCAAGCCCTCTTGCTGCTTAGCGACAAGTGCTTGGTCCTGGTTGATAAATGCCCGGACGAGAGGCCGTAAAATCGGCTTTGCTAGTGTCAACCAAGGCAAAGTCCAATAAAAAGTAGAGTTGACTTCTGTCTCTGTTTCTGAGATTGGAGTAACTGCTGTCAGATTGCAGACAGTGTGCTGCCCAGTAGTAATGTACTCAATACGAACGCTAGGCAGATGAAAGGCGATCTCCACTTCCGGCATTCCGCCTCCTAGGAGCCGATAGCCATGAGATTTTTTCAATAGCGTATGCTTGCTCATGGCAAACCCGTAAGGCAATGGCTCAAATGATTTAGCTTTTTCAAACAGTGTTTTGCCACCCGAACGCCACCACCAGGCGCGATGCACAAACGGTCCATGAGCCGGGTCCATTAAGCCCACCACAGCATGATCGACGTAGCATGGAAAGTGTACTGTCTCAACTAATTGGTAGGAGCGATCACCGCCGAAGTAGGGAACCAGTGGAATATCCATGTTTGGTTGGCTAGCATTGTCTGCTGCCATATAAATCCAAATGTTGCCTTGGACTTCCCGTACTGGATATTGCTTAACCCGAAAGCGACTTAAATCAAGGTCTTGACCTTCGACTAGAGACGGAATAGCAGTACACCGTCCTGTTGAATCAAACCGCCACCCATGATAGCAACATTCAACTTCATCACCGTCGAACCGCCCACAGGTCAGTGGCACTGCCCGATGCGGGCAGATATCGCGCAAGGCAAATACTTCCCCAGTCTTACTACGAGCTAACAGGACTGGCTCACCAAGCAATGTCTTCGCTACCATGGCTCCAGGCTTAAGGCGACCACCTGGTAGGGCATAATACCAAAGGTTACGTAAGAAAAGGTTTTGGTTTGCTGTCACGATTGCCTGTTTTCTCTAGCCGAGTTCGATACGGTTGTCCGCTTAAAAGTCGAGATGTGTCTATCGTTATATTACCTAATCTACTGTAGGCAATTTGTCTAGTAGAGTTATTAGTGTTTAGTTCAAAAATGTTTGCTACTTTTCTCCCACCTGAAGTCAAATCTCTTAAAGAAGCAACATCTATCACTCTGGCAGAAAGGATGGAGCGTCAACCGATTGAGACTCCTCTCAGTCAGCAGCCGATTGCTACAGCCTACATCCATCAAAGAATTAGCAGCACACCAATCCTGCTGCTCCACGGCTTTGATAGCTCAGTCATGGAGTTCCGCCGCCTCCTACCGCTGCTCTGGACACACAACGAGACATGGGCAGTGGATTTATTAGGGTTTGGCTTTACAGAGCGGCAGCTGGGGTTGCCATTTAACCCACCCGCCATTAGAACTCATCTCTATTGTTTCTGGAAAACACTAGTTAACCGACCAGTCATGTTGGTAGGGGCTTCAATGGGAGGAGCAACAGCCATCGATTTTGCTCTCACATATCCCTATGCTGTTCAAAGGTTAGTACTCATTAACAGTGTGGGGTATACAGGGAGTTTTCCCCAAGGACGCTTCCTTTTCCCTCCCTTCGACTACTTAGCAGTAGAATATTGGCGGCAGCGAAAAGTTCAGGCACTACTGCTAAGTGAGCTTTTTGGCATGGAGCCAGACTCAATAGAAGCGCTCCGATGTGCAGCATTGCACCTCTCGATGCCAAATTGGCACGAGGCTATGATTGCTTTTACCAAAAGTGGTGGTTACACCGATTTAGTGGATAAAATTCCTAGAATCAACCAGCCAACACTGATTTTGTGGAGTGAAGCAGACGAGATGCTTGGCGTTGACGATGCCGTGAAGTTTCAACAAGCAATCCCCAATTCCCAGCTCCATTGGCTCAAAAACTGTGGTCATGCTCCGCAGCTCGAACAGCCGCAACTCATTGCTGACCAACTCCTTGCCTTCCGAATCCCGTAGCATTAAGTAAAAATGCACTCACTCCCAGAACCAACAATAGAGGTGTTAACCAATCTCCCCAACGCACATAGAGCGTTTGTGTCTGCCTCCGGTAAATGGTTGCAGCATGAAGTTCATAGGTTTTCAGCCGAGATATCCAGGGAACTCTCCCATGGGGGTCAATAATAGCCGAATAGCCCGTATTGGTTGCTCGCACTGCCCAACGATCTGTTTCAATTGCCCGCATCACATCCTGAGCCTGGTGTTGGGCAGGCATAGTTGGGCTATAGTGGGCATCATTAGAAGCGCTCAGGATAAACTCTCCACCCGCAGCCGCTTGGTAGCGGAAATGTTCTGAGAAAGCCGACTCAAAGCAAATACTGACGATTGCCCGACCAAAAGGCGTATCAAATACCTGATGCGGTTGCCCAGCAACCTGGTGAGCATCCAAAGGTGATAGCCGATTAACAATACCGCCTAAAAATTGCTCAAAGGGAATGTATTCGCCTAGAGGCACTAACTTCTCTTTGTTATATCGGCTGAAAACGCCTGTACCCGTAACTGTAAATAGGCTATTAGTGATTCTATTTCCTTGCTTGCCAAAAGCCCCTACCCAAGCAACCACGCCCTTTTCCTGAATTGCCGAGTATAAGGAGCTATGTACCACCTGATTCCACAGAAAAGGTAATGCTCCTTCCGGTGTTAAAACTGCATCAACCCCTTGGTCTGCTAGGCTTAAGTAGCCTGTGGTGTAGCCTTCAATGGCGCGACGAAAACCAGCAGGGTATAACTTGATTTCGTTTGGGACGTTGCCTTGAATGATTCCTACCTGTATTGCTGAGGTAGGTGGCTGAGGTAGGGGACGGTTGTATAGACTCAATCCTAGCAGGTGTAGACATACTAGGAATCCAACTGCTGTACCTAGGTAGGCTGGAGAAATGAACCGCCTCAGCGCCTTAGCGTTGCCGTTTGCGAAGCATGCGCGGAGCGCGTAGGCGTTAGACGCCAAGAGCGCCAAGGGGTGGGGAGGAGAACTATTTTCTCGGTGTGCTTGACGGTTGATCCATGCTTCGGCAAGTAAGGCATTTACGACGACTACAGATGCTGCTACGGCGCTGAATCCTGAGAGTTGACCTAGATGTAAGATGGCTAGATTATGGGGACTTTGGGTGTAAGCCAGGGAAGTCCAACATAGTGGACTAGCAGTCCAGACGGCTTCTAAACCACACCAGAGGGCAACACCAATTGCGACACGGCTCCAACTTGCGAGCTTGGCAACCCGACTGATTAATGTCATGCCAACTGCCCAGACGACAACCAACGCAGCTCCCCAAAGGGTAGCGGCAAACCAGCAGAACAGAGCAATGACCAAGCTAGCTAACCAGGGAACACCCATCCAAGTCATAGGATGAATTCCAGTGATCCACCAAAGTGCCAAACCATGATAGCCAATTCCCCAGAAGAGAGCAGGGAAGGCAGGAGAAGCGAAGAGAGCAGGGGAAGCAACTATAACCCATAGGGGCGCTAGAGCAACCCAAGCCAGAGGCCATGCTCCCACAGGCGCAACCGTAGATCCCATCAAGCAACCGCTAGCTAAAGCTATGAGGAGAAGAGATAAATGCAAGATAACTTTTCTCCCCCCTCCTCCCCTCTTCTCTAACCTCTTGGCGCTCTTGGCGTCTAACGGCTTCGCCAACGCTAAGTCGCTGAGGCGGTTCGTTATTCTACTCCTCTTCCCCATCACCCGCACTCAGAGGCACCAAAGCCACAGCCGCGATCACATCATCCTCATCCAATCGCTGCACGCGCACACCTGTTGCTGACCGAGAGTAGGGCGGAATCGCACTCACAGCCTGACGGATAATTATGCCGCGATTTGTCACCATCATCAATTCATCATCTTCATTAACGATATGGATTGCTGCCAACTGGTCTTTTAACTTGCGCGGCTTGAATTTAGTAGCAATCTTCCCCTTAGTTGCTCGATTATACAACTTGAACTGGGAGACTGGCACCCGCTTGCCATAGCCAGCCATTGTGATAATGAGTACCCACGGTCCTTGACCATTGCTAACAACCGCTTCAGTATCGAGTTCTTCAGTATCAAGTTCTTCCGTATCGGGTTCTTCAGCTTCTGCTAGCTCTGATTCAACTGTGTTCAACTTGGCAAGAATTGAACCAGGCAGGATATCCATGCCAATGAGTTCGTCCCCGTCACGGAGCTTCATCGCTCTCACTCCACGAGTGGCACGACCAAGAGGACGCAGTTGCTCGTGGTTGGTTCTAAAGTGGATTGCCATACCCTGACGAGAGCCAATCAAGATACTGTCTTCAACTCTAGCGCGTCGTACCCATCTCAGCTGATCCCCCTCTTCTAAGCAAATTGCTATTAGCCCATTGGCTCGGATATTGCTGAAGGCTGCTAGTTCAGTTTTTTTGATGTATCCACCTCTCGTCAGCATCACCAAATATTCATCATCAGTGAATTCGGTGACTGGAACAATAGATGTGATTTTCTCGTTCCTGGGAATGGGCAGCATTTGGACAATTGGCACACCTCGACTGGTACGAGAGCCAACTGGGATTTGATACGCTTTAAGACAGTAAACTACGCCACGATCGCTAAAGAATAAAACACTATCGTGGTCGCAGCAGGTTAAAAAATGCTCAATCCCATCATCCTCTTTTACGCGGGCAGCTGCCTTACCACGGGTTGCACGGTTTTGTGCTTCAAAAGCGTTGACTGGCATCCGTTTAATGTAACCCTGCTCAGTCAGCAAAATGACAGCTTTTTCATTGGCAATTAAATCAACATCGTTAAACTCACCTTCAGCCGGTTCAATCACTGTCCGACGCGGTGTTACGAAGGTGGTTTTCAACTGTGTGACTTCAGTTTCGATAATTGCCAAAATGCGCTCGCGCCGCACCAAAATATCCCGCAGATCTGTAATCTGTGTC
>JAFASY010000249.1 GCA_019244235.1 Chroococcidiopsidaceae cyanobacterium CP_BM_ER_R8_30
ACTATCGCTTGTAACCCCAGATAGTAGCTGTGTGCTCCAAACCCGCTAATTTGTCCAATTGCAACTGGTGCTATAAAGGAATGATGCCGAAAGGTTTCACGTTGGTAGATGTTGCTCAGATGCACCTCAACTGTGGGCAGCTGCACAGCAGTGATCGCATCCCGTAGAGCTATGCTTGTGTGGGTGTAAGCTCCAGGGTTAATTAAAATTCCTTGGTGCTGCTGCCTTGCCTCATGGATGGCATCAACTAAAACACCTTCATGATTTGACTGAAATGGGAAAACTTTCGCCTGTAGCTTTTTTCCCTCTTCTTCCAACAGGCGGTTGATTTCATCTAGAGTTAGAGAACCATAAATTCCTGGTTCTCGTTGCCCCAACAGGTTCAGATTTGGCCCGTGCAGCACTAGAACACTAAGCCAATGCTGTTGAGCAGGGGAACACTTGGCTTGGACTACCAACGTCGTGAGCGCTCGTCAACCGGAATAGGGATAGGCTCCGGTTCCGGTTCAGCTTCCGGTCCCAGCAATGTTTCGATTAGCTTACGGGCCCATTCTTTGAGTTTTTCTAGCACCTTTTCAATGTAGTCCATTAAACCAGTTGCTCCTGCCTTACTAACTGCACTCTTGATACAGCTATTTTGACAACATATAGCTGACCAAATGCTATTTTTTGTTGATCTTAGGAATATAATGATCCCATTCTATAACTATGCTTGCACAGTTGCCTAGAGAAAAGCCCCAGAATCTTAGATGAAAAATCTGTAAACTTTTATTAAGCCTATCACACAAGTGACAGAACTACACCCTGTTTAACAACTTGCGCCGGAGAAGGTCGAGGGCACTACAAGCGCTCTCGTGGCGAATTAAAGCCCGACCTCGTGCTTGGTTGAACCGATACTCAAAGCTTTCAACTTCTCCGTTTGACCAAGCCAAACCAATGTAGACCAGTCCAACAGGTTTGGCATCTGTACCACCGTCTGGACCTGCAATTCCAGTGATACTCAGTCCCCAAGTGGTAAGCAGCCGCGATCGCACTCCAGTTGCCATTTCTTGTGCAACCTTATGGCTCACAGCGCCCAGCTGATCTAAGTCTGACTGATTTACCCCTAATTGAGAAATTTTCACCTGGTTATCATAAGCAATGACTCCACCGAAGAAGTATCTAGAACTACCAGCAACATCAGTCAACATCTGTCCTAGTCCACCACCAGTGCATGATTCTGCGACACTGAGCGTTTCACCAGCAGCGAGCAACAACTGACCCACAGCTGAAACCAGAGTATCCTGGTCACGACCGTAATAGTCTAGTCCCCCAATTCGTTGTAGCGTTGCCTCTATTGGCGCAATTAGCTGCTCTGCCGCTGCTTGTGACTCAGCTCTTGCTGAGACTCGCAGTTGTACTTCCCCAAGATTTGCATAGGAAGCAACAGTTGGGTTTGACTGCTGCAGCAATGGAGCTACCTTTTCTGCCAGAGCTGATTCAGAAATTCCCCAAAACCTCAATGTCCGGCTGTAAATGATTTCTTTGCCGAAACCCTGATTTTTCAGGTAAGGTACGGCAGTTTCCTGCCACATCCGCTGCATCTCTGTTGGGACTCCAGGGAAGGTGAGGATTGTTAATCCTGCTCGCGGTTGCCAAATAATACCAGGCGCTGTACCCTCTGGGTTGGGTAGAATTGCTGCGCCCTCTGGAATCAAAGCCTGCTTACGGTTACTGAGAGTCATTTCTCGTCCACGCTGAGCATACTTAAAAGCAATATCTTCCAGAATTTCAGCTTGTTCTACTAAAGGAACGCCAAAAAAACTAGCAAGAGCTTCAGTCGTCAGGTCATCAGGTGTCGGACCAAGACCACCAGTAAAGATGAGCACCGAAGAGCGTTGAATAGCAACTTCAATAACATGCTTTAGGCGTATCTGGTTATCCCCTACCACTGTTTGATAGTAGTGAGGAATGCCTAATTGTGCTAACTGCTGAGCCAAAAATTGAGCATTTAGGTTGAGGATGTCTCCCAGCAGCAGTTCTGTACCGACGCAAATAATTTCAGCCGTCATTTCCTCACCCCTAAGAAGGGCGAACATGTCGCCAAACTTGCCAACTGGTATAGCTGAGTAACGAAGTTGCACCAAGAGCGTAAGCAATACCACTAGGTATCCCTGCAAAAACCAGTGCTAAGCTTCCTACCCACAAAGTCAAGGAGTAAATAAACAGAACGCTCAACCGTTGTGATAAACCAGCTCGTAGTAGTCGATGGTGAAGATGCAGCTTGTCCGCAAAAAAAGGCGATCTTCCCTTACGTAGTCGATTCAAAATTACCGCTGACATATCTAGGATTGGTACAGCCAAAATCAAATAAGGTAGCAATACAGCTGTGACTGCCGTGCTTTTCACTAAACCGATTACCCCTACCCCAGCTAGAGTAAATCCCATGAAGTAAGCTCCACCATCCCCCATAAAAATTTGGGCTGGGTTGAAGTTATAGCGTAAAAATCCTAAAGCGCCTCCTGCCAAGGCAGCCGCAATCAGCCCTGCTGCAGACTGGTGCATAAACAACGTCACAATTAGCATGACAACAGCAGCAATTCCAGACACCCCGGCAGCTAGACCATCTAGACCGTCAATCCAGTTGATTGCATTAGCCATACCTACTAGCCAAATAATTGTGATTGGTAGGCTCAGCCATTGCACAATATCAATAAGTCCACCAGTGGGAATGCTGAGGAATTCGATGCGTACACCCATCCACCAGGCTAGCCCAGCGACAACAATTTGCATCAGCAGGCGAATAAACGGAGACAGGTTGAATAGGTCATCTGCTAAACCAATGAGGAAGAAAGCAAGACCACCTAATGTGACGCCCCATATCTCCCACTCCTTTACAGGCGGCAAAATCCCAAATCCGCCAGACCACCAAACAATTAGCAGGGCAATTATGGTTCCTACGAATATGGAAACTCCACCAACGCGAACCATAGGGCGCTGGTGGATTTTCCGTTCGTTAGGTAGATCGACAAGTCCGCTCTTGAATCCAATGGTTTTAACCACTGGGGTACTCCAGAGGACAACGACAGCGGAGACGAGGAAAGCAACCAAATGATACAGCTCGGTGGGCATCTGGAATTAGTAGGTTGCAAGACAGAATAATACCAATCCGCAATTCGCAATTGAGGCTTCAGCTCTGTAGCCGGAATTTAGAGAATTGGTATAACGTGCCAATAGCAATTCGCAATTGTGGAAGCTTCGTCAATTTCATCTGTTGTATGTCTAAGATTACACCAGAGAGTCTTAATTGCGTTCAAGCAAATTGCAGCAAGAGCGTTATGCCAGGGCTGGTATGGAAATCATCAGGTGAGGGTACAGGGGGAAACGATCGCACAACGCTGCCACTCGTTGCTGACAATCTTGTGCCACTGCCTGATTAGCTGGCTGTAGCAGACGATCGGCAATGATATTTGCAATTTCTGCAAACTCGGATGTTCCCATTCCCCGCGTTGTCATGGCTGGCGAACCCAGTCTCAAACCACTAGTCACAAACGGTGATTCTGGATCGAAGGGAACTGTATTCTTATTAGCCGTGATATTAACCTCACTCACAAGCCTATCTGCTTCCTTACCTGTCATCCCAATACAACGTAAATCTAGAAGCAGCAAATGATTGTCGGTGCCATCTGACACAAGTTTGAAGTCTCGCTTTTGCAACTGAGAGGCTAGAGCACGGGCATTAGCAATGACTTGAGCCGAATAGGTTTTAAACTCTGGTTTTAGTGCCTCACCAAAAGCTACTGCTTTACCAGCAATCACATGTTCTAGTGGTCCACCCTGAGAGCCAGGAAAAACAGCTTTATCTAGCTTCTTACCAAGTTCTGGATCGCGGGTTAGGATTAAACCTCCCCTAGGACCACGCAATGTTTTATGGGTCGTCGTCGTGACCACGTCGCAGTAGGGGATGGGGTCAGGATGCAGCCCAGTGGCTACTAGACCAGCAATGTGGGCAATGTCTGCCAGCAAGTATGCTCCCACTTCGTCAGCGATCGCCCGAAACTTTTCAAAATCAATGATGCGTGGATAAGCGGAATAGCCACAAATGATCAGCTTAGGGCGGTTAGCTTTTGCTAACTCCCGAATCTGATCGTAGTCAAGCTGTTCTGTTTCTTTACTGACTCCGTAGTGACAGACTTTGAACCACTTACCTGACACGTTTACTGGTGAACCATGGGTCAGGTGTCCTCCATGGGACAAATCCATTCCCATAATTGTATCCCCAGGTTCGAGCAAGGACAGGAATACAGCAAAGTTAGCCTGGGCTCCTGAGTGGGGTTGAACGTTGGCATGAGCAGCCCCAAAGAGCTGCTTAACGCGGTCGATTGCCAACTGCTCAACTTTGTCCACGTATTCACAGCCGCCATAGTAGCGCTTTCCAGGTAAACCCTCGGCATACTTGTTAGTTAGCACAGAGCCCTGAGCGGCTAGCACGGCAGCAGAGGTAAAATTCTCACTGGCAATTAATTCCAGGTGATCGCGCTGACGTTGGAGTTCTTCCTGGATGAAATCGGCAACGATGGGGTCAGAGGAGGCAAGAAAGTCTAGGTTAGTCCGATTCACTTTAGCTGTCCTTAGAGAAATTTCAGAATAGTTTCCATCGGCTTCGGCTCAACCATAATAACTCTGTTTTTCGGTTCACAGAATTATACAACAACTTTTTTTTCTCCCCTAGATTGAAATTGCATTCTCGATTAAGCTGTATGTATATTTTGACAACCTTCTCAATTGCTTAACCTAGAATTAACTTAAGGAAACTGGGTACGTAATCAAAGGGATTGGATGTTAGTGATTTTGATGGACGATCAGCTCCTTGCCCCTCAACAGGTTTGCCAATCGTGTTTACTTGCTGATCGAAGTGGTCAGCCCCGATGGCGTCAGGGTCAACTACGCTGCGGTCAGGCCATTCGCCAGCTCACTCCCATGCAGCCAGACCAATATCAGTGTCAGATGGGTTTTCGCATCGCCAACATTAGGGAGTAGCGCTTGACTTTGTAAGAGGGCTAGAGGAGAGCTGGGAAGCTGGGGAGCAAAGACTGCGCTATCCTAGAGTAGATAGGAATTTTGCACTACACATAATTTTGGGAGAATAGACGATGGCTTGGCGGGGGTCTACAACGGTCGGGGATAGAATTTTTGCTTGCCTACCTTACTTGCTCCCTCTAATTCATGCAATAGGCTTTGGCATTGCTTTATTTAGTACGTTTCCAGCTCTACAAGTCGTTTTGGTGCCACTTGTACCTGTGATGGCAGTCTACCAATCCATACCATTTGCGGATCTGGTAGTCTTCTTTGCCCTGTTTCTATTAGTTGTTAGAAACGAAAGAATAAATCATTTTATTCGTTTTAATACAATGCAAGCCATACTTCTAGACATTATTGTGTTCCTAGCTACTCTAGTTTTGCAATTGTTGGGAGGGGTTCCTGGTGCTGCGTTTACAGTTGAGACCCTAGACAGCACAATCTTTCTGGGAATCGTGGCTGCAGTTGCTTATTCTGTGATCCAGTCTCTTTTAGGACGCTATGCCGAAATTCCTGCACTTTCAGATGCAGTCTATATGCAAGTGCGTTAACTCCTACTGCTAGTGACTTCGTCCTGGTTGCCTTATTGTGATAGTGTTTTCTAGACGACCAATGCCTTCAATGGCAACGACAACGCGGTCTCCTGGATGCAATGGTCCTACTCCAAATGGTGTCCCTGTCAGGATCACATCTCCCGGTAGAAGGGTCATTACTTGACTGATATAGGAGACTAGAAAATCTGGCGGAAACACCATTTCATCAATGCGAGCAAATTGTACTGGTTGAGTATTGTCGTTAACAAAAGTCTGTAACAGCGCTCCTGGATTCAACTCTCGGACAATCCACGGTCCTAGAGGACAGAACGTATCGAACCCCTTAGCGCGTGTCCATTGAACATCTTGACGTTGTAAATCGCGTGCCGTAACGTCATTAGCAATGGTATAACCCCAAATCTTTGCCTGGGCTTGCTCTGGCACACAGTCGAAAGCGCGTTCGCCAATCACTAACGCTAACTCGCCCTCATAGTCTACGCGTTGCGACTGGGGGGGGTAATGAATTGTGCCATCAGTGGCGATCACAGATGTGGGAGGCTTTAGGAACAACAAAGGCTCATGTGGTACTGGTGTTCCCATCTCAGCTGCGTGATCTGTGTAGTTTTTCCCCACCGCCACAATTTTAGAAGGAGCGCAGGGGGCGAGGAGCCGATAGCTGTCTGGTTCTAACTGCAAATCTGTGGGTTGCCCTTGCAACCAGGGTGGAGCATCCAACACCTGAACGCTTTGGCTAAGCTGCAGTAAACCGTAATAAACTCGACCCTCTCGATCTTGAACTCTGACGTAGCGCTGTGCCATAAAGTTAGGAGGTACCTTTAATTTAGACCAAGCTGCACCACTGTAGTACCCAGAATTCCACTGGCTTTCCGTGAGATGTTTTAAATGTGTAATATAGCAGACTGCTAGAATTGTAATTCCTTGCTGCTACAGCTAGCTGTTAGCTTGGCACCGGACTCGTTAGAACCGAGACTTGGGGTCAACTGCTAATTGCTTTCACTTGCAGCGGCCACTCAGTCCATAAGGAGACCATAGATATGCAGACTGTTTACGAGACCATGTACATCTTGCGACCAGATCTAGGAGAAGAGCAGGTAGAGCAAGCAATCAACAAGTATCAGAACTTACTCCGCGAACAAGGAGCCGAGCAGATTGAAATTCAACATCGCGGCAAGCGACGTCTTGCTTATGAAATTGAAAAGCAGCGTGACGGCATTTATATCCAGATGAATTATCAAGGACCTGGTAGTCTAATAGCACCCTTTGAACGGGCAATGCGACTGAGCGATGAAGTGATTCGCTACTTGACAACTAAGCAGGAAGTTCCAGAAGCAACGCCAGAGGTTGAGGTGGAGGCGGAGGAGTAGAAGAGGTAGGGGGGGGGACCCCTGCTCCCCCAGCCCTCTTCTACGCGAGGTTCAGCTATGCCCAAAGTTCTAATCGTGACAGAGGCGAGTCGAGGAACCGCTGACTCGCTGGTAATAGACTCTATGGTATCTGCTTTGAAGCGGGCGATACCTGCAACAATGCACACGCAAGTCACAGCAATAAACCAGCTACAGCTCTTGGGTAGTATGGATTTAGAGCTAGTCGGAAACGAGTGCCAAGATGAACAGGTTATTTGTGCCCTAACTTTGAACTTGCCAGACACACTATCATTTCCTGCTCGATCAACTTACAAAGCTTGCCAAGATGTTTCTGGCTTACGGCAAATCTTGATGGAAAAATTTGAGATATCGAGCGCTAACGGCTGCTTCTGGCTCCCGGTGGTACTGACAGCTAAAGGTCCACTCTATGGAGAAGCGATTGCGCTGCAAGAGCGCAAAGTCCGAGCGGAGGAAACCTCTGCTCGGAACTTCGTAAGAGAGGGGACCTCCGCTCGGAACTTTGTAAGAGAAGGATTGCTAGAGAGTTTACCGCTTGATGTTAGAAGCTTTTATCAGCCTTGCCATTTTCCAGATGCCATTAGGCAAAAACTATATCACCTTGGCTACTGTCTAATGCTGCTACTCGAAGCACCACCCGCTACCTATTTAGTACAGTTCACAGTGCAAGAGTCAATTGTTTACTTCGATCGGCTGTGGCCGTTTCCCGCAGCTCCAGCACTTGCGAGCATAGGGGTTCAAAAGCCAGATTTATTTACCTGTCACTGGTGCTGCCTGAGTGGTCAGCCAGTACTTGACTTGACTATCATGCCAACTGTTACACCAACTTAACAAAAGGCAGCTATACAGGAGTTTGAACCTCTGTCAAAACAGCATCATAGCTCTCGAAGATTTCGAACACTGAATCTAGTTGAGTTAGCTCAAATATCAATCGGACAGCTGGCTGCACGTTGCAAAGGACCAGGCGACAGCCACTCTGACGGGCTGCTTTTAGCCCTGTAACAAGAGAGACTAATCCAGAACTATCCATGAAGTCTACTTGTGCTAGGTTGATCACCCACAGGTCGTGGCGTTGGGGCACCAGGCTAGCTAATTGTCGCCCTAGAACCTCACCACCCTGTAAGTCCAAGCGTCCCTGGGGCTGAAGCACAATCATTCTGTATCCTTGTTGTGTAAGAGCCATACTTTTCATTGGGTAGTTGAGACATCTGACAGGTGTGAGAACATTTGGGACAACCTTGACCGCTGCATTTTGCCCTCTTGGGCTTTTGTTGACACAACCTTCTGGCTAAGAATCCGTTGAGTTATGTCAATTTGTAAGCGAGGTAGGTATTATTGCCTTGTAGTTCGCTTTAATTTCCTTAATATAGGCAGAGCTTTAGGTGATTGTCAGCGTTTTTTCGACTATTCACAGAATCTTTATTTTTTAGCTATCTATGTAGACCATTTGTAAAGAGATCATAAAGGAAAGCTATTTTTACTACACATTGTGGCGTCTCACTTCCAGGGTATAGGAAAATTGACAGACTTTCCCCAATCGCGCCAAGATAGGAAGAAAAGTCATCGGTCTCCTGCCGTGGCACGGCAGGAGCTGCGATAACTTCGTCAACGGTGCACCGCCGTGTAACGGGGTGAAAGCAGCGTTGACCGCATTCCGCGGTAAAAATTTGTAAAGGCTATACTGGATGTCTTTTGAGCTGATATCCCTGGAAACCATTCAGGGAATTGCCCATCAATATGGATACTGGGCAGTTTTTTTCGGAATTGCCTTGGAAAACACTGGTATTCCCTTACCTGGTGAGACAATTACAGTTGTCGGTGGATTCCTAGCAGGAAGCGGCGAACTCAATTACTGGTTTGTCCTAGCCAGTGCGATCGCTGGGGCTGTACTAGGCGATAACTGCGGTTACTGGATTGGCAGGGCAGGTGGTTGGTCATTTCTACTTAACCTCGGCTATCTCTTTCGGATCCCAGAAGAGCGACTGTTAAAAGTCAAAGACCAATTTAGTCAAAACGCTGCCAGAGCTGTGTTTTTAGGTCGCTTTATTGCGCTTTTGCGGATTTTTGCCGGACCGCTAGCTGGCATAGCCGAAATGCCGTATGGGAGATTCTTTTTATGCAACCTAGGAGGAGCAACAATTTGGGCTACCGTAATGGTAACTTTAGCTTTCTTTGTTGGACACCTCATCCCCCTAGAGCAACTCGTTGCTGGGTTGGCTCAATTTGGCATTGCGGCATTGCTGCTAGTGGTTGTCTTGATTGTTTTTCCTATCTGGCTAGAGTCGCGCCAGGTCAAGCGTTCTGTTAATGAAGATCGATCTGATGGCTTGTAGCTAGAACCCGTGCGCTCACGCCGAATACCCGAAGCAGTCCCTCTGAGTCAGTATGGTTATAGTCACCGATCCCTTCCATTGAAGCGTTTTCTTCAGAATACAGGGAATGAGGCGCATTAGTCGCTGAGACAAATGAGATATTTCCTTTATAGATAGAGACGGTAATTGTTCCTGTTGCTAGTTCGGCTGTGCGCTGAATAGCTCGGAGTGCCATCTGAGTTGCTAGGTCAAACCAGTAACCCTGATAAATCTGTTTGGCGATGAGTTGAGATAGTTGTTCAAAAAACTCGCGGGCGCGGCGATCTAAAATGAGTTGTAGTAATAACCCATAACAGGTGCCAAGCAGTTCTATGCCTGGGCTTTCATAAACGCCCCGAGACTTGATCCCCACGAAGCGATTTTCAACTAGGTGAGTGCCAATTCCAATGGCGTGACGCCCACCGATGGTATTAGCCTGAAGGATTGCTTCAAGTAAACTGACAGAATTGCCATTGAGTGCCACTGGGCGTCCCTGCTCAAAATGTACGGTGAACTTCTCCGGTTCGTTGGGAGCATCAATAGGGTAACAACCCATAATCGGCTTCACAAAATCAGCCGGGGTTGTTAGGGACTCAAGTAACCCCGATTCATGGGTTAAGCCAAGTAGATTTGCATCAGTGGAGTAAGGTTTTTCCTTCGTAGCAGTGATTGGCAATCCATTGTCTTTACAAAAGTCAATCATTTCGCTCCGACCAGGGAAACGCTGGATAAATTCCTCGTCGCGCCAGGGAGCATACACCTCAAAATCTGGAGAAAGCATATTAGTGATCAGTTGAAACCGGACTTGATCGTTGCCACGTCCTGTCGCGCCATGACTGAGAATAGATAGCCCCCTGGCTTTCATTTCTGAGAGCATGGCTTTCACGAGTACACATCTAGCGATTCCGGTTGTGTTCCAGTAGCGTCCCTCGTAACAGGCTTGCGATTGAATAACGCTCAAGCCCGCTGCCGCTAGGGCTTCCCGTGCAGGTAACAAGACAAAATCAGCTGCCCCAGCTCGAAGCATCCGCCCTTTTATTGCTGCGGCATCCTCTTCATCAGGTTGCCCCAAGTCAGCCGTGAAACAGACAACCCTGACTCCTTTATCTGTAAGCCAACGGGTAATTGTGCAGCTATCGAGGCCACCGGAGCCAGCAAATGCAATAGTTTTTCCTTTCAAGTCTTGAGCTTTCATTCTGTAGTTTTCCTCTCAGGGAGCAGCGCGTGTCAGTACACTTCAAACGCGAACGTATGCGGCAGTCGCTCTTAAGGAGCGAAATAACGAGTAGATCATTATGCAACTATTTCATGTCTTTTCTTGTTAGAAGTGAACAAAATCTATGTTGGTAAGGTTTTCAGACGTAAGGTCTATGCTGGCACTTATAAAGACTACATTGCCTACTGCCATGCCCTTGCTTTGATAAGTAGCATCGTAATCAACAATAATAATGGGGTCTTCCATCGAAAAATTTACAGAACAATTGGAAGCGTCAATCCGAGAGGCAATAGTGTTTTTCAGCGTAGTTATTCCAACCTATAACCGTAAACCAATTCTGGAGAAATGTCTCAAAGCTCTGGAACGCCAACAATTAGCTGATGGCAGCCAGGTTATCGGGTACGAAGTTGTGGTGGTAGATGATGGTTCGACGGACGGTACATTGGCATGGTTAGAGGAACGCTCAGCTGAGTTTCCTCATGTCAGAGTGTTCTCGCAAGATCATCAAGGACCATCTGCTGCCCGCAATCTAGGAGTAGAGCGATCGCTTGGGGACACGATCATTTTTATTGATAGCGATCTGGTGGTGACTGAGCATTTTTTGCAAGCGCATGCAGATGGGTTGAGGCAGGGACAGCTAGCCCAGAAGAGCGATCGCCTCTTTACCTATGGTCGCGTGATCAACACCTGCAATTTTGATGACCCAACAGCAGAGCCTTACAAGCTCACTGATTTCTCAGCAGCTTATTTTGCTACAGGGAATGTGGCGATCGCTCGTCATTGGCTAGAGCAAGCTGGACTATTCGACACCCGTTTTCTCCCCTGGGAAGACCTAGAACTGGGCGTGCGACTCAAACAACTGGGCTTAAAGCTGATCAAATGTCCAGCAGCCGTAGGCTATCACTGGCATCCACCCTTTGCCCTAGAGCAAATTCCTAGCCTGATTGAAAAAGAAATTCAACGGGGTCGTATAGGCGTTCTATTCTATCAAAAGCACCCTACTTGGAATGTGCGCTTAATGATTCAAATGACCTGGCTGCATCAGCTTCTCTGGGGAATACTTTCTCTAGGAGGCAATCTCAATGAGCGGACAATGGCTCCCTTCTTACAATGGTTGATTAATCAAGGCAAACCTCAGCTAGCTCTAGAGATAGCTCGAATTTTCCTCAACTGGTACAACGTCCGGGGTGTTTATGAAGCATACGCCCAGATGCAACAGTCCTTGCCTTCAAAGCCAGCTTAAATATGCTATCCTAGTAACGTTGTCTAAATTCGCACATCCAGGGGTTCGGGTGTTTCCAAGGGATGATTCCTAGAAATACACCTGGATGGAGGATTAACCCGAATCAGGAGATAAGTTAGCATGTCAGTCGTTTCATTGGCTCAAATGATGGAGTCGGGGGTTCATTTTGGGCATCAGACCCGCAGGTGGAACCCTAAGATGTCTCCGTATATTTATACAGCTCGCAATGGAGTTCACATCATTGACTTGGTGCAAACAGCCCAGTTGATGGAAGAAGCATATAACTATACGCGCTCTGCTGCAGAGCAGGGAAAGAAATTCCTGTTTGTTGGTACCAAGCGACAAGCTGCTGGAATCATAGCGCAAGAGGCTGCTCGTTGCGGGGCTCACTACATCAATCAACGCTGGTTAGGCGGAATGCTGACTAACTGGGCAACTATCAAAACACGAGTAGACCGCTTGAAAGAATTGGAGCGCCGGGAAGAAAGCGGGGCACTCGATCTGTTGCCGAAGAAGGAAGCTTCAATGCTGCGTCGGGAGATGGCAAAGCTCCAAAAATACCTGGGCGGCATTAAGTCAATGCGGAAAATCCCCGACATAGTTGTGATTGTAGACCAGCGACGGGAATATAACGCAGTTCAAGAATGTCAGAAACTAGGAATTGAAATTGTGTCTATGTTGGACACGAACTGTGACCCGGATGTGGTTGATATTCCCATTCCCGCAAATGATGATGCCATTCGGTCGATTAAGCTGATAGTGGGGAAATTGGCAGACGCTATTTATGAAGGTCGTCATGGTCAGCTGGATGTTGAAGAAGATTACGAAGATTACGAGGGTGCAGAGGAAGAATTTGATTACGAGGGGAGCGAATACACTGATTCGTTGATTCCCGACGAGGAGGAAGAGGAAACTGAGGAATAGTCAACGGTACACCGCCGTGTAACGGGGTGAAAGCAGTGTTGACCGCATTCCGCGGTCAGTTCTTAAAGGTGTCCTGAGTAAGCTAGAAATAATGATCCTTCAGCGACAACGATGCAAAGAAAGTATCAGCATAGGAACTAAGGCAAATGGCGGAAATACCTGCAAAAGACGTTAAAGAGCTACGCGAAAGAACTGGTGCTGGCATGATGGACTGCAAAAAAGCGCTCCTGGAAACCAGCGGTGATAAGGACAAGGCAATTGAATGGCTGCGGCAGAAAGGTCTAGCCTCTGCTGGTAAAAAAGCCGGACGTGTAGCAACAGAAGGGCTGGTAGATAGCTATATTCATACAGGTGGTCGAATCGGCGTCCTGGTGGAAGTGAATTGCGAAACCGACTTCGTTGCTCGGAATGAAGAGTTTCCCATCCTGGTGCGAAACATTGCGATGCAAATTGCTGCTTGTCCCAACGTGGAGTACGTGAAGGTAGAGGATATCCCAGCAGAGATTGTCGAAAAAGAAAAGGCAATTGAAATGGGTAAAGACGACCTATCAGGTAAGCCAGCCAACATCAAGGAAAAGATTGTCCAGGGCCGGATTGAGAAACGCCTCAAAGAGATGGCTTTGATGGATCAGCCTTTTATTCGCGATCAGAGCATCACGGTAGAAGAACTAGTGAAGCAGAGTATAGCGAAATTAGGTGAAAATATCCAAGTCCGTCGCTTCGTCCGCTTTGTGTTGGGAGAAGGGATCGAAAAGCCGCCAGAAGAAGAAAGCTAACTCGATCTAAGCAATTAGCGAGATCGAGCTAATAATAGCTTTAGAGGACGGGTCAACCAAAGCTAAGGTTGACCTGTTCCTTAAAGAATCACTTGTTTGAAGTCATGGCAAGAGCAGTAGAGCGAATTGAACGAGATATTGCCGTCCTAGAGGAGGCGATAGGGGCAGTCGCAGCAGAACTGGACAATGCCTACGCTAGCTATCTAACTGCCTTGAGTCAAGCCGTGCGACAGCATTTGGTGTTGGCAAGCTATAATCTGTGTACTCAAGGATATCCCGAACACTTTCTCAGTTTGTCGTTTAACCAGCGGCAACAGCTACAGCAAGCCATTCGGCAGTTAGGTCAACAAGCTGCTGACCAACTACTTGATGCTCATCCTCAGAAAGAGGCAGACGCGGAGGCGAGGGAAGATGAAGAGCTCAAGGTCAGCTCATCACCTTACCCCTCCAACCCTAGAGCGCTGGCAGAGTGGCAACAGAATTTGGAAACAGCGATCGCTCTCACTCTGAAAACTGCCTCTCGTGATGCCAATCGCCTACTACAACAAGTAGGAATCTTACCGAGGAAATTACCAGAACCGCTCCTAGAAGCTGCGGCAAAAGTCGAAGCCTCGGCAGAGACTGTGGCTGGACCGCCAAATCTCTTAAATTTGTTGGTTGAAACTGAAAGTGATGAGCAGTCAGGAAATGCCAATATGACGCACATCACTGCCATCCACTTGCGGCTATCAGAGATTGAGTTTGCCGATATCCAGGTTAGGGCTGGGCGCAACCAAATTCGCAACTTATTATTAAAGGTGAACTCTCTAGGGCAGGAGTATCAAAAGAAGCAGAGAGAGTGGACTATTGCCCAGGCTGAAGCTGCTTGGCGTGCCAGCTGGTCTGAGGACTGAACGGGATAATGGGTTAACTCAGCCGATGTCAACAACTGAATCACCAGATTGGTTGCGATTGCAGAAAGCCTTGACAGTAGAAGTAGAAGGGGGCTTCACAGACCTTGTTGGGAAGCAATATCGGTTCAGTGAATTCTTAAGTCTGAGCTTTGGCAAACCTCCCTCTACCCTACCGTCAGCAGAGCGCCGTCGGTGGCAAGAAATGGCAGCTAAATTTGCGAGTTATCCTCAGTTGCCTTTGGAAGAGCGACAACATCTGTTGGCGGAAACTCGTCGATATCTCCATCAGTTGCAGCGTGCTAGTGAGGGCGATGGGGAGATGGGGCGATGGGGAGATGGGGCGATGGGGGAATCAAACCCTCGCTCTTTACCTCAAACCAACACGCCCAAGACCAAGCTGCCACGGACAACTCCCTTGGTGCAGTCCAATTCAGCTGGGGTCTATCGACGGCTTGCCCCTAGGCTCGATCAACCGTTAGCTAGTCTAGCGGAGGTAGGGGCAAAGAAAGGTGAGTACCTGGGGCGACTAGGACTTTCCAGCGTGCGAGACATGCTGTTTTACTATCCTCGCGATCACATTGACTATGCTCGAAGAGTGAAAATTCGCGAGTTAGAGGCTGGAGAAACAGTTACCTTAATTGGTACGGTGAAACGTTGTACCTGCTTCAGTAGCCCGCGGAATTCTAAACTGACTATTCTGGAGCTGGTGATTAAAGACAGTTCCGGGCAAATCCGCATCAGCCGCTTCTTCGCTGGTCACCGCTACTCCCATCGAGGCTGGCAGGAACAGCAAAAACGCCGTTACCCTGTCGGTGTGGTTTTAGCAGCATCAGGATTGGTGAAAGAGAGCAAATATGGTCTGACGTTAGAAGACCCAGAACTAGAGGTTTTAGCCCATCCAGGCGATTCAATTGACTCGCTTAATGTTGGTCGAGTGGTGCCAGTTTATGCTCTTACAGATGGAGTCGCTGCAGATTTGGTAAGGCAAACAGTATTAGCAGCTCTTCCTGCTGCTGTCCATCTCAAAGATCCCTTACCAGTAGCTTTACGGGACAAGTATGGGTTGATTGAGTTACCTGTCGCGATCACAAACATTCACTTCCCTGCTGACAGCTCCGCTCTGGAACTTTCTCGTCGCCGACTTGTCTTCGATGAGTTTTTCTACCTTCAGGTGGGTCTACTCCAGCGGCAACATAAAGCTCGCCAAACCCAAACCAGTGCCGTCCTCACTCACACTGGTCAGCTCATCGACCGATTCTACGAGCTGCTACCTTTTAAGCTCACAAATGCTCAAACTAGAGTCCTCAACGACATCCTAAATGACTTGCAATCATCCACACCAATGAATCGTCTAGTCCAGGGGGATGTTGGCTCTGGAAAAACGGTTGTGGCAGTCGTGGCAATTCTGGCAGCAATTCAATCTGGCTATCAGGCAGCACTCATGGCTCCGACAGAAGTCTTGGCAGAACAGCACTACCGCAAATTAGTCAGTTGGTTCAATCTCCTGCATTTACCAGTGGAACTGCTAACAGGTTCAACTAGAGTCGCAAAACGCAGATCCATACATGCCCAGCTAGAAACTGGGGAATTGCCGCTCCTGGTAGGAACTCATGCCTTGATTCAAGATCCGGTCAACTTCCAACGGTTGGGTTTAGTTGTGATAGATGAGCAACACCGATTTGGAGTAGGGCAACGTGCCAAATTACAGCAAAAAGGTGAATCTCCTCACGTTTTGACGATGACAGCAACACCCATACCCCGCACGCTGGCGCTAACATTGCACGGGGATTTAGATGTCAGTCAGATCGATGAGTTGCCGCCAGGGCGGCAAGCAATCCAGACTACAGTCTTAACAGGAAAGGAACGTACACAAGCCTACGATCTTATCCGCCGCGAAATTGCCCAAGGACGTCAAGTCTACATTGTCTTGCCTCTAGTAGAAGAATCAGAAAAACTAGATGTGCGTTCAGCTATTGAAGAACACCAACGGCTACAGGAGAGCATTTTTCCTCAGTTCCAGGTAGGATTACTCCACGGTCGCATGACCTCTGCTCAAAAGGATGAAGCTATTAATCTCTTCCGCGATGGTCACAGCCAAATTCTTGTTGCTACTACCGTCATTGAAGTTGGTGTAGATGTGCCGAATGCAACAGTTATGTTAATTGAAAATGCGGAACGGTTTGGCTTGTCTCAACTGCATCAACTCCGGGGTCGAGTTGGTCGATCGGCAGCCAAATCATACTGCCTCCTGATGAGCAATTCTAAGACTGAAACCGCCCGTCAGCGATTGAAGGTATTGGAACAGTCTCAAGATGGCTTTTTTATCTCTGAGATGGATATGCGCTTTCGCGGTCCTGGTGAGGTCATAGGCACTCGACAATCAGGGCTACCAGACTTTACCTTGGCAAGTTTGGTGGAAGACCAAGAAGTTTTAGAGTTAGCGCGGGAAGCAGCTCTTAAAGTTGTAGCGAAAGATCCTACTCTGGAGAGCTGGCCTCTCATGCAGGCTGAGTTGCAGTATCGGTATCAAAAGTTAATGGGCGGCGCAATTTTGACTTGATTGGTTCAAAAGGACGCTATGAGCGGTGAGTAACGAAAGCAATAAACTCGTATATAGTACAGAGTTGATTTATGGGAGTCCTATTATCCACTCATGCCATTTGATTTAGATCAAACCTTGGCGCGGCTATCCCGTTCGCCGCTTGAGATTGCAGCTTTTTGTCAACGCTGGCAGATTTCTGAGTTTGCCTTGTTTGGCTCTGTCCTCTGTGAGGATTTTCGCTCCGATAGTGATGTCGATGTTTTAGTCACGTTTGCTCCCAATGTTCACTGGGGACTCACTGAAACCATACAGATGCAAGATGAACTAGAAAGCCTATTTGGGCGAAAAGTTGACTTCATCATCAAATCTGCTATTGAACGCAGTCAAAACTGGATAAGGAAACAACACATCCTCCAATCCGCACAGGTGCTTTATGTCGCTTAGGCGCGATCAGGCTGCCCTCTTTGACGTTGCCCTAGCTTCCCAGCAAATCCAACGTTATACCCAGGGAATTGACCGCACTCAGCTCGAATTAAACGATGAGAAACAAGCTGCTATTCTGTACCGCATTATCGTCATTGGCGAAGCCACAAAACGCATCTCTCAGACGTTTCGAGAACGGCATCCAGATATCGCTTGGCAGGAAATGGCAGGGATGAGAGACCGCATCACTCATAAATACGATCAAGTGAATTTAGATGTAGTTTGGGACGTTGTTCAAAACAAGATTCCTCAACTTCTGGCTCAAATTGAACCACTGCTCCCTGCTCAATAAACCCATCTGTCACTTCTATCAGCCCAGTTGAAGGTAGATGGTTGCACCCAAATCCTCGTTGCGACTACCGTCATTGAAGTTGGTGTAGATGTGCCGAATGCAACAGTTATGTTAATTGAATCATCTTAGAGTCTATCCGGGAATAAGGTGTGTCTTCAGACAGGGGCTTATGCTCTTCGGTGTGAATTACAGTGAGAATTATTGCTTGAATGATGCAGTGTCCCAATCAAGTACTGACGCCATGCAGCTAATTTCTGCTTTAAACAATAGCGGTTGCTGTTGGTGAAAGTATAGGAGGCGCATATGAATACAGAAGAACTAATGCAGCGGTATGCAGCTGGCGAGCGAGATTTTAGCTCCCTCAACTTGAGTGAGGCAGTTCTGGAAGGAGTTGATTTAAGTGGTGCAATTCTTAGTGGCGCTACCCTTGACGGAGCTAATTTAAGACGAGCCAATCTTAGCCGTGCTGATCTCAGTGGTGCCGACTTGAATGGCGCTGACTTAAGCAGCGCTGACTTAAGTAAAGCTGACCTCACGGATGCGATTTTAGATGGGGCAGTTTTAGAAGGGGCAATCCTAGACGGTGCGAATCTACAGTATGCTGATCTCAAACTTGCCAACTTGGTACAGACAGAGCTGGCTAATAGCGAGTTGTACCAAGCCGACTTAAGTGCCGCTAACTTAGAGGCAGCTGATCTGAGTGGAGCTGATTTGGTGATCGCTAATCTCAAACAGGCTAACTTGCACAAAGCAGAGCTAGAAGAGGCAAATCTAAGTGGAGCGAATTTAGACGAAGCAAATCTTGAGGGGACAATTCTAGAAGGAGGCGATAGCAATCTGGCAACGTAACATCCTCACTCCTCATTTTCTTTGTTACCTGTCCTAGCATTCAGTGCCTCCATAGGCTGCTCAATTTTGAAAAATGACACTTGTTCCTCTAGCTCTTGGCAAGCCTTGCGCACTAGACGTAAGCCTTTTTCCTGAGAAAGCTGAGGACCTGATTGATTAAACTCTTGCAAAATCTTAGCTTCTGTAGTTTGATATTCACTCAAATTAGATCTGAGTTTCGTTAGATATCCTACCCCTTCACCCCCATCTTGAGTGGCAAACTTAAGGATGGAATCTAGGTAAGCTATGATTGCCGGACTCTTGACGCCTTCGGTGGCAGCGGCATAGAGGAGTTCTCCATTAAGATACTCAAAAGCTGGCACAAGCAGATGAGTTCCACCCAGCTCGAAGGTCCGCGCTCCCTCGGCTGGTCTCACTGTTAAACCTTCACGTCTGACTCGGTTTGCTGCATTGTAAACTAATGTGATCGCTGCTAAGACAACTTCAGGATAATTGCTATCTATATTGCGCAACTCTACCGTTCCTAGATTATTTAATCGTACCGGGTTCCAGCTAGTTTCGAGCAAGCTACCTCCCGCCTCAAAAAAAAGGTGGCGCTCAACCCCAGCTTTATCCATCGCTTCCAGCCACGCATAGTAGCGTTCAAATTGCAGTTCGACTAAGCTCTCAACACAATCCGCATATGGCATTAAACCTCCGACTGGTTGTAAGTGCGTATAAACTCCCTCCCAGCCAAAAGTACTACTACCTCGATAACGAACTGCGTGAGCTGCTAGTCCTAGCGCCTGCCCTTCATAGAAGGGACATGCACGTGCCAAAGCAACCAGGGCGGAGTCTAAAGCTGTAGCCAGGTTGTAGATATTCAGCAGTTCCTCTCTTGCTTCTGGGGTTGAGTCGTATGATACTCCTACACGTGGGTCGATTGTCCCTGGTGCTACTTCGAGGTGCAGGTGTGTACCAGTACATTTTCCAGCATGTAAAAATCTGTCGTATCCAACAGTACGAACCTGAATGTGGTAATTCAACTTATCACGGATGGCAGGGGTCAGATGTAAAGGATAGCTCGATAGTGGATAGAGCCTTAAATTCAGCTCTCGCCCAACTTGCAGTGCGAGTTTTAGATTTTTGAGATACTCTCTTGCTAACTCGTTGGCTGTATGGGCTGGAGGGGTATTAATTTCGATCATGCCCTTAACCCATTCCGGCGCAAAGTATTGTGGACCGCCACCTTCTGCTTCCGCCACCTCACGGGCAGCCTGCAAGAATTCATCTGCCCGATTGGAAGGCATACCCTCTTCATCTACCAGAAAGAATTCTTGCTCAAGCCCTATCCGACGAGCCGCTACAGTCATGTCCCCAACTTCTACCACTTCAGGTTCAGGCTATCTCAGGTGAATATGTTAACAAAGTCGTTTAAGCTACAGACTTAGACCTGCTTTAAAGCATTTAACACTCCAGGTACTGTAGACTTCAAGGCAGAGCGGATAGCGTCCAACTGCTTCATGTCCAATTCATTCGACCATTCATTCATAAAAAACTTTTTCACCTCGACAGACAACACGCAGGCTGAACGCGGAAAGGTTTGATGCACCCAGTACTGAAAGTATCCACCGTGGAACTTAATATTCTCCCGAACATCCAACTGACGACCAAGAAAGTCAAAGCGACAGAGGTCGGTAAGAAAGCTTTCCACTACTGGTGCCCAACGGCTTCTGTCCATTGTACCAGTGCCGAGGTTGATTTCTGGGTTGTACATAGGATCGGCAGGTAGGGCTTCTAGTCCGAGCCGACGGTGATTGTAGGTATGTAGGTCATAAACGACAAATCTACCGAAGCGTTGCTCTAAGTCTGTAAAGACTTGCTTGACTGCAGCATAGAAAGCATCATACTCAGCCAACGAACGTGCAAGAATTTCTTGAGAGAGTTTGGAATGCCAAACAGTCAGTCCCCAAGCATCTTCTGGCTTGAGGTAGACTGCTTTTTCTCTAGGACGATTGAGGTCAAACTCAAACCGCGATCGCTGAACCACAATCCTTGTGTCTCCTACCGTTGTCCAGTTGGCAGTAAATGGATCTTCTTCGCGTCTGCGCTCAGATTCGTCAAGAGCGAAAAGTGCCGCTACCTCTTGGCGAACAGCATGACCGTCATGAAGCGCTACAGCCACTATAGGTCCGTTTCCTTCGATCAATACCCAATCAGATAGAGCCATTTTACTAAATCAAAAAGAGTTGCCATTCTCGTACTTAAAAATACTCAAAAATGGCAACTAGAAAAGCAAAGCAAGGCACAGTAACATTTCTTTCTCTGTCTATCTAGCCAAGGTCTTTTGGCAGATGCTCGCTTACAATTTCATAGATAGCTGTAGTCGGTGCTTTGGCAAACAACGGAGTCATCTGATTAATTATCGCTTGCGATGTTTCATTTTGATTGGTTGCCATATCTTCCACACTTTCCCATAAAATTATGGCAATTCCGCTGTCAGTTCCTGGGTTTTGTAATAAGTACGAACCCTTGAAACCTTCAGTGTATGTTGAGACAGCTTGCTCATAAAGTTGCTTAGCCTCTTCAAACCTGCCGGGTTTGAACTCACCAATTGCTACATATGCAAATTTATGTCTTAGAAAATCTTGAAAATCTGTCATTGCTCCTCCAACGCTTAGGCTTATCAAAAATTTAGGTCTCAGGGAGATAGAACCTCTACTGTACTAGGTGAGAATCTAGTACAACAAGTTCTGTTGATAAACTGAGAATCCCCGACCGTCAAAGACGGGAAGTGTTAAGCCAGTCTTTCATATCTTAAGCGTTTCTGTCCTCAGATAATTTTGCAACTATGCGTTGGTTTAGCAATTGGGTGGTGTTCTAGATTTGTTGCTATTCGTCTGGAGAGTCTGTGTAATAAGCGTTTCAAGAGTCTTAACCACAGATCTAGAACACTACCAATACATGAATTTACCCCACCCTCTATAACTCCAGAACTGTATCTGTGTTCACGCGCACCTCAATCAACGTTGAAATCAAGCTGTCAAATAACATTCATTCCCATCGGGCGACATCCTGTAACTCGTCTTAGTTAATAACTGTGCTTGACTAATTTCACATCGAAAAATATGTCCATCCGTATTTACCAATTGCAAATAGCGAAACCCTACATCATTCACACTATATTGCTTGCCCTGATACTCGACTAGATCGCCAACGTCAATCGTTGAAGGGGTCTCCGCAAAAATCGTCTCTGCTTGCGTTTGCAAATCCATCAGCCGTTGTAGCAGTGCCAGCTGCTCTTCGAGGGCTTGAATCTGATTACGCCGATGGATACGTTCTTCCCAGTCATGATACTTAGCACTCCCATGCAACCCTAAATCCCGCTCCTTAAAGGGAAGGTCTGTCCCTTGTATCATCCAATGCTTGTTGTGCAGAAAATTGGGTACAATTTTCGCCCCGATCGGAGCCACGGCACCAGAATTACGAATCATTTCGATATGAGCTTGGATTGCAGCTTTTTCATTCTCTAAATGCGAGCTAATCATAATCAGAAATCCCAAGAGACTTACAAATAGCTGACACACAAAATCGTACTTGACTCTAAATTAGCAAATTCTTTTTGTCTGAATTCATTTTGCTGAGTAACTCAATATTCTGAAATAGAACTTTAAAATTACCACAGTCGCAAATCTTGAAGCAATAGTCGAGGTTGTCTTGCAAAAACGCTTTTTAAGTTCACAACGACAAGCCAAAATATCAGTAGTAGGGAAGCGTGCTGCGCTTCCCGATGCACTATGATGATTGCGTTGCCATCTGCTCATCAGCAACCCAAATGCCGTGGAAGCCATAGGGCACGCGCTGCGGAATCAGTACCCGGGCTACAGGCTCACTATCCATGTCTTGGGCATTAACCACTACTAGTTCAGATTGCCCTTCAAGCTCGTCATAAACAAAAGTCAGTAACCAACCGTCATCCTCTGCAACAGCACTCCTTTGGGGAGCAAATACCCCTTCACCGCCATAACGTCCTCGACCAAATTTGTGAACTTCAGAACGCTTGGTGACAAAGTCGTACTTGATCAAGCCAGCATTTTCTGGGGATTCGCCTGCTTGACTAGAGCCAATGTGAAGTGTGTAACCATACCGTGCCTGCCGTCCAGTCAGTTGCTCATTGATTCGTGGGAATTCTGAGGGACGATCGTCTAAAGCTTCCTCCCGCAATGCACCCGTAGCTAGATTAAACCGCCAGGAGTATAATCGGGCAGCATTATCTCGATCATTAGTCTTGTCGCTTTCGCGGTGGTCATCTGATGTCTCTGATGCACTAAAGATATCAGTAGAATTCATGCGGCAAGCGATAAGAACAACTTCTTCACCCTCTTCATGAGCATTGAGAGTATGGAAGACATAGCAGGCAGGTGCCTCAAACCAGCGAATAGCGCTGTTATCCCCATGTCGTGGAAGGATACCAAAGCGACTGGGGCTATCTGGCTCAAAGGCTAAGGCTGATTGGCCCTTCTGTAATCGTTCTGGACGGAAGGTGAGAGGCAAATCCATGAAGATTGTGTAGTGTTCAGTCACGGCAAAATCATGCATCATGACACCAACTGGTAGCTCAATTGGGACTGTTCGCTGTAACTCACCTGCGGCTGAAACCACACTGTATTGCAGATAAGGTGGAGTATCAACCGAGTAGCCGAAAAACATCATTTCACCTGAGATGGCGTCCACCTTGGGATGAGCAGTGAAGGCAGAAATCAATTTACCGTTATAAGTATAAGGACCAACTGTCTCTAAGCCCGGAACTCTAATTTCGTGAGGTTCGCCACCCTCCCAGAGCGCCAATAGACGTCCATCATGCCACACAAGCGCCGTATTTCCAGTATTCTTGTATGGACCATAAGGATTATCCATCTGCGGCGGCTCTAGTATGCCAGTCCAGATAGCTTTACCTTCAGCTCGCTCAATTTCAAACCCTTTTGTCCGCACGTAGCGGTTGCAATATTGCGATTGGCCATTGCAAAGCCGCACGCCATGCAACATCCCATCACCATCAAACCAGTGATAACGACCCTTAGGCGGGAATTGTGGGTTTGGACCATTCCGCACGAATGTACCGTTTAAATCACTGGGAATTTTGCCAATAACAGTTAGGCGATCGGCTGAGATTTCCTCGCGGACTGGCGCGAAATTCCCAGTTAAGAATGGGTTTGCCAATGTTGTCGTCATCAAATCTGCCTCTGTTGGTTTGCTATACCCGATGCAATAGGGCATATTTTGTGTTTTAGCAATTTTGGCGAGGCTTTGGCTTACGGTTGGGCTCGATAAGTTTAAAATGGCCAACATACAGCTAAGTGATGAGTATGAAGTTTGCTGAACGCATGACTCGCCTGGGCACTGAATCAGCTTTTGAAGTTTTGGCTAAAGCGAAAGACTTGGAAGCACAAGGCAGAAATATCATTCATCTTGAAATTGGTCAGCCAGATTTCCAGACACCGACAAACATTTGTGAGGCCGCTTTTCGAGCAATGAAAGCTGGATATACTGGCTATGGACCTGCGGCTGGGCTGTTGGAATTTCGTAAAGCTGTGGTTGAATATATTGCAAAGACGCGGAATTTTGAAATTCATCCAGATGAAGTTGTTGTTACTCCTGGAGCTAAACCAATAATCTTTTTCA
Organism: Chroococcidiopsidaceae cyanobacterium CP_BM_ER_R8_30; assembly: GCA_019244235.1. Taxonomy (GTDB): domain Bacteria; phylum Cyanobacteriota; class Cyanobacteriia; order Cyanobacteriales; family Chroococcidiopsidaceae; genus JAFAVL01. Next base: position 24,225 of record JAFASY010000249.1, read on the forward strand.
CTCTCCTCGCTTTAATTGAGCAGGGAGACGAAGTCATTTACCCCAATCCGGGGTTTCCAGTTTATGAATCTGTCATTAATTTTGTTAGGGCTAAAGCTGTTCCACTTCCACTACGAGAGGAAGTTGGTTTTCGCTTTCAGACTGAAGATCTAGTAACCGCAATCTCAGACCGGACGAAGTTGTTAATTCTTAATTCTCCTCAAAATCCAACTGGTAGCCTCCTGGAACAAGAAGAGCTTGAGTTGATTGCCTCTTTGGCAAACAAATATGATTTTTATGTTTTGTCAGATGAGATTTATTCACGAATAGTCTACGATAAGCAACATCAAAGTATCATCAGCTATCCTGGAATGAAATCACGGACGATTTTACTGGATGGGCACTCTAAAACCTATGCAATGACAGGATGGAGATTGGGATATGGAGTAGCTCCCAAGTCTATCGCAGAGCAGATAGTTAAGTTAATGATAAATTCCAATTCCTGCACATGCTCTTTTACTCAGATTGCTGGGATTGAAGCTCTAAGTGGACCACAAGAATTTGTAGAGCAGATGAGAGCTGAATTTAGAAAACGCAGAGATATGATAGCAATTGGTCTGAATGCTATTGACGGAATCAGTTGTATCGAGCCTCAAGGGGCATTTTATGTATTTCCTAACGTAAGCCAATTACCTCTCTCTTGTGAAGCTTTAGCAGATTATCTACTGAAGGAAGCAGGAGTCGCTCTATTAGCAGGTACAGCTTTTGGAGAATTTGGCGATGGATATTTAAGACTTTCATATGCAAACTCTTTAGAAAATATTGAGGAAGCACTTGAGCGGATTCAGGCAGCAGTTGCCAAGCTTTAGAATGTGCCATCTGTGTCAAAACTTTCGAGTTCAGGAATATCTCACGCCTCCCGTATCTGAAAAATGATTTTGTTTGACAATACCCTCTAGACATAGCTCAGTTGTCCTAGGATAGCGTCCAAGTTTTTCCTGGCATCCCCGAAAAGCATACGGGTGTTGTCCTTGTAGAACAAGGGGTTTTCAACCCCAGCGTAACCACTAGCTAGGCTGCGCTTCATCACTACAACAGTATTAGCCTTCCAAACCTCTAGAACTGGCATGCCAGCGATAGGACTGGTTGGGTTCTCCAACGCGCCGGGGTTAACGGTATCATTAGCACCAACCACCAACACTGCATCGGTTTTTGCAAAGTCCCCGTTAATCTCGTCCATTTCTAGGACAATATCGTAGGGTACATTGGTTTCAGCCAGAAGGACATTCATATGTCCGGGCAATCGACCAGCGACCGGATGGATGCCAAAGCGGACCTGTACGCCCCGAAGGCGCAGGATTTTAACGATCTCCGACAGGGAGTATTGAGCTTGGGCAACTGCCATCCCGTAGCCAGGAACGATGATGATGGTTTTGGCATTACGTATGACCTCAACAGCCTCCTCAACCGTCGCCAACGTAACTTCGCCCGTAGGCTGAGCGCTACCTTCAGTGGTTGCCACACCTGCCCCGGCTCCAAAACCACCTAGGATCACGCTCAAGAATGAGCGGTTCATCGCCTTGCACATAATGTAACTGAGGATAGCACCACTACTGCCCACCAGTGCCCCTGTGATAATCAGCAGATCGTTCGATAGCATGAAGCCAGCTGCGGCAGCGGTCCAGCCAGAATAGCTGTTAAGCATTGAGATTGCGACTGGCATGTCTGCACCACCAATCGCCATGACCAGATGAATACCCAAAACTGAGGCGATCGCAGCCATAATCAGCAACGGTTGTAGTCCACTGAGGGGTATAGCTGTCATGAACTGGACACCGAGCCATACTGAAGCCCCCAGCAAACCCAGATTAAGCAAGTGTCGCCCTGGTAGAAGCAGCGGTTTGCTGCCGATGATGCCTTGCAGTTTGCCAAAAGCAATCACTGAGCCTGTGAAGGTCACAGCGCCGATGAACACACCGATAAAGACTTCGAGCTGATGAATTGTCGCCTCGATTCCAGTCTGGAATTGTTCTAGCTGCAAGTAATTAGCAATGCCTACTAGAACTGCAGCAGCACCCACGAAGCTATGCAGTATTGCCACCAGCTGCGGCATTGAGGTCATCGCTACGCGAGATGCCACAATCGCACCAATTACAGCCCCTGGTAGGATGACTGACCCTAGTCTGCCGTATTCGGTCACACCTGGGCTGAATGAGGTAGCAATGAAGGCAATCAGCATCCCAACGATGCCGTAAACGTTTCCTTTTCGAGCGGTTTCCTGACTAGACAACCCCGCTAAGCTGAGAATAAATAAGGCACTAGCTGCAACATAAGCAACTGTCAGTAGGTTATTCGACATAGTCTATTTTCTATTTCTGGAACATCTTGAGCATGCGCTGGGTGACTAGGAAGCCGCCTGAAATATTGATTGTCCCGATCAAGACGGCGATCGCACCAAGAATAGTGGTGGGTGAACTTGGTGCTCCTGAGATCTGGAGCATGCCACCGATAATGATAATGCCACTAATTGCGTTGGTGACGCTCATCAATGGTGTGTGTAGAGCTGGCTTCACGTTCCAGATCACTTGCCAGCCAATGAAGCAGGCCAGGATAAACACCGTAAAATGGGACAGGAAAGAGGAAGGGGCACCAAGCCCAACCCCAACCAGAGCTAAGCCAGCCAGAAACAGCCAGAGCAAGTCATTGCTGCGTTTCGAGGAACTGAGAGGAGGGGAGGTAGGGGACGCAAGGGAGGGTTTTGGGGAAAGATCCTCTTTCTTTACACTCTCCTGCTGCTGTTCTTTCCCAGTGCCCCCTGCTTTCTTCTCAGGTTTGGGTGGGGGCCAGGTAACTTCTCCATTATGGAGTACCAGAGCACCCCTTACAACCTCATTTTCCAGATCAATCTTGTATTCGCTAGCCCCACCCATTTCTTCAAGCAAATGGCAAAGATTGGTGCCGTACAGCTGACTCGCTTGGTAGGCCATGCGGCTGGGCAGGTCAGTCAGACCAACAATCGTCACCTCCTGGTAGCGATAAACTTCACTTGGCTTGGTAACGGCGCAGTTACCGCCCTGTTCTGCAGCCATATCGACAATGACTGACCCCTTCTTCATGCTCTCAACCATTGCCTGCGTGATCAGCAGAGGTGCTTTTTGACCTGGGATTAGCGCTGTAGTAATAATGATGTCAACCTCTCTAGCCTGGGTAGCGAACAGTGCCATCTCAGCCTTGATAAATTCATCACTCATTACCTTGGCGTAACCGCCCTCACCCGTGCCATCTTCTGCAAATTTAAGTTCAAGAAACTCTGCACCCAGGCTCTGTACCTGCTCTTTAACTGCAGGGCGCGTATCAAAGGCGCGGACAACTGCCCCTAATCCCCTGGCAGTACCAATGGCTGCCAGTCCAGCTACCCCCGCACCAATCACTAGCACCTTGGCGGGCGGCACTTTCCCTGCTGCGGTAATCTGACCCGTAAAGAAACGGTCAAAGTGGTTAGCAGCCTCAATCACCGCGCGGTATCCAGCAATGTTTGCCATTGAACTCAAGGCATCCATCTTTTGGGCACGGGTGATACGTGGTATGGCATCCATTGCCAACACTGTAGCCTTACGGGCTGCAAGCCTTTCCAACAGTTCCGGGTTTTGGCTTGGCCAAATGAAGCCAATTAGATGACCGCCAAAAGAGAGTAAATCGACCTCGTGCTTGCCAAGGGTGGGATGCATATCGGGCGGACGGACTTTCAGCACGATATCTGTCTGTGCCCAGAGAGTCTCGGCATCTGGGACAATCTGGCATCCTGCCTGTCTGTAGAGGTCGTCTGGGAAATTGGCAGTTTCGCCTGCCTTAGACTCAATCAGGACTTCGAAACCAAGCTTCTGTAGTACTTTGGCTGTATCTGGCGTAGCTGCCACCCGACGTTCTCCAGTGGAGATTTCTTTCGGAATACCAACCTTTCTGAGTGTCTTCCCCTCTGCTGTAGCGTATTCACCCCTTCCAGTCTCTTTGGCAACGTCTACTGTCATAATCTATTCTTATCAATGGGTCACGGGCTGCACTTGATGGAATGAAGTCATTGCAAGAGGCACACTACATCAGTCTGCCTCTACCTATACTGAGTAGGCATACGAGTCTGTTCTCATAGAATCATCCCAGAAATTGGCAACCTTACAGGAACATTAAGTACTGTTTCAACTGATATTAATTTTGTTTGACTTTCTTGATTGTTGTGCTTGCAAGTGCTAGTTAGTCGAACCAGTGTCAATTATGAAGAACGGGCTCAAGCGAATCAGACCTATAAAGGTTTTGGCTGGTGGTTAGAGGCGATTGGCTAGAAATGATCGGGCATCCATGGCAGCAAATCAGCGAAAATCTGTGTAGCTGCTAACAACGCTGTTGCTTTTGCTTCTAGCTTACCCGCAAATTTTAGTTGATGAGGGGTAAATAAGCCTGTGTAGAGGGGGGCTAATCCGCATACATCTAGCTGCAACTCTCCTCTCCCTCCTTTGGTGACTTCGCCTCTTCCCTGAGCTACGCTCAAGACAAATTTGCCGTTATTCTCTGGCAGCAAGTCGTCAAAGACTTCCAAATGCAGCTCGGTTTCGATTCCCAAAGGATAACCGCGCTTTGCCAATGCTTGACTCACATCAATGACTCTCAACATCCAATGTTCAGAAAAACGAATATTATTTGTTTGTTCTGGCAGCAATAACATCAAGGGATCAACTGTGGAACTGCGCCACCGTATTTTCTTAACCATAGAGCGGTGATCGGCCAAGAAAGTCCAGAAACGCCGAGCCGCGGCTGCTGTTAGCACTGCCCAATCTCTGATATAAATCAGGTTGCTATTTTCCTCCCTTTTTTGAGTAAAGATGATATAGCCTTCGGGTTGAGATTCTGTACCAATAAGATAGGCGTAGAATATATCTTCACTTTCTTTGCGCGGTTCAACGACTAATTTCCAAATACTGTGATTCCGGTCTAAATGACCGTTGGTGACTTTTGCTTTTTGGTGATAAAGGTTGTAAAAAGTCTCTTGGCAGATGGGAATTACGGGCTGCATGGGGAGGGTGCGATCGCTCAATTGAATGCTATTCGTGAGAATTTCCCAACTGCAACAAATTCCTGCTTGTTCATATCCGACTTTGCGATAGGGGCGCTGAGTTGCAGCATAAAGGGTTGAAAGTGGGACTCCCCTGGCGTAGAGTTCTTTAAGTGTGAGCTTTAGCAGCTCAAATACTGCTCCTGTCCCACGATGTTCTGGAGCTATACCAACAGCCGCAATTCCTGCCATCGGTACGCATTCGCAACCATACCATTGCCCCATGTGTAAAATAGCTAAGCCGCCAATGATTTTTCCTGCTTGGCAAACTATGCGGAAGTTTTCTAAGCCAACAATGTCCTGAGAGTAAGTCTGCCAACTACTAGGCGATGGGTCGTTAAAGCACTGGTTAATGATGACCCCAAGCTGTTGAGCATCTTCAGGGTTGGAGACAGTGCCATACTCAAACTGATATGTCATATCAACTATGGGTTACAGTTTTTGTATTATAAGCATGTTTTTATCATACTACATAAAGGCTAAGGGAGATATGGGTGAAATTTAAGGCGCTCTCAAGCAAGTTTCAAGACTTGTAACGATGATGAGGTGTATCGCAATCTTTGAATTATCGGCGTTGCTGAATGAGAGGATGTATGAAAAGTAGAATTTAATACTACAGTTTTGTTTGTGCCAGTATAATAACTGCAATAAAAAGACCTTTTTCAAAGTCTAATTATCCACTTTTTCCAGTTTTAGTCATCAATCTCCGATTAACTGCTAGCATAATGAGTTAAATCTTATACTCTTCATACATCCTCTGAACAGCGTCGATGAGGTTAATCAACAATGTCCCAACAGTTGAATTTGAACGATCCAAGTCTGCGGCAAAATCCTTATCCAATCTACAAAATCTTCCGAGAATCGGAGCCTGTCTTCTGGTCTGAGTCTTTGCAGGCATGGATCTTTTTCAAATACGACGACATTCATACCTTACTCCAGGAGCCACGGGTTGTAGCAAGGCGGCACCACACCTGGTTAAATCTTGCACCTCCCGAAAGACGCGAGCAATTGCAGCCTGTGATCGAGGTATTATCCCGCTGGCTACTTTTCTTTGACGGCAGTGACCACACCCGTCTGCGGAAGCTCATGAATCAGGGGTTTGCGCCCAAAGTGATTGAAGGTCTGCTACCTACCATTCAAGGAGTCGCCACCAATTTAGTGGAGCAGTTGGCGTCTCAGCGACAGTTTGATGCTGCTAGCCAGTTTGCTCATCTCCAACCCGTGATAGTGATTTCGAACATGTTAGGTGTGCACCCAACCGATTATGGCAAAGTGCAACAGTGGTCGGACGATATCAGTTATTTCTTTACCTCCATTCCCATTCCCTCCGATGCCTGTGATGGCGTCATAGTGAGCATTTTTGAGATGATTGACTATCTGAAGGACGTGGTCGCGGAACGGCGCGCCATGCCTCAGGACGATTTCTTGAGTGTCCTTATCCATGCGGAGGAAGATGGAGATGTAATCCACGCAGAAGATCTGTTCGCCAATCTGGTACTCTTGCTCATGGCAGGTCATGAGACAACCCGCAATCTGATTGGTAATGCGATTCATTTACTATTAATGCATCCCAACATGTTGCAGTCAGTGAAACTCGATGCGTTCTTCTGGGATAAAGTGATCGATGAAACACTACGTTTTGATTCGCCCGTCCAGATCCTCAGTCGTCTAGCCGGGGAGGACCTTGAAGTGCGGGGCCAACCTATTCGCCAAGGACAGCCTTTGTTCCTAGTTTTGGGGTCTGGAAATCACGACCCTGCTCATTTTGCTGATGGCGATCGCTTCGACATTGAGCGACAT
>JAFASY010000097.1 GCA_019244235.1 Chroococcidiopsidaceae cyanobacterium CP_BM_ER_R8_30
TTAGTAGCATTCCCTGTAAGTCTTTTGCTAATAGAGAGACACCTGTGCTGAGATCAGGTTTGGTAGGAATCCAAGTTCCCCAGAGTCGCCCTTTGCCATTTGTATCCAACTGCGCCATTGGCAATTGCAAAACTGGGCTGTTATTCAGTTGGAGGCGAATGGCAGCGATCGCCCAGTCGGTTTGATAAAAAGTTACGCCTCGGTAGCGTAGAGGCTCGTTAACATAAATCGTTTTGCGCTTGACTTCCGATCCCTGACTATCTAAGACAGATAAATCGGAATAGAATTGATCAATTCCTCCTGCCGGTGTGTAGTCAATCCAGAAGCGATTGACCCGCAAAGACCAGTCTTTGGGAATCCAAGATTCAGCTCCAGGACCAGCTTCTATGATATTTTTAACTTGGAAAGACTCGCCGCTGGGGACCATTTCTTGACCGACAAAACCAGTCATGGCTCCCCAGATTCCCCCTAACAAAATAATGACGATGCCGACATGCACGACAATGGGACCGAGGCGTCCGACAATGCCCTTACGAGCATAAACTTCCCTGCCTGCCTCTGACTGAAACACCCGGTAGCGCCGATTTTGCAAGAGTGGGGTAAGGGATAAGAGCGAACCAGTATCAAGTTCCGCACTAAGAGCAAGTTTCTGAAACTGGCGGGGCTGATCGTAAAACTTCCAGTGCTGGGCGGCTTTCAGCGCTGGGAACTGGCGAGTGAAGGTACAAGCTGTTAAACTGGTACCGAATAAAATGAGTAATGCGAGAAACCACCAGGTACGATAAACATGATCTAATCCCAATGTTAAGATGACCTTCCAAGTAAGGAAACCAAACAACGCTGGATGTTCGGGATAGTTAGCTTGGTAAAAGTCTACTGATTGTCCCTGTTCCAGGACAGTACCGCTGATGCTAAGGACAGCGATCGCAAGCAGCAGTGAAATTGCGAGCCGTAAATCTGTCAGGACTGGTAACAGCTCTTGTCTCAAAAACTGCTTGAGAGATGATGGGTTGGACTGTTTAGCTGAGTCTTGTAAAGTCATTTAGTTAATAAGTCCGATGATTGGAATCCGAGATAGCAGCGAGAAGACACCAAATCCCACCAATAGAGCTCCACTAACCGGGTTAATCCAACCAGACCATCGCCTTAACTCCAGCAATTTTTTAATTGAAGCTGTAAAGGTCCCTGCTAAAATTAGCGGTGCGACATAGCCAGCAGTGTATGACAAAAGCAAAGCAGCGCCTAAAACCAAGTCTCGTGTCGTTGCCACCCAAGCTAGCAGAGTTGCCAAAACAGGAGTGCTGCAAGGAGAAGCAACTAAGCCAAATGTCAGACCAATGAGATAAGAGCGTATCCCTTCCGGTAAGTCTGGCGAGATCCATTCTAGATTACCAAAGGATGGTAACTGTAGGGGCAAAGCTTCTAGTAAGTTCAATCCCATCAGGATAGCAATGATACTGACAATAATTGGCAATCCTATTCCCACTTGACCATAGACTTGCCCCAACATTGCTGCCAGTATTCCTAACCCAGCTAAAGTCGTTGCCAATCCCAAAGAGAACCAAGTAGACGCCCATGCTGCTTGGAGACGGGTTTTAGCTTCATACCCCCCGATATAGCCAATTGTGATTGGCAGCATAGAAAGCATACATGGTGTCAGACTGGTGAGCAATCCAGCGGCAAAGATCGTACCAATACTAATCCAGCTCAGGTGGGTCAATTGGGTTGAAACCAGAGTGTTAGCAAACTGTTCGAGTTCGTAAGCAAAGGATTGCAGAGTAAGGATATGCATTTAGGGAGCAGAAGGCTGACTATACTTAAATTTTAGCTCACTTGCTGATTGAGACTTAATTCACTGCCACCGCTTTCAATTGCGAATTACGAATTGCGCCAGCGACTTAGCGTTGCCGGAGGCGTTATTGCGAATTGTTACAGCCATCCTTCTTGCTCCAACGTTTCAATTAGCTGAAGTCCGCGAGGATCGCCTAGGCGCAGTAGTGCCGCCTTGGCATCTTCCTGAACGCCCAGATCCTCATCTTCGGCAAAGGCTTGAATCAGAGCATCAACCGCAGTAGCATAGACGACATTGGAGGGGAGTTCACGACACAACTGTCCTATCGACCAGGCACAGTTACTACGAACTGCTGCTACTGGATCTTGCACCAGGGCTTCGATTAAGGGTGGTATGGCTCCCACAACAGCTTCGTAGCCGACTTCTGCCATTTGAGCCAGCGCACTAGCTGCCCAGAGGCGGACTGCAGAAATATCGGTTCTCAATGCTTCTGCTAATGGTGGTAGAGAGCGTTGATCGCGGCAGTTTCCTAAAGCCCATACTACCCCCTTACGTACATAGCCATTCCAGTCCTGCATCAATTGAGAGATTAACGGCTCTACCGCATCTGGGCTGGGATTGCGTCCGATGCCATAGGCAGCACTGACACGGATCAGAGGGCAAGCATCTTTCAATAGGCGAATGAGATGAGGAGTTGCCCGCGCATCCTCCAGATCGCAAAAAGCGCGTGCTGCTAGCATCCGCCGTTGTGCCTGAGGGTCTTCTAACAGTGCTAACATGGTGTCTGGATTAGGTTTTGGAACTTGAGATTCAGCAGAAAGCGGCTCTAGGTCATCTAGAGGACTTTCTAGAGAATCTGGATCAAGTCCGCTCAGGTCTTCTATATCGTTATACATAATAGCTAAATTACTCCATACTGCTAGAATCTACCAGCGATGTGTTAAAGCTGCTCTTGCAATTTCTCACAGTTGCTGTAAGTGCTTCACCATCCAGAGTGATTGAGTTTGGTAGCCGAGTTGTTGATAAAGATTTAGCGCAGCTTGGTTTGACTGAAAGACTTGAAGACCAATTTGGTGATAGCCTTGACGCCTAGCCCAATCTTCTACATAACGCATTAAAGCCTTGCCAACGCCTCGTCGTCGATGTTCTGGCACGACATAGAGGAGAAAGATGTGAGGATAGCGATCACCTCGTACTTGCTCGATCGCGTTTCCCACCCAGAGGCAAGCTAGCGGTTGATGCCAGTGAGGCAATACTTGCCCTGCTGCTGATTGTACACTAGTAGATTCTACCCACCATAGATGCGTCGAATCTGAGAAATATTGCTCGACCGTTTGTGCCAGGTGAGATAAATCTTGTTCTAAGAACAATTCCTGGTAAGTCCGCTGCATAAACTTCACTAGCAACACCCGATCCAAACCAGAACCAGGATGCAAATAATAGCCCGGTAGCAGTTCAACAGACATCCCCTTGCCATCAACTAGACTGCGACTCTCGCAAGTAAGGCAGGGAGGAGTGCATGTTCTGGCTGAGAATTAACTTCCTCAACTGGTGCTGGTGCTGCCATATCAGTTGGTAAAAAAATCCGGGCGCTGACGGCAACAAGCGCAATAAAAAATACCAGCACGACTATAAAGGGGGCAATGTATTGACGAAAGATAGCCATAGTGACAGCCAGGATAACACTTAACCTGCGTTACTTCAGTGAACTGAAGGTTTTTGCAGCTAACTCTATCTTATAATATTGAACCACACCGGCGAAGCGCGACAGCGCGTTAGACACAAAGACGCAAAGACATAAGGGAATAGATTCTTGGTGTCTTTGTGGTTAATTATTAACTAAGCCTATTCAAACGAAGATTTTGCATTCATCAAACTATTAGTTTTTGCTCCTCATCTAAAGGGATAAAAAAGAGAGTTAGCAAACCTGGAATTGTCAACAAGAATACCAAGATAAAAAAGACTGGGTAACCAACTACTTGCTGGATGTAGCCGCTAATTAATCCTGGAAGCATCATTCCTAGAGCCATAAGTCCGGTTGAGATTGCAAAATGAGAAGTCTTGTATTCGCCTCTTGAAATGTACATCAAGTAAACACTAAAAGCCGTGAAGCCCAACCCGTATCCAAATTGCTCTAAGGCGACCAATAGATAAACCCATTCCTTTGACAATTGCGTGTAAGCCATATAGATATAAAATAAGTTTGGTAAGTGTATAGCTAAAGCCATAGGCCAAATACTTTTCCTTAAGCCATATCTTGCAATCAATAACCCGCCCAACACACCTCCTAGAATTAAGGCGATAACTCCTAAAGTTCCGTAAGCTAAACCAACATCTTTAGTTGATAGTCCTAATCCGCCCAATTCTTTTTTATCTATTAGAAATGGAGTAGCTAGTTTAGTAAGCATTGCTTCACCAAACCTATAAAGTAAAATAAATGCTATAACTGCACCAATTTTCTTTTGACTAAAATATGAAGTAAAGGCTGGCAGGAAATGTGTTTTTTCTATTTCTAATTTCTGCAATTGTTTTAAATCTTTCTCTGCAAAAGGCAGAATTAGCCAATGAAAAACAAAAAGTAAAGCAAATATTAGGGCCGAGAAACCAATTGCTATAGTCCAACTTAGAGAAATGTTATTTTCCAGCGATACTTCAAGCTGACCTGCAAAAAAAACTAAAAAGCCCGAGCCAAATATCATAGCGACTCTATAAAAGAACGAGCGTATCCCAGCAAAAAAAGCTTGTTTTTCTTGATTTAAGGCTATTAAATAAAATCCATCTGTAGCAATATCATGAGTAGCAGAGATAAAAGCTCCTATCGTCAGACATGTTAAGGATATTACGAAGAAGCTTGATATTTGAAAAGATAAAGCTACACAACTTAGACACACCATCATAGCAATTTGGGTACAAAGTATCCAGCTTCTCTTAGTCGAATAAGTATCTATAATTGGAGACCAAAACATTTTAATGACCCAGGGTAAGTAAAGAAGGCTAGTCCATAGGGTGATTTGAGCATTGTTTATCCCCATTTTCTTATAGAAAATAATAGAAACTATATTAATAATGACGTAAGGCACGCCTTCAGCAAAATACAGTGTCGGAACAAAAGCCCAAGGAGAGCGAAATACAGCTTTTCTTTGCATAAATTTCTGACAACGCTGATTTTACAAGTCTTGCAGCGCTTCCGATTAGTTTAAACTGAACTACCCTAACCAGCTAGACTAGAACCATAATTGTCCAATTATGATGAAATTTGGAAGCACAACTTACTTATGGAAATTTCTGACGCTGCAAGAGGCGATCGCCATGATCGGGCTGCGAGATTATGCCTTACTGCCTGTAGATACTGTGCTAGGCATTTTGGTGTGGATCTGCAACATCACAAAAGTATAGGATCTTGTTCAAATTGAATTGAATCTTAAAGAGTGGCAGGGTCAATTCCTTGTTGCTGTTATCTAGCTAAAAGAGTTTGCATCCATTGAAGATCAGCTTCGGACATTGGGGGAGGTGGGGGAGGTTGGCTGTAGTCAATTGAAAGGTCATAGGCAGCTTCGTCATAGATAGCACTAAGGGCAGTTGCTAGGTCGAGGGAAATGTCAGGATCTGGATCGCGGAGGGGAACGGGAATGATAGGTAGGGTTTCTTGCAGGGGGAGTGTCCAGAGATTGATTGCACCAGACTGGGAACGAGTGAGAGTAATCAAATAAGGAACATCTGGAATGCGGGGATGATTGAAAGGACGAGTTCCCCGGCGCAATAGATCAATTTCGATTAGATGCACGTTTGCTTGGTAGAGGCGTTGCCGTTTCTGGCGATATGGGGTGAGTCCGGGTTCACGTTTGTTAACGGGTGACAGAATTTCAATGCTAGTAACGAGCAGGTTTTTGGCTGTGTCACGGATTTCAATGCTGGGTATACGGACTTCAACAGGTTGAAGAACAGGCAGAGTTAACGGAGCTGGAGTGGTGGCAACAGCACTGTCTTCAGAAAGGGATAGACGAGTAGGATTATTCTGGCGAGCTTGAAGAATTTCAACGTCTGGATATAAGATACCGACTTCGGCTTCCGGGGTTGTATCTTCGACCAGGTAAATTTCTAGACGAGCTGTATAACGAGGGCGCAGTTTTGGGGTTAACTGCTGCCGGATTTTATTGGCAAGCGCGTTGTGTACATCTGACCAGAGATAACCTTCGAGGTAAGGGTCCATGCCGGGAAAGGGAGAAGGCATCGGTGTCCTGATACATTTATGCGACATTACACCGGACAAGTCCGGGCAACTTGACAATAGCACCGTTACCATTAAAGGTGACGGAGGCGGTATCCTGCAAAGCTTTCAGAAAGATTCCGAAAGCACCATTCCAGTCACGGGGCAATTTATAGCCACATTTAGGACAGGAAAACTTTTTAGCACCACCAAGTTCTTGATGAACATGACCACATTTGGTACAAGTTTTAGAAGTGTATTCTTCCGTAACTATCTGTACTAAACCTTGACGGTAAATTTCTACCTGTCGATCTTGTGGATTGAGCAACCAGCCCAAGCGAACGTCATTGTCGATATACTCATGCATCTTATCTTGCAGCGTTTTCAGGCTGTCACTAGGCGAACGCAATTCAACCACAAAATCTGGACAGATTGGTGGGAATCCTTCTCGTTCTTTAGGGCTAAGAACTTCCCACCTTTCTAGAAGAATCCAAGCAGCGTCAGGGGAACGATAAGCCCCATTGGGGAGCTGGAACATGGTACTGGAGTCAAATGCTAGTCCCGAACCATCTTCCTCTGTCCAGCTTTCCAATCTAGCAGATGGTTTAATGTTACGATTTCCAGTTTCTCCGCCTGTCGGTGGCATGACAATCAGTTCTCCCTTGGCCGTGCGTTCCAACTTAACTTCTGGATTAGCTCGGCATAGAGCAAAGAAGGCATCGTCAGTTAGTTGCACAATGGCATCCAAATTGAGAGTCAGAGCAGTCATTTGACTTTTCCTTGAGGGACAACGGGGCTGAGATGACAGACTTAACCTAATCGTACGCAACTCTGATGTCAGATATTAAACATTATCTCCTGTCAGACCAACATTAAGCTGATGTCTCAGTTTCTGCTCAACGCCCTGCGGCATCAAAGGTTTGGCAACTATATCATCTGCGGTATTGGGGCAACTCGTGGCATTGTGCTCAACGCCTTGCGGCATCAAAGGTTTAGCAACCCTGCACTATCAGTATGGGATTAAGACTGCTATCAAGTGCTCAACGCCTTGCGGCATCAAAGGTTTAGCAATCTTGTACAAGAGCTTAGGACGCTTTGTGTATGAATGTGCTCAACGCCTTGCGGCATCAAAGGTTTAGCAACCCTGTTCAATTGAAGCAAGCAAATCAAAGCACTCCAAGTGCTCAACGCCTTGCGGCATCAAAGGTTTAGCAACCTGACGGGAAGCTCACGGCGGTGGTAGTCCCTCGCGCTGTGCTCAACGCCTTGCGGCATCAAAGGTTTAGCAACCTAGCTGGCTTTTTCAAGATTTTGATAGCGCCGCTTGTGCTCAACGCCTTGCGGCATCAAAGGTTTAGCAACCGGTAGATGACTCCAGAGAGAAAAGCTCGATTCAAAAGTGCTCAACGCCTTGCGGCATCAAAGGTTTAGCAACCTGTAGTTGCCAGAAAGCTTACAAGCAAGGACTTTCCAGGCAGTTTTGCAAGGCGGTCAGTAGAAAGACGGTGTAGATTTCCATATCTCCTATTTTAGCTAAGTTCAGAAGGCTTGAAATGCAGGGAGGATGAAGATTTTGCCGTTTGCAAGCATCTCTACCCTCTCCACATGAGCTTCAATTTGTTGTTGCGCAAACGTTTGAGGACATTTTTCTACAGTGATTTGTACAACATGCAGGAATGCTTGCATTAAAAAATGCGAAACTTCTCCTGTTCTACTGTCCAGGTTTCTGGACGATTGCATGCCTGGATACGTTCTACACAGCGATCACACAGTCCAGCAATCAATAGGCTGTCTTCTGGCTCTAAGATCTTTTCCAGTTCCCATCGCAGCTTCTCGCGATCGCGTTGAGTCAGTTGGCACCGGAAGATTGAGTATTGAAAGCTCTCTCCATAACCTTTAAGAAGCTGAAATGCTTTACGCCACCGCTTTGGGCTCCGAATGTCATAGCAGATCAGGTAAAAATTTTTGCTTTCAGCCATAGCTGACCTCACCGAATCACTAACTGACCAAACAAACCACCCTCACCACACCACTCTTTCTCCAACAGTCGCACCTCTAGCTCGATCAAACGGCGATATGCAAGCGAATAGCCTAAGACTGGGTGTTTCCAACTTTCCTTCTTCCGACGTTCGTACAGACTAATGAATTTATGACGACCGCTATCACTAAGCCAAACCCGATCGCCACGCACATCGAAATCAGTTTGGACATCCCACTGCCCTCGGTTAATTGAACCCATTACTGCTAAATCCACTGTTGGCACACGAAAAATTTCCATTAAGTCTAGTGCTAGCGGTGGTGCTTGTGTGCGAGGTTGATGGTAAAAGCCCAAGGCAGGCTCCAAACCAACAGCAAGAATTGCATTCATTACATCTTTAAGCAGCAGAGCGTAACCAACACTGATTAATGCGTTAAAGCGGTCCTTGGGAGGACGACGATTGCGGCTAGAGAATTGGAATTCAGCCGGAGCATTATCAGATAACAACTCTGGTAGTGCGTCAAAGTAGATGGCTGCCAAGTTGCCCTCTAGCCCCAATAAAGAGGCAATTGAGTCTGCATGGGGTACTTGCTTCAAAACCCGTTGCATCTGTTCGATAGCACTGTTTAATTTAGTGGATGTGTTATCAGAGCTACGGTTTTGCCCTCTCATCAAGAACTTGCGCTGGCTTTGCCCCCGACAAAGTACCAGTTGGCGAGCCAGTCGCAGGCAGGTTTCTGGATTACTGAAAGCTTTATATTGCCGGATGCGTCGCTGAATGCTGCCCTGGCGCGTGTCAAAGCTGCCTACGTAACGTCCTCCCCCCGAAATGAAATGCACGCCTATCTCCTGTCCAGCGCAGAAGTGAAGTGCCTGAGTTGATATTTGAGCAAAGCTGTGCAGTACTATTTGCCCTACCTGACGAGCGGGAATGGTATCAGTGGAGCGATCGAGCTTGGTAATCTTTATTTGTTCGCCACTTTTGCCAATACAGGTTCCCGCTTCTAGAATGTGAATAACTTCTCGGTCATCATCTTCTGGAACAGGCGGAGCGGACGATGCTCCGGATCTTGAGCGAGACGGGTTTCTTCTGGTAAGCAAACAGGTGCAAGGGAGCAGCGGACACACAGCCGTTCGTTAGTAGCAATCGGCGGACGCTCAGAAGATTGACGCAGTTGACGTGCCTGCTGGATAGCGTCTTGCACTTGCTGTCTTCCAAAATCGGTTATGGGAATTTTGACGACAACATTATCGGCATGATATCGGATACGTCCTTCTAAAAGGGTGATACCTGCAACGACTTCAATCAGGCAAGCATAGGCGAGAATTTGCAGGCGATCGCTCTCCCAAGCTTGAGGTTTGTTGTCGCGATCACGATAGCATCGCCCTCGCTTGTGTTCGTAGGGAATCACCTGTCCGTTCCGAGTCCGCAGAGCATCTACTTTGCCTCGCAAGCCCAATTCTGCACTTTCCAAGACGAGTTCTTCCCACTCCTCATCCTGCTCCTTTTCTAATTCGGCATGCAGCCGTCGTCCAGCAAATACAGCAGCATCTTGAGTAAACAGTTCTTCAACTTCTTCCAAATAGAACAACCGAGGGCAATAGGCAAGCGCATGGAGCACATTCACACGGATAGTTTCATGCTCCGTTGCAGAAGAGCTAAGAGTTGGTATCATAACTATTAGATATTATGTAATAACTTGTAAAACCAAGTAGTTATTACTACAACCAAATTACGCCAATTTCTTACTCTAGTAGTCAGCAAATCCACCGTTTTTTAGTAGTTAATACGCTTGTACGCTAGAGTTTTTGGCGAGTACATTTACACTAATTTACTCACTAGTAGAGTTTATTCATAGTAATAAAAAATACTAGATAAGTTGAATTGTTTTCTAAAAGACTTGCTGTGCTATCAGGTTTAGATCTAGGAAAAGCGGGTCAGCGATCGCAGTACTGCCCCGATAGGTTTTCGGTAAAGAATCGGGTGCAAACACAGTGATACTTTGTGCCTTTGTGTCTACAACCCACACTCGTAAGACCCCAGCCGCCAAATAATCGGTGGCTTTCTCAGTCATTTCGCCAAAGCTTTGCCCTGGTGAGATAATTTCAATCACGAGTTCAGGAGCTACAGGACAGGGAGCGTCTTCCATCCATTCTGCCGCCAGGCGACTGTAGGAGATGTAGAGCAAATCTGGAACAGGTACCCAGTCATTGCCATTCCGTTTTAGAGTAACCGCCCACTCTGGCTCCACTCGACCCCGGCCCTGGCTCCACCGCTCTAGTATAAGAAGCAGATTTTTCTGGGCAGAGGCATAGAAGAATTTGGGTGACATCTTGGGGATTACCCGACCGTCAACAAGTTCGTAGGCAGTATCGCCCTCTAGCAATGCTAGAAACTCATTGAGGGTCAGGAGCTTGGTGAGAGAGCGAACCATGAGCTGTGTTGACAGGTTTTGCAGACGGTACTTTAAGTGTACTGTCTGAGAAGTAAAGTCGAAGTAACACTCAGCACTCGCCTATAAAATGGACTACTCCAACAGCAGAAATCCCAGATGCATCACCCACTTCAATAAACGTTCGAGTACGACGAAGCTCAATCCCGTCATGGTTTTTGAGTAAGCTATGGAAGGAGTGTGGCCAGTAAATAAGCGCCAAAAGTGATGGTAAGCCAGTGACTAACGATCGTATTGTCGAAAAGTGTTCGGAGAGACTAACCATAGAGACTGAATTAGAGGAAGAGAGCAGACGTTGGATTGCCGAGGTTCTAGAATTACCTGGCGTACTGGTGTATGGTCAGACTGAAGAGGACGCAATTATTAAGGCTAAGGCTTTAGCCTTACAGGTACTAGCAGATCGGCTAGAACATGGCGAATCGACTCCAGGTATAGAAGATCTCTTTTGCTACAGAACAACATCCTCAAGTGATGAAGTCCTGATTAAATGAGCCAATGGTCCGCCACAAAAGCCAAGCGGGTTGAAGCCGCTTTGTTACGAATTGGTTGGGAAATTAAGCGGCAAAAAGGGACTTCTCATAAAGTCCTATCTCGTCCGGGTTGGGAAGATTACGTGTTTTCCTTCCACGATCGAGACGAAATTGGTCCTCCAATGCTGGCTCGGATCTCTAAGAGAACAGGTTTGAAGCCAGAGGACTTATAGAGGAGCTATCGATCGGGGCGTTCTGTTTATCACTAGGTTTACCGATGAGCGACTCTAGCGCTCAACGTCTTGTGGTATCCAAGGTTTGGCAACAGCCAGAAGCAATAGACCATCTTGCCCTGCCCCTGGTACTCAACGCCTTACGGCATCAAAGGTTTAGCAACCTCCATCTTTATCTTGGTACATCAGGCATATCTTCGTGCTCAACGCTTTATGGCATCAAAGGTTTGGCAACGCCTTGAAGAGTTTGCTGCAGTACAGCAACTTCTAGTGCTCAACGCCTTGTAGCATCAAAGGTTTGGCAACTGATGTGCTTGCGGACCTTCATTAGCTCCCCGAAGTGCTCAACGCCTTGCAGCATCAAAGGTTGAGCGACCAATACCGGACTTGCTGTGCCATCAGGTTTAGAGCTAGGAGAAGCGGGTCAGTGATCGCAGCACTGCCCTGATAAGTTTTACGAATTTGCCGGAAGAAAGCATCCTTGTGCTATCTTAGCTTTTATATCTCAGATGCTTTAAGTGTTGATCAACTCTAAGCGTTGAGCACTATTAGGTTCCCAAAGTATGGAGAGTTCACCAGGCGCTGAGCTTTGAGGTTTAACATTCCCTCATTGCTCTCTAACCAAAGATGCCGTTAGGCGCTTTATACGCAATTCTAAAAGCTTGACGAACTCTTTTTTTGAAGTTAACCTATGTATTAAGTTCCAAAACTTAAACACAGCGATTTTTCAGGAGTGCAAGAGTGCAAAGCTGTGTTCCAACGCCTCAGATGCCGAAACGGTTTTGAGCACTTTTTCCTCTGTAAAAATTTGGAGACTTTCAAGTGAAGGCAACCGTTGTTTCTGCTGCATTACATGATGTGGCAGCTAATTGTGAGCCGTTTGTTGAGTTGAGCTTCTCAATTCGTGGGACGCTCCTCCCAGCAGATCACAA
Source organism: Chroococcidiopsidaceae cyanobacterium CP_BM_ER_R8_30 (assembly GCA_019244235.1). GTDB lineage: Bacteria > Cyanobacteriota > Cyanobacteriia > Cyanobacteriales > Chroococcidiopsidaceae > JAFAVL01. Next base: position 12,066 of record JAFASY010000097.1, read on the forward strand.
CTATGCGCTGTTCGCTGCGCTGGTTCATCTGAATTCAGATATACGCAAGCATCCAGACATCAGTATCCTCTCGATCCCAGGTTTTGGTGATAAAAAAGGAAAAATTTTACTTACCGAACAGTCCTGCATGAGGATTCGTGTGCCAGTGTCCAAAATTTCAATGGTTTATCGCTTTGCAGGAAAGCATCTCACGCTTGGTAAGCACGAAATTCAACTTGGAATTCCTGAAACCTATATGCTGCGTCCGGTTGAGATACTTCGCGCTCGCATTGTGACAATTAAGGGATATACCCAGCCAGAGCCGTTTATTGAAGCAGCGAAACGTCAGCTAGCCTATTTAGGCATTTCAGGAGAAATCTCTATTCCAGTTGATCGCGAGGGCAATTTCCTCCGCAAAACAGTAAAGATCCAGCGGTTTACGGTAATTGGATTTACTACAGAAGTGTCCTATCTGAGTGAGGAAGACTCAATCAAGTTGCAGCAATGGGGGATTGGGGGCAAAAGGCATGTAGGTTGTGGGTTCTTCTTGCCTGTTAAAGGAGGAAGGTATGCCTGAGAAACCTCCTGGTGGTTGTTTATTAGCCAAGTCTTTATCGGTAGAAGAAATAGGCAATTGTATGGCTAAAGGTGCCGCTAAGTATACAGGACACATTTGCTTTGTAATGCAAGCTGCTGATGTACTGATTGAGGAGATGGGAGTGCAGATTCTCCGGCAATTAGGCTTAGAAGGGATACTCCCTTTTGAGCTTTTCGCTCAAACTGTACGTTTGGGGGCTTACTTGCACGACTGGGGCAAAGCCAATCGACATTTCCAAGAAATGGTTTGGTGTAAAACTCTTAAAAGCAAAGCGCATGGTGGAAGCTTAAACGAGCAACTGCATAAAGAGCAAGCTCGTCTATCAAAGAGTTGGAAGGCACATGGTGCACGTCAAATGCTCCGTCATGAGGTAATTAGCGGAATTTTGGCGCTGTATGTACCAAGCTTTCGCGAATGGTTAGAACAATGTCCTAACGCTGAGCTAATGATTGCTGCCTGGGCGGCTATGGGACACCATCTCAGAATTGGGCTTGGTGAAAATAAGCAGCCCTCTGGTGAAATTTCATTCATTTCTCAACATTGTCGCGGTGATGAATTAACAATCTACACCCACGATCGTAGCTTTCGAGGAATTCTGGAGATGGGGCAGAAGGCTCTGAGTTTGCCTTCACAATTGCCGGAGCTTCCTCAGGAAGTTTGGTCGAGGGATGAACTGCTAATAGCTCTGAAAACCTTGAGAAAGGAGTTTTCAGAGTATCATCTCAGTTGGGAAAAGCAAAAGTTCGCTGCGGCTGTTAAAGCAACGGTGATTGCAGCCGACTTAGCAGGATCTGCATTACCTTTGGCTGCCCAGGATGATTTCAAGATTTGGATGCGCCAAGTTTTAAATCTGACGCTAGAGCCAAACGAGTTGAATAGGCTGGTTCAACAACGATTGGGAGAAAATCAGCCATATCAATTTCAGACCGAAATTGCTGAATCACTTAAGCGACTTACAGTAGTTATAGCTGGATGTGGAACTGGTAAAACTGGTGGAGCTTACTTGTGGGCAGAAAGGTGGGCTAGTAAAAAGAAGCTGTTTTTCTGTTACCCCACTACAGGTACCGCCTCTCAGGGGTTTATCGATTATGTTAATGGGACAGAAATTGAGGCGGAATTGATGCATTCTCGCGCCGACCTCGATCGTGAATTACTATTTTCTGAAGATTCTGACGATTTGGAAGAGGATGTGGAAAGAGTAGATTCTCATCTGGCTGCGTTTCAAGCTTGGCGCAAAAAGCTGATTGTTTGTACTGTGGACACTGTGTTGGGGCTAATTCAGAACAATCGAAAGCCTTTATTTGCATGGCCTGCAATCGCCAATGCTGCGTTTGTGTTTGATGAAGTTCATGCTTACGATCGCAAACTTTTTGGGGCTTTACTGAAGTTTATCAAGACCTTCCGTGGTGCGCCAATTTTGCTCATGAGTGCGAGTTTCACAGATAAGCAGCTTCAGAAAATTCGAGATGTGATGGCAGAAATCGGTGAGGAAGTTGACGAGCCGATCGAGGGACCAAAGGAATTAGAGAATTTACCAAGATATGATATCCAACTAGTTTCGGAGATTAACGATCCGGCTCAAGACACGGAACTCTGGAAGCCTGTCATTGCTGCGCTTGCTGAAGAACAGAAAGTTCTTTGGGTGACAAATTCGGTGCAGAGTTGCATAGATCTCTACCGAGCAGCAAAACAATATCTCTCAGAGCATTTCCCTACTCTAAAACCCTTGATTTATCATAGTCGTTTTCGCTATAAGGATCGACTGGAGAAACATCAGTTAGTTGTGAATGCATTTGCTGAAAAGAATGCTGTCTTAGCGATCGCAACCCAAGTCTGTGAAATGTCTTTAGATCTGAGTGCAGATCTGCTGGTATCAGCAATGGCTCCAGCAGCAGCATTAATCCAGCGATTAGGGCGATTAAATCGCCGTATGAAGCGAAAAGAAGACGGAACAAAACTTGCGTTGATTTACCCTTGGACTGACAAGCACCCTTATAAAACTGAAATTAAGACAGGTGAAAATTTATTAGAGCAGATTGCTAGAGTGGGAGTTTCTCAAGCGGATTTAGCAGAAATTGCTGCGCGACTCAATGCCAGAACAGAAGGAGAGATACATTCGCGCTGGTTGGATGACACTTGGTGTACATACTCAGATTCATTACGGGAAGGGGGAGGAACTGTTACAGTTTTGCTTGAGCAAGATATGGCTGAGATTCGTGCAGCAGCAGAGCAAAAAAAGGTCAAAAACAAACAGTGGACATTCACGCAGGCAGCTCAAGCGTGGTCTGTACCCATTCGGATTCCGCCAGATCCACGAGAGCTAGGACAATGGCAACGGTGCAAATTCTATCGAATTGCTCCAACAGATAAAATTTTTTACTCAGAAGAAACGGGAGCTGAGACATGCAAAAGCTAACGTTTCATTTAAGCAATCCAAGTTATACTTTGCTCCATCGTGCAGGCTTAGCTGGATTATGGATGACGCTTCAGCAACTTGAGAAAGAAGGGATAAAGCCTCAGAAAGGAATGCAATGGGATCTGAGCCCATGTCAGGTAGTACTGAGTTGGGAAGGAAATGACCGGAAAGCACTGGAATGGCTACTTAGCGAATCTTTTCGACTTACTGATGATGGCTTAATTCTTTTGCGAGGGCTCAACCCTAAGGCAATGCGGAAAGATACTTTAGTCATTCTTCACCAAGGTATTCTTGGCACCTTCCTGCAACATACTAGCACCCATAAATCGGAAGGAGTTAAGTCAGAAGCGATTCCTTTTGAAGGAGAAAATTTAGAAGAGGTTGAAGTTTCTTATAAATATTTAACGGGTTACGTCTATCAAAACTTTGCAACTAATCTCTGTGACAAGAGCGGAAATTTACTTCACAAACCTATTGCTATAGCAGGCTGGATGAATCCAGGGGCAGTTGTTCGTCATATTGCTTTCAGCGCTGACACAAGTTTTGAGGAATCCCCAGGAAATGCTCTCATTCTTTTATTTGCTCCAGTTGCATGTTACTACTACACTCTTAAATCACGCTTACGTGACAAGAGGGCGCAGTATGCGTTAGTGATCCCCCAGGTTGATAACTTGGCAAGCTATGCAAAGTATCGCAGTGACATTAACAATTCCATTAAGGGCTACCATGACTTTTACGCGTGTAGTCTTGGTGATGCAGGTTTGAGATTTCTCACCTATGAGACAACGGAGGAAGTGACCTTTGATGCAAATGTGTCTAGGTGTCAGGTTTTGACTCTAGGAACAGTTGCATGGGCAACGCAGCAGAGAACTCGAACAGATCTGTATCTGGTTGAAGCTGGTCAGACTATCTGTAAAAACTACCGCATCTGTCGTAATGAGTTAGTTGATCGATGGGTGATAGGTAAGGATGGGAAGTTTTTAGTTATCAGTTTTGCTAGGGAACTGATCGCTGAGAATTTAGCTCGCTCTCTGCCTTGGTATGCAGGTTTTGCCGATCGTGTCAGCAGCAATGAACTATTCCAAAAATTACTCTATGAACGAGGAGGACTATATCAAGTGATTCAGAAAATTAACTCTGATGAGCGAGAAAAACTTTTTGTCCGTACTTGCCATGAAGCGATCTACTATACCTACGGTCAACTAGCAGCTAAAACTAGAGCTGGAGAAGAACCGAATTTTGATAAAGTTACAGTTCGGATTCGGACAGGGCTGGGACGTTGCAAAAATAGCTCTGCCTTGCGTGAATTTATGACTGATTTCTGGTCACGTGCTGGTAAATTACCAACTTTACAAAAGAACTGGCAAGACTTGATGGATTTTGTCATGCAAGAAAAGGATTGGAAGAAGCCACGAGATCTTGCATTGCTAGCACTTGCTAGCTATCCCGGTAAAGAGGTTATGAAGCAGCTCTTAGGTGAACCTGAAGACAATCTCTCCAACTTAGAACCCGTGCTTGCTGATGAAGGTGAGTCGGAAGATCTTCTGGAAATGATTTGAATCTTTGATGCAGTTAGGTATTGAACAATCTCCAATTTCATTGTGTTAACTGGGAAAACAGCATGACATTACATCTTTTTGGTAACATTCTGACTGGTTACGGAACTGCTGCAAACAACCGTGGCGAGAATGAGGGTAATATCACAACCCTGCAGAAGATTCTCTGGAAAAACGAGGTGCATACCACCGTCTCCGCTGAGGCTATTCGCTGGGCACTACGATACTACTGGCAGACTTGTGGTAATTCAGACTATGCAGTTAATCGACAATGGGATGACGATAAAAACGATAACATTTGGCAAAACGCTAGCTTTGATGATGACCTCTACATTGATGATGATGTACTTGGATTCATGAAAGCTGAGGGGGCAAAGGTTGATGCTTCCGATGAACTCAAGCCCAAAGGTAAGAAAGTATCTTCTGCTAAAGGCACGACGACTGCAAAACGAGGTGTTTTGGAAGTGACTCGTGCTGTTTCAATGACTCCCTATGCAGGCGATCTTACCTTCAATGCAGCTAGTGGTCAGAAGGGGCGGACTTCGCTTTATGGCACCGAAGTTCATGCGACACGTTACCAATATGGCTTTGCGCTTACACCTAATCGACTCCAGGATAAATCTCGCGTTCTGGCAGTTCTCGAAGGTTTAACCTCTCTTGGTGAGGTGGCAGGTAACCACTCCCGCTTCCTATATGACTTCTCGCCAGACAGTGTTGTGTTGCGATGGACACATGACTTTGCACCTCGTTGTCTTTATTGTTTCCAGGAAGATGAAGCGGGTAACATTTCTGTACCCGAATTGATTCGACGAGTGAAAACAGAAGATATTAATCCCAAAGAACTATGGGTAGCAGGTGTGATCGCAGATACTCCAAACGGGAAGCAGTTAGAAGAGTTGGGAGTGAGTGTGTTATCAGGGATTAAAACAGCTGTGCATCAGGTTAAACAGCGAGTTGCTAGCGATATTCAATTGTCTAGTCTGGAGTAACTGCCATGATTGCAATTGAAGTGGAAGTCCCAATTGCATCCTTCCGGCAATCCCGTGCGCGGGAGTATGCAGAAACCTACTCAGTGCCGCCTCCCTCAACGGTCTATGGTATGTTGTTGTCAATGGTTGGAGAAATAGATCGCCATCGGCATCTGGGTACAAAGCTAGCAATTGCCATGCTCTCAGAGCCAAAGCAGTCTACTGTGATTCGGACTTTTCGCCGCTTTAAAAGGAAAGAGATTAGCGATCCGGTGAACGCCCGTCCAGACTATCAAGAACTGCTCAGTGATATTCGATTTGTCGTGTGGGTTGATGCGATTGCCGATTTAAATGGAGCTGGATTGCCTAATCGATTGCAGCAAGCCTTGCAAGATCCAGCAAGTATCGATCGCTTTGGTGGATTGTGTTTAGGTGAGAGCCGGGATCTTGTGAATGTTGTGACATTGCTTCCCGTTAATTACCAAGGAAATGCATTGCAGTGGTTAGTTCAAGATGAGAATGGCTTACTGACGTTACCAATTTGGGTTGATCACGTCGGTTCACAAGATACTCGTTGGCGTAGATACACCTTGCAGAATAAATCTGAACTGTGGCAACCGCCAGAGGCTGCTTGGACTGTTATTCAAAACATCTAGCTTAAACAAATCTCTGATGCTGTAAGGCATCTTGCTAAAAGCGTCTGCAACGTTTTTCATGCCGCATCTCAAAAAAGTTCCCGGTCGCCAAACTGATGTCAAAGATGCTGAGTGAGAAGATTGCCCACTTGCTACAGTATGGTCTGCTGCGCTGGAGCTTGAGAAACTATGCTACAGTAATAGACGAGAGTTACTTCGGTTGCAGTGTTTGTTTTGAGTCTTGATTGGCTTTTTCCTTTTGGTCTTAACATGCTTCCTCCGAAATCTAAATCTCTACACACTGATGGTTTTGGAGACAGTTTATGTCAATTTACGTAGGTAACTTGTCCTACGAGGTCGCACAAGAAGATCTGAACGCAGTCTTCGCTGAATACGGTTCGGTCAAGCGGGTTCAGCTACCGACCGATCGGGAAACAGGCCGTCCACGTGGCTTTGGTTTCGTTGAAATGGGAACTGAAGCTGAAGAAACAGCAGCCATTGAAGCCCTTGATGGTGCTGAATGGATGGGACGGATGCTGAAAGTTAATAAGGCTAAGCCTCGGGAAGATAGAGGTTCTTCGTTTGGTGGTAACCGCAGAAACAACAGTTTCTCTAGCCGCTACTAAGCAACAAATGCCTTTCAGCTAGTTGGTAAGCAGCGCCACTCTTCTGTTATAAGGTGTGGCGCTGCTTTGCTAGAGCAAGCCTTGGCTTAAAGCTAAGCTAGCTTTGGAAAATAAACTTTGCCAGTTTTTCAAAACTGGTCTAGCAAAAATTTTCGCTTAGCTTCTCCGAACAGGAAGACAACATCACCCCATTCATCTATCTGGTGGATGCCATTCAACTGGCGTGCTTTCCTCGTCAGATACCAGTTAGCAACACTACTGTGTACTCCGCATCGGATAGCAAAAAGGTCCAGGCGAACCTTTCCCCAGTCATTCTCAACAGTCAATAACCTCAATTCACTGTCCATGGCATTCAGCTTTCCATAAGCTAACACGGTTAGCCAGATACCCATTACGCCTGCGAATAGCGAAACCAGTGTGACCAGCGTAATCAATGCTGCTATTGCATCCACCATAAACACCTTTGGGTTAGTTTAAATATCCTAGCAAAAGCTGCTCAACTAGCCTCCCTCACACCCTAAACCCTATTCTCGGCACTAGACGAGAATGTGCTTAAAGATGGGGTACAGAAGCTCTCATAGAGTTGTTGAATATTAACGTAACTCTGCTCTTGCCTAGGTTTAGGCAGACTTGCCGCATAGCCCAGTGTTGCCATATGACAGCTCCTAAAGATGCAGTGTCTAACACTACAAGCAGTAGAAAATTTAGCACAAACAGTGTTGATGGTAGGTACCGACCTCTGGTTGTCGCAGGACTTGTTCTAGGTATCGGTCAAGCAGGGTTTTTTGATGGCATCGTGTTTCATCAACTCCTACAGTGGCATCACATGTTCTCAAGCGTTAAGACTGATGCCACGGTTGCAGGGATGGAGCTGAATACGATTGGAGATGGTCTATTCCATGTTTTTGATTGGTTAATGACTTTGCTCGGAATTTTCCTACTTTGGCAGGCAGGAAAACGTCAAGACGTTATTTGGTCAACATCAGCATTTGTTGGCTCTCTACTGATTGGTGGCGGAATATTTAACCTTGTGGAAGGTCTAATCGATCATCAAATTTTAGGTATCCACCATGTAAAACCAGGTCCCAACGTAGTCGCTTACGATATCGGATTTCTAGCTGTTGGAGCGCTCATGGTGGTGGTAGGTTGGGTTCTCTTGTCAGGTGTTCGACAATCACAACCAGATGACAGCAAGTAGACGCCTTCGAGTTGTGATTGTTGGGGCTGGATTTAGCGGGGTAGGAGCAGCACGAACTCTTGCCGATTCCCCTGTAGAGGTGCTACTCCTTGACCGGAACAATTATCATGCCTTTTCCCCTTTGTTCCATCAAGTAGCAACAGGTGAGCTAGAACCAGAGCAGATCGCCTATCCAGTACGAGGCATCCTGCGCAAATTATCTAATGTGCAGTTTGTAATGGCAGAAGTAAAGCAGGTTAACTTGACTAAGCAAGTTGTAGAGATTGACGAAGCAAAGAGCGTTGCTCCCAGAGGAAGCCTCCGGGCGGACTGGTATGCCTGCGGGCCTCCCGCAGGCAACGTCCTTGAGAACGTTGACCAGTCTTTGATCTGCTATGACTTTCTAATCCTCAGTGTCGGCAGTACTTCTCGATTTTTTGGGGTGCCAGGGGCTGTTGAGCATACTTTTCCACTAAAAACGCTACAGCAAGCAGTGTTGTTGCGCAATCACGTTTTTGATTGTTTTGAACGGGCAGCACACGAGCCAGATGCAAAACGTCGCCAGCAGTTACTGACATTTGCGATTGTGGGTGGTGGACCAACCGGAGTAGAAGTGGCTGGGGCTCAGGCTGAACTCATCTACCGTTCACTGGTGCAAGATTACCCAACTCTAGATTTTAGGCAGGTACGGGTACTGCTGTTGCAAGGAGCAGATAGCTTACTCCCTACCTTTCCCCAGAAGCTACAGGCTTATACCCACAAACAACTGCGTCGTCTGGGAGTGGAAGTCTATTTGCAAGCTAAGGTGAGTCAGGTGACCAAGGAATCAGTAACATTGCGAGATGGCAGGAGCTTTGACACAAAAACAGTAGTCTGGACTGCCGGAGTCTATGGCAACCCTCAGGCTGAAGCCTGGGGACTGCCAACAGTAGGAAGTGGAAAAGTCCTGGTCTCGTCTACCCTGCAAGTACCAGGCTACTCGAATACATATGTAGCCGGAGATTTGGCAGCTTTAGGATCTGAAGGGAATTTCCTGCCAATGCTGGCTCCTGTCGCTATCCAGCAAGGACAAGCAGTGGCAAGGAATATCTTGCGCCAAATCAAAGGTCGGAATCCTTTACCCTTCCGCTATCGGCATCAGGGTAGCATGGTCATTATTGGACGCCATGCGGCAGTAGCCCACCTCGGCAAACTTAGCCTGACTGGTTTTCCGGCTTGGCTTCTCTGGCTTGGTGTGCATCTTGTGGCACTGGTTGGCGTTCGTAATCGTCTCATGGTAATGATTAGCTGGATTTGGAGCTATCTGTTTCGCGATCGCTTTGTCCGCCTGATTCTGCCCCCAGCCATAAGGGCATCTGCTCCCACCCATAGCATTGCTCCACAGCAACGTAGCGAGTAATGGCGATTTAGGCTAATCTCTTTTCTACTATCTTCCCGGCTAACAGAGTTAATACAGGGTTAAAAAAGAATTAATAAAAAGTTAATAAGTTAAGCAAATTTACTATTGTCATCTCTTTGCTTTAGTGTGAGAGTGGCAAGTATGGCAGCGTCCATATTCATCAAGGCTTAATTTACAGATCAGATGTGGACAGATTCAGATATTGTTGGTATTGAATCGTACAGAATTGTTGTTCCCACATGTTCACTCGTGAGTTAACCAAGAGTCCTCCCAAATTGGATATCGGACAAATGAGCCGCATCTTGGTGGTTGAAGATGAAGATCTCATTCGAGAAATGCTGGTCTTAGCATTAGAGGCGGAAGGTTACGCGATCGCCACTGCCGCGGATGGACGAGCGGCTTTAGGATTGCTCCAAAGCGGAGAGTCCACATTGAGCTTGCGAGAGCTAGCCTCTGGGGCCAATAGCGGAACGTTGAATGAATTTCCCTTCGAACTGGTGATTCTAGATTTGATGCTACCTCAAATCAATGGCTTAGACATCTGCCGCTTACTCCGGCACCAAGGAAACCCAGTACCGATTTTAATCCTCAGTGCTAAAGGTAGTGAAACAGACCGGGTTTTAGGGTTAGAAGTGGGAGCAGACGACTATCTTACCAAGCCCTTCAGTATGCGGGAATTGGTTGCCCGGTGTCGCGCCCTGCTGCGCCGCCAACGCTTTGGTGGCTTACCTCAGCTACCTGTGTTGCGGTTTAAGGACGTTACCCTTTACCCCCAAGAGTGCCGGGTGCTAGTTCGTGATCAAGAGGTGAATCTGTCACCTAAAGAGTTTCGCTTGTTAGAACTATTCATGAGTTATACCCGTCGGGTATGGTCGCGAGAGCAGTTACTCGATCAAGTTTGGGGAGCTGATTTTGTTGGGGACAGCAAAACAGTAGACGTACATATCCGCTGGTTAAGGGAAAAATTAGAGAAAGATCCTAGTCATCCAGAATACATCGTAACTGTTCGCGGGTTTGGATATCGGTTTGGGTAGCAGTTTGCGGTACAGCAAACCTAAAATTTAGTAGTAAGGTCAGATGAATTTATCTAGTCTTACCATACTCTATCCTTAGAGATTCAGCTGATGGCTTTGCTGGCATTTTTCCTGGGGCTGATAATTGGGATGGGACTGTGGTTTTGGCAGAGTCACCGATTCCATTGGCAACTCCGACGATTGTTGCAGATGCTGCAAACTGGCTCATCCAATTCCATCGCCGTTTTTCCACGCCTACAACGAGAAATTGCTAAACAACAACAGCAGCACCAAGAGCTACAAACCCAATTGCAAACCTATCAAGAGCTACTGCAAGTTGCACCACTAGGATATCTTCAAGTTGATGAAGAAAATCAGCTGCTGTGGTGCAACCAGCAGGCACAGCAGTTATTGGGGCTGCAAAAGTGGGAGCCAGGACAAGTGCGCTTACTCCTGGAGTTGGTCCGCTCGTACGAACTTGACCAGCTCATTGAACAAACTCGCATAGAACAGCAGCCACAGGTGCGAGAGTGGATGTTTCATCCAGCTTGTGTCGACGCCGCAGCTTTGGTTGATGTTCGGACGCTTGCTCTCCGGGCTTCTAGTTGGCCTTTAAACGCAGGGCAGGTTGGGGTATTTCTAGAAAACTGGCAATCTCTAGTTGAACTCAATCGTGCTCGCGATCGCTGGGTTTCCGATTTAGCTCATGAGTTAAGAACTCCACTAACCTCAATTCGGCTAGTCGTGGAAACCTTACAAGAACACTTGGACTTGCCTCTACGTCGCTGGGTCGATCGACTTGTGCCAGAAGTCGATCGGCTAATAAACTTGGTACAAAATTGGCTAGAACTCAGTCAATTAGAATTAGACCCTACGAAGCAACTGAGCTGTCAACCTGTGGAGGTGCGAACTCTTCTTTACGCAACCTGGCAAATTCTTGAACCGTTAGCACGGCAAAAGCAGATTGCCCTTGACTATTCAGGACCAGAAACGCTATGGCTCAGAGCTGATAAGAGTCGCCTCACTCAAGTGTTTCTTAACCTATTTGATAATAGTATTAAGTACAGCCCTGTATCGGGAACTATTTGGGTTAAGGTCAAAGTTCTTCCAGTCGCTGATGCTTGCCGTAACCAAGTGCAGATCGATATTATTGACTCTGGTCCTGGCTTTCCAGACTCAGATTTACCACATGTATTTCAACGACTTTACCGAGTAGATGCAGCTCGAACTCGTGAACCAGATTCTTTAAATAACGGTAGCGGCTTAGGCTTAGCAATTGTTCAACAAATTATTCATGCCCATGGCGGCTCAGTCAAAGCAAGAAATCACCCTGACACTGGCGGTGCCTGGTTGCAGGTTGAACTCTCTGATACTATGGCAGACTCCTAATAATTAACATATAGTAGACACAGGGCATAAGTGTACATTAGCTGCGGCGTTACCAGATTTGTTAAGGAAAGATCCTGCTGTTTCTGGTTCAAGTTCTGATATCTCTCAGTTCAACCGTCGGATAAAGCGGTTAGAGCGCGACATTCTGCGTATGGGAGCCTTGGTAGAACACTCTTTTCGCCTGAGTCATCAGGCTTTATTTGCTGGCAATCTAACAGCATCTGAAGAAATCTCCTGGTTGGAAAAAAAGATCGACCAGTTTTATCGTCAGATCGAGCTAGAGTGCGCTGCGCTCATGATGCAAGCGCCAATCGCTCAAGACTTGCGCCTGTTAAGTGCTTTTATGCAGTTGGTGCGAGATTTGGAGCGGATCGGCGATTACGCTGAGGATATTGCTGAAATTGCCGTTAAACTTTTTCCTTATCCACCGCAAGAAGCGTGTTTACCACAGGTTGAGGTTATGTCTCACCATGCTCAAGCAATGCTTGCAGCTAGCTTAATGGCATTGGCAGATCTAGATGCAGAGGCGGGGCAAGCAGTCAAGCAATTGGATGATGCAGTTGATACCTCGTATAAAACGGTTTACGAGATCCTTGCTACACAGCGAGATGTTAAAGGGGTTGTAGAGCCAATTATCTTACTAGCCTTAGTCATTCGTTACTTAGAGCGGATGGCTGACCATGCAACCAATATCGGTCAGCGAGTAGCATACATTGTTACAGGTCAGAGGGGTTAGGGAAGAGAGCTGTTCTTAACTTTTCATTCTTAGCTTAAAGAAATGCTTACCTGTTCTTAACCTTTCAGATTTACGATCAGGAGCGAACTTGCCAAGTAAGGATTGACATTGTTGCGGGGATTAGCATAAGATTGTGCAAAAATCAAGTGTTAGACCCTGTAGTTAGTTTCAGCTAGCAATGCGGGTGTGTTGCTAGGGCGCAGCTGCGAAGTCAGGCAATCAGTCTAGGTTGGCAGGTCATGTTAATTTTGCTGTCTCCAAGGACTTACTGAACGGAATCTATCATGGCAATTTCTGCTCCAAACCCTGCCCTATCGCCGCTACTTAACCAAAAGCTCTTTAGTCGGCGTGACTTGATTCCACCACGAGAGGATGTCTTGTGGCAGATTGAGCGCGGAGCTGTCCGCACTCTAACCTGGAGCGAACAAGGAGCGCTGATTACCCTGGGTTATTGGGGTGTGGGCGACATTGTGGGTACTCCACTGTCCCGAATCAAGCCTTATCAAATTGAGTGTTTGACAAGTGTAGAGACGAGCATTCTACCTGTAGAGCTGTGGTCTCAAGCGGTGGATGCTATGGTGTCGCATATCCAACAAGCAGAGGAGATACTTAATATCGTTCACCGGAAGCCAGTAGCCTTGCGGTTATGGCAATTCTTGCTCTGGCTGGGTCAGAAATTTGGGCGCGACGTTG
>JAFASY010000115.1 GCA_019244235.1 Chroococcidiopsidaceae cyanobacterium CP_BM_ER_R8_30
TTCAATTGTTAGATATCCACTCATCAAAGCGTTTTGGACAACGTCTCGAATCAAAGTCATGCCTGAAACCCTCATACACAACACCTAAATACTGGGACGCTCCATCGCTAACTTGCACTTGACTCACACCCTGACTTTGCAGGATAAGATAAAGCTTGAATAAAATTTGTGTGAATTTAAAGTAAAGTTAACTAAATTGTAAGCTAATAGTCACCTAATGAGCGTTATTAAATTCGTTAATGTTTTAGAATTCCTTCTCCTGGCATACTAAAAACTGCTAGCTAACAACGTATCGTTATCGTGAGAAATAATCATAGTAGTCTTTAACCTTTGGCGTGAAACAGTAATTTGTTGATGAATAACATACTGAAAGGGGTCAACCTGTACTTAATCGGTATGATGGGTGCTGGGAAGACATCTGTGGGGCGGCAACTAGCAATGAAGCTTGGCTACGGCTTCGTGGACACCGATGAGCTGATTGAGAAAGTTGCTAAGCAATCGATCGCTCAACTGTTTGCCAATGCTGGAGAAGCAGGGTTTCGGCAACTGGAAAGTCAGGTCCTAGCTGAGGTCTCAAGTTATATAAAGCTAGCAGTTGCAACTGGTGGAGGGATTGTTCTGCGGCGAGAAAACTGGAGTTACCTACACCATGGTATAGTTGTCTGGCTAGATGTCCCGGTCGAAGAACTCTGTATCCGCTTAGCAAGCGATACAACAAGACCATTGCTACAAGACGATCCTGTGGGAAGATTGAGATTGCTCTTAAAGCAGCGGCAAGCAATGTATGCTCAAGCCGATCTGCAAGTCAAATCGAGCAACGCAGAAACACCAGAACAAGTGGCAACACGGGTGCTTGATTTGATTCCCACTGTACTCAGAAAACCTACTCGCTCTGTGGGAGATGGAGTGATGAGGGGGTGGGGTAATGAGGAGATGGGGTGATAAGGAGAAAATATCTTATTAGTCGCTTGCAGACTGTTATTTTAAGCATTGTTGGGGAGCTAAAACTCCTTTAAACTGCTATCGTTCATGCAAAGCAAAGTTTAAGAGCTGCTTATGGATCACGATAGTGAATACATTAGAGAAACTGAGGCCACACGCGTACGAGTGCTAAGCGAGGCACTCCCCTACATCCAACAGTTTGTTGGTCGAACCGTTGTCGTCAAGTACGGCGGCGCAGCAATGAAAGACAGCATACTGAAAAGCAAAGTCATGCGTGACATTGTGTTTATGGCATGTGTAGGTATACGACCAGTGGTGGTCCATGGTGGAGGACCAGAAATTAACAGTTGGCTAGGCAAGCTGGGAATTGAGCCCCAATTTAAGAATGGGCTACGAGTCACCGATGCTGCCACAATGGATGTGGTGGAAATGGTTCTAGTTGGTCGAGTTAACAAAGAGATCGTCTCCCTAATTAACCGTTCTGGTGGCTCTGCTGTTGGCTTATGCGGCTTGGATGGCAATTTGATCAAAGCCCGCCCAGAAGGGCGCGAGGGAATTGGCTTCGTTGGGGAGGTGAACCAAATGGATGTGAGGCTTTTAGAATCTCTACTTGCCAGTGGGTATATTCCAGTTGTGTCTAGCGTAGCGGCAGATGAAACGGGGCAGGCTTATAACATCAACGCTGATACTGTTGCTGGGGAAATGGCAGCTGCTCTAGGAGCAGAAAAGTTAATTTTACTCACCGACACAGCCGGAATTCTTAAGGACTATAAAGATCCATCTACTCTGCTCGCAAAACTAGATATTCAGGAAGCTCGCCACTTGATCGCCACTGGTGTAGTAGGCGGCGGGATGATTCCGAAGGTAAATTGTTGTGTGCGATCACTTGCTCAAGGCGTGCGTGCCACTCACATTATTGATGGGCGGATTCCCCACGCTCTACTGCTGGAAATTTTTACTGACACTGGTATTGGCTCTATGATCGTAGCCTCAGAATTCATGAGCTAATAAGAGGAGGGGAGCACTAATATCGTCCTCCCCTAAACCATGTGTGGTGCCCTGGACGATTAATGATAATTGGATTGAACGGACCCGAATTCACTACTGTTCCTGGTATTGGATATGAGTAGTAAGAGGTACCAGGGAATGGACCGTTCGCGGGATATGAGTAGTAAGAGGTGACAGGGGGGACATTCACTGGATAAGAATATGTGACAGCAGGCGGAAAATTGTTCGCTGGATACGAGTAATCTCTACTAGGAGCTTGACCAGTATAGGGGTCCACAGGCATTGGAGTGGGAATAGGACTACCAAAGATGAATGATTGGGGTTGGTTCGCAGGCACATTTTGCTCATACTCTACCGCTGGCTCAGCAGAAACGGGCGCAGTCTTAGCGTTAACTAGCAACACTCCAGCTGCCACTGAAATAATGGTAGTAAAGATGCTAATCAGACTCCATTGTGGTTGCCGACAAACTTTGTTCATAAGTCCTCTGTTGAAAAATCGGAATGCAAAGTTAATTTATTTATCTAAAAATTAAGCTTGCTCAAGGGTTTGCCAGAGCTGCCTCCGAACCCTTGAGTACTTCTCTATTATCTCCTTTCTTTCTAAAAAAGGATGCCGCAAAGGTTCCCAACAGATGGCAACATCAAGAAAGACCACATCGGTGCAGCACAACGTGAGTTCAGATTTAGAAACCGTTAGAACCGAGTACCAAGAAGGGAAAACCGCTTTTGAGCGCGGAAGGTATCGTGAAGCAGTTCAGCACTTAGAGAAGGCAAGCGCCTTAGTGAATCGTAGCTCTCGCTTAGGGGGTGAGGTACAAATTTGGCTAGCAATGGCTTACGAAGCATCTGGGCGCATACCAGACGCGATCGCCCTCTGCGAACAGGTTAAACGCCATCCCGATCTAGAAACTAGAAAACAAGGCGGGCAGTTACTCTACATCTTTCAAGCACCTCGGCTAAAGCGCCCAAAGGAATGGTTAACTCAAATTCCCGATTTAGGATCGCTATCTGACAATGAGAGCCAGACTCGTCTTGGTGGTGGTACTGCCAGTGAACGCCCCTCAAAACAGCTTTCCCAACCAGAACCAATTGATCTAAGTCAGGTTAATACAAGAGACAATCGCTTTATCTGGGTGGCTCTGCTAGGGTTAGGTTTAACGCTAGCAGGGTTATTTTGGTGGAATTTGCAATTGTGAAAACACTTAAGGAAAGGTGTTCTGTGAAACAAGCATCAGGCGTTAGACAATGGCTAGGACAAATCCATCTACGGCTAGCATTGCTGCTATTTGTGGGGGCACTGCTGCTTTCTAGCTGCGTACAGTATGATGTCGGGGTTAACTTTGATAGCCCAAACCATGGCGAAATTGTCCAGCATATTAAGTTGGGAGAACAACTGCTTAGCTTTAGCGGCAACCAAGCCCAAGAGTGGTTAGACAGTATTCAACGTCGAGCCCGAAAACTGCAAGGTAAAGCCAAACGGCTCTCGAAGCAAGAAATTGCTGTGACAATTCCTTTTAACAATGGTGCTGATTTAGAAACTAAGTTTAATGAATTTTTCCACCCAAATGGGCAGAAAAAACCTGCGGTCACAACTGGAGGAAATGAACTGCCCAATATTGACACTCACTTCAGCCTGAACCAAAACAACTTTTTACTGTTGTTACGCAATCGGCTGAGCTATGACTTGGACTTGCGATCGCTCTCACTGATTTCAACAAACAGTAATCTCCTCATTAGTCCTGAGGAGCTCTTGGAGTTAGAGTTTAGTTTAAATACGCCTTGGGGCGCTCGCAGTGTCGAATCTCAAGCAGAGGCAATTCACCCAGAAAGCTACCAGGGCAAGCGACAGTTAGTATGGAAACTCAAGGCTGGTCAGCTTAACCACATTGAAGCAGTGTTTTGGCTGCCAAGCCCCCTTGGCATTGGCACTGTCTTGATTATCCTGTTTATAGGGTTAGGCATCTACTTAAGATACAAATTTATGCCAGACCCAACTGTTGTGGCACCTTCACGGTGACAAGCGTTCAATCACCCAATCAGTCTCACTAACCCGTACATACTGCAAGCGATCGTGCAGTCGACTGGGGCGTCCTTGCCAGAACTCAATCACTGCTGGGACAACTCGAAAGCCGCCCCAGTGGGGGGGTCGCGGTACGTCTTGGTGTTCGTATTGAGCTTGTAGTTCCTGTAGGCGTGCTTCCAGCACTTCACGGTTCTCTATCACCTGGCTTTGATTAGACACCCAAGCACCAAGGCGACTGTTCTTCGGACGACTATGGAAATACTCATCTGACTCTTGAGTTGATACTTTCTCAACATACCCTTCGATGCGGACTTGGCGTTCTAGTTCAGCCCACCAGAAGACAAGAGCTGCCTGGGGATTCCCTGCTAGCTCCTGCCCTTTTTGACTCTTGTAGTTGGTGTAGAATACAAAGCCACTCGTGTCGAAATTTTTTAGCAGTACCATTCTGGCTCTTGGCTTA
This sequence comes from Chroococcidiopsidaceae cyanobacterium CP_BM_ER_R8_30, assembly GCA_019244235.1. Taxonomy (GTDB): domain Bacteria; phylum Cyanobacteriota; class Cyanobacteriia; order Cyanobacteriales; family Chroococcidiopsidaceae; genus JAFAVL01. The sequence continues at coordinate 4,434 of JAFASY010000115.1, forward strand.
CCGTCTGGTGTGACAGTAGCAACGGTCATAGCATTCGGCTCAGGCAACTGAGCTTGCAGCGCCTGATTAAACCATTTTGAAAATTGTTGAAATGGATTGGGATCGGCATCAGCTTCACTTAACCCTTGGAGGGTGTAGTCTTTACGAATATCAGCTACGCTTAAGTCCATCTTGATCTACTGCAAGTCATTTTAATCGGGAGCTATTAATACAGGGTACTTGAGATGCGCCGTTCAAACTCCCTTCAACGTCTCCTCATCCTTGGACTGAGCGGCCCGATTGTTGCCCTCAACTTCTGGCTGCTTTACTCAATCTTTCATTACTTTGAGCGTGCCATCACTGTATTAGCGATCGCGGCGATTCTAGCTTTTTTGCTCAACTACCCTGTTCAGTTCTTTGAGCGGGCTCGGATCACTCGGACTCAGGCAGTATTGCTCGTTTTGCTGACGACTGTAGCGCTTTGTGTCATCATTGGGGTGACAGTGGTGCCAGTAGCCATTAGCCAAACGACCCAATTTCTCAATGGCATTCCCGGTTGGTTAGAGGCTGGTCAAAAAAATCTGCTACGGTTTGATCTCTGGGCTAAAGCCCACCATCTACCGCTGGCGCTCACAGGTTTGAGCAGTCAAATTAATACTCGCATTGCGGGTTCGGTACAACTGCTGGCAGGTCAAGCTGTGGGATTTGCATTGGGGACGCTGAATGGATTATTAGATTTAGTACTGGTGGTCGTGCTGGCGTTTTACATGCTGCTTTACGGTGCTAGCGTATGGCGGGGTTTAATTAACCTCTTGCCGCCTCACATTGGCATCCCCTTGAGCGTATCCTTGCATCTAAATTTCCAAAACTTTTTCATCAGCCAGCTACTGTTGGGGCTATTCATGATAGTTACCCTGACGCCCATTTTTATATTTTTCAATGTGACGTTTCCTTTACTATTTGCCCTTCTGATTGGCATGGGGGAACTAATTCCCTTTGTTGGAGCCACTCTGGGGATTAGTCTGGTGACGCTTTTGGTGCTGATTCAGAGTTGGCGGTTAGCGCTGCTGGTAGCAGCTGCCTCCGTTGTCATGCAGCAGATCAAAGACAATCTGGTTGCTCCTCGGTTAATGAGTAATTTCATTGGTCTCAACCCGATTTGGATCTTCATTGCCTTATTAATGGGAGCTGAAATCGCTGGATTTTTGGGAGTGGTTGTTGCTGTACCAATTGCTGGAACAATCAAAGGTACGATTGAGGCAATCCAGATGTCCAAGCAGGGGCAAGGAAGGTGAACTGATAAGTTAAAGATGATATTTAGATTCCTACTCTTTTCCTACGACGTCTGATACAAATAGAAACGGTTAGCTGTTAGCGCTAGATTCAGATTGAGGAAGTTATTAATGCGGCAGATTAATTTTTTGATGATTTTTGTCTTTTGTCTGACCTTGGTCTTATTTAGCTTGGAAAACAATAAGCCAGCTACTATTCAACTTGTGAAATACCAAGTGCAGGCTCCGCTATCAGTTGAGTTGATTCTAGCAATGGGTGTGGGAGCTGTCCTGGCGTGGGTATTTAGTGTATGGACCCGGTTGCAGCGACGGCTAGCAACTCGCGGAGAAGTCAGCCAAAGGGATGCCCGAATTCAGGAATTAGAGCAGGATGTTGAACAATACAAATCAGAGATGCAAGCACAACAGCTGACGCTGCCTGCTGCTAAGGAGACTCTGCACCAAGAAGCACAGGCAGCGTGAATTTAGCCTTCATGCTTTAATTTCAACATGTACCATTTGGCTTAATATACACAGCATGTGGATTGGTGAAACTGTCTACTGATAAGGTTTGCCAAATCTGCTCATCCAAGTCGCAAGGGATCGCGTTCAAGGCAACATCTTTTGCCGGAGAAACGCCAACTGCCTGGAC
>JAFASY010000128.1 GCA_019244235.1 Chroococcidiopsidaceae cyanobacterium CP_BM_ER_R8_30
CAGGGTACAGATTGCTGTAGACATGATTCTTTGCTCCTCCAGTTACGAGTGTTTTCTTCGGCACTAGGTCCGTAAGTAAAAAACAGCTTGAAGTTACTATCAACGTATAAGTTGACCAACCAGTAAAAGAAAATAATCTTCTGTTAAGACGAGGCTTGACAGTATTTCATAAATTAACTTCCTTCAGGAATTTAGCAGGACTTCCAACCACAATTGTTTTGGGCAAGACATCTTTAGTAACGACAGCTCCGGCACCAACAATTGCGTTATCAGCTATAGTGATACCAGGAAGTATAATTGCGCCTGTTCCAATCCAACAATTTCTACCAATAACTACAGGCTTCGTAATGACTGGATCTGTAATACGACTGTAAGAGTTTTTGGGATGTGTAATAGTAGCAATAGAACAATGGCTAGAAATCATAGTGCCATCTTCAATTCTGACTCCTCCTAAACCAGATATATGTGTAAACTCACAGACACAGGTGTTGTTTCCTAGCTCCACATTAAATGGCTCATCTATAATGACTTGAGGTCCGATATAAACATTTCCTCCGCAGAACTTCAGTGATTTCTTCAGCCTTTTTCGCTTAAGCCTGTTGTAAACTACGTTAAAAAAGTCCCAAGGCTTATAGAGGAAGTCAGCTATGTGATAGAGTGGGCGAACAATTATTTCGTGGCTATACCTGAAGTAAGTCGACATTTTTGTTACCTACATCTAAAAGCAAACGTGGAAGTTAAGGTAGTTGTCAATCTCTGAATCTTTGCTGGTTAAAGTTGACACTACCTTATAGACAATTGCTGACAACTGAATTATGGACTAATAAGTGCCAAAGCCTAAGAGAAACTTGGGTACACTTAGTAGTACTATCTTTAAGTCTTGCCACAATGACCAATTGCTAAGATATTCTTGACTACGACGGTTAAGTACGTCTAAGTCTAACAGCTGCGATCCCGTTTCCAGTTGTAAAGCTTCAATGATTCCCGGCAGTGCGTTTAAGTGTTGTCTTTCTTCTGGTTCGAGTTGTAGTGCATCAGATAAACTCCAGGGACTTGGTCCGACAAAACTCATTTCACCCCGCAACACATTAAGCAACTGTGGTAGATTGTCCAACCCAGACTTACGCATCCAACGTCCTAGAGATGTTACGTGGAGATCGTCTTTCATCAACGTTGTGCGAAACTTTAAAAGTTGGAATAGTTTACCCCGCTCACCAATGCACCATTGCTGAACAAAAATTGGTCCTGGCGAAAAAACGTCCATAAGGAAGATAAGTCCCAGAATAACTGGACTCAGAACTAGCAGCAATACAGAAGCAGTACCCCAGTCAATTAAGCGCTTCAGCAGCCACCAGCTTTGAGGGCAACGCCTGCTAGGTAGCGCATGGGCGGTAGGTAAGCGCAGAAACATGGTCTTAGACGCTCGCTTGCAGGCTGAAACCCAAAACTTTAAGTTTTCCTCACCTAAAGCAGGGTCGATACGAACCAGTCGCACCGGGGAATGTTTTAAGCACTCCACTAACCATTGCTCATTCTCAAATGAGTGTAGGTACGGCTGTGAAGGCTTGTGTTTAGGACTTACCAAAAGCTGCCCTTGTCGCCATCTTAGCAAGTAGGAATTTAATCGATTATCATGTTGCGTCTGGCCAGATGGGATGTTTGACAGTAGCAGGGTTGGAACTTCAAAGATTGTCATATGTTGTCACCACTGTGGTAAATGCTGATTCAAAAACAAGAGGGCAGGAGTAATTTTCACAAACTGACCCCTAGTTTTGGTCGAGCAAAGGTCTGGTCGCTATATTGCGTGCAAAGTTCTGGATGCTTAGGATATTTGGCGGTGTAAACAAAAAATAAAGCCGACCGCTCTGTTTGACGTAAGGTGCCGTGATGAATAACGCTCCTTGTATCTACCAAAATGACCGTACCTACAGGTCCCGGACATGATTTCCAAGCCGATTTAGGTACAATCCTCTTCATTTCTTCATCATTAATGCCTAAAAATCCTGTTCTTAAAAGACTGTAATAGATGCGCCAATATGTTAGGAACGAGGAAGTTATAGGTTTGGGAATGTATTCAAAAGGTCCGTGATGCTCACTAACATCGTTCAAGTAAACAAAGATTTTTAAGATGCGACGATCTTCCGCATCCTTGTGCCATAGTTGAGTGCCTACCTGTTCAGTATTGTTAAAATCCTTACGTAAGTGCACGCCCTGAAAAGCAACTTCCAGACCGATGTAATTCTCGATAATTTTGATTAATCTTTCCTCTTGTGCCCACTGACTAAAGCTTGGTATATCTGTGACTGTGTAAATTAGAGGAAGATTATGTAGCTGATGACGGTTAATATACCGATCATCATTTGTCATATTGATTAACTCGTCTTTAGTGGCAGCTAGAAGTTGCGATGTGGAGGAAAGCCCTAAATCTTTTAGAGAGGTAACAGCAACTCCTTCACTCTTGAGACTATCAACAATACACCGATCTTGAGAAGCAATTGCAGGCAGATTTTTAGCATGCTTTTTAAGCGCTACGCGGTATGCTAATTCAGCTTGAACCTTGGAGATTGCGTTGTGGATAGTATTCAGCATTGAAATCCTACTTTGGCAATGAACTTTACCTGCCAACGGGTGTCCCTAATAACAATTTGTAGAATTAGAAAACCCAAAGAAAAATCTGTGGGTTTCCTACTGAAATCACGAGCGCAGTAGCAAGAATGTAGATTCGACCTTGTATCTACCTAAATCAGAATGATTTAGCTACTTCCCTTAGCCTTTCTGGGAGTGCAACCTTAGGTTGCCTGCTATAAGCTGTGTAGCTATAGCTACTACTGGAACCCGTAGCCTCGTTTGCTATCACTCCAATCACATTTAATCTGTTGAGCGCGGCTGTAGCATGTGTGAGTTCAGTTTTCGTCACAGCTCCCATACGGGACACTAACACCACACCACTGCATAGTGACGCTGCTAGGATAGCATCCGGCATGCCTAGAATCGGGGGAGAATCTATCAACACCAAATCGTAGCTCTGCTTAAATAGTGCCATCAATTCCCACATCCGGGGAGAACTTAACAGATGAGCAGGGTCCTCAGGTATTGGTCCAGCGGTCAATATATCAATATATGCATCTGAGGATTGGATGCTACTTTTAACTGGTAAACTTACATCATTTGTGAGTAAAGTAGAAAGTCCTTGCTGATTAGGCAACTTCAGCAGTTGATGTAGATGAGGACGACGTAAATCGGCATCGATTAACAGTACCCGTTGGTGCAAACGGGCAGCACTTAGCGCCAGAGCCAGAGATAGCGTTGTTTTTCCTTCCCCTGCTACTGCTGAGGTGACTGTTAGGGACGCGAATGAAGACGAATTTAGAAGTTGAATGTTTTTGTAAATCAGGTCTACCGCTTGCCATGACAATGGCCAATCTGTGACCTTAATTGTCCAAGGTGACAGGGATTTGGGATTACCAGAAGGTAGGCTGATGCTCAGCTCATTAGCTTTTAGGTTAGGCACTTTGGGCATCTCTCCTAGCAGAGGCAAAGCAACCAGATTCGCTAACTCGTCAGAGGTACGCACAGCATCATCCAACGTCTCACGCAGAAAGGCTGCAGCACCACCCAGCATTAAGCCAACCACTAAACCCAATAACAAATTGATCTTCAGACTGGGACCTACTTTCTTGCCCAGTTGAGGCAACTCTAAAGCTTGCAAGTCAAATCCTCCTCGGGCAATTTCGAGGCTGAATTCTTGCTTTGCCTTCAGTAGTTGTTCCAGCCGCTCGCGGTTGATCTTCACTAACGGTACTAGGCGATTGTATTCAGCTATCAATGCGGGGAGTTGATTGAGTTGATCTCGCAAATGCTGCTCATTCCCAGCTAAGCTCGCATCGCGAGCCCTCAAACTATCCAGATTTGTCTGGACTTCCAGCAATTGACCAGTTAAGTTCTGTTCAATTGTGCCAAACTGACCTTCGTTCAGCAAATTTTCTCCTGTACTTGTAAGTTGAGTCGCGTCTTCACCTAAAACCCTTCCCCCTTCTGCCTGCAAAAGAGCGCGCTCACTCTGACTTTGTGCTAGTAACTGTTGCACTTGCGGGTCGCTATCCTTAAACACCACGCGCCGCTGTGCTAGAGCTAGTTCTGTCTTCTGCAACTCGTTGAGCAAAGCTTGGTAGCGCTGCGACTGACTCAAACGAGTGGAAATTAATGCCTTCTGTGGAGAGTGGGCAAGTTGCCGTTGTAGGTCAATGTAGCGAGCTTGATTGTCTCGGTACTGAGCGTGGATTGCCTGTCGCTCTTGCTCAACTGTATTTAAAGTCTGAGCTATGACTGTTGCCTGTTGTTCTGGATCGATCAGGTTCTGATTGTTACGAAACTTTTGTAGCTGGGCATCGGATTGCTCAACAAGCTTTTGTACCTGTGGGATCTGCTCATTGATAAATGTAAGACTCTTGGACAAACGCTGTTCCTGCTGCTGTCGGTTATAAATTTGATAAACCCTGTACAGTGTACCTAGTACTTGTCTGGTTTTAGCTGGATTCTCATCAAGATAAACGGCTTGGAGAATCTTGGTATTAACCTTATCTTGTGTTACTGGTGTTAAAACCAGGGAGCTTTGAAGCTGACCTACAGTAAGAGTCGGATATTCAGGCTTCAGTAGATTGACTACATTTTGTAGAAGTAGGGGACTCCCTAGAACGTTAACCTGAGTAGCGTAGTCTATCTCAACATCAGAATCGACGAATTGATCTCCTGGTATATTTCCCTGATCTTTTCTTCCTTGATAATTTGGCTCTATTAACAGTTGCATAGAGCTTTTATAGGTGGGTTTTGTTATCAAGGTTATAATGGTGGCAACAAGCAGACTTGAACACAATATACCGATTACCCAAAAGCGACGGCGCATCAAAACGGCGAACATTTGTCCGTAACCTGGCTCTGTTTCGGCGGCTACATTGAAATCACTTTCGGTTATCTTTACCATATCTATTGCTTCAAAATTACTAAAGTGAATAGAGTGTATAATCAGGCAGCACTGCAAACATTCTCAATCATCTGGTCAACTCGGTTAAAAAATGCTTCTTCCGAGAACTTACTCAAGGCATGATTGCGAATTTTTTTGTAATCCCACGAAATCTCCCTAGCTTTGAGTAGTGCTGCTTGTAGGGCATCTGGTGTCTGCCGTTGGAAAAAGACTCCTGTCTGACCAGGTATTTGAGTGTCTAACACACCGCCTGCGCCATAGGCAATAACTGGCGTACCACTAGCATTGGCTTCTATTGGCACTAATCCATAGTCTTCTAAAGCAGCAACAATTACCGAGCTTGCTTTTGTCATTAAACTACTGCGCTCAGCATCGCTTACATGCCCAAGAAGCTGAATATTTTTCAAAGCTCTAGATGCTAATCGCTCTCGTTCAGGTCCGTTGCCAATGATAAATAATGGCCATCCTAACCAATTAAACGCTTCAATTATCACATCTATGCGCTTATAGCTAATTAGACGAGACGATGCTAGATAGAAGTCCTCTTTTTGCTCAAGAAAACTGAATTTATTGCTGTTAATTGGATAGTTAATTACAGTTGCTGGCTTGCCGTAGTATTTCTGAATACGATAGGCTACAACACTAGAGTTAGCAATGTAGAGATCTGGCTCCTGAGCATAAGTCAGATCGACTTTTCTCATTGCGTTAAAGATAGTTTCAAGTAATGGATAAAAATACTTATAATCCCCGTACTCTCGCAGATAGGTTTGTGTATCCCATAAAAAACGGGTCACATTGTGACAGAAGCAGATGTGACGTGCTCCTGCTCTTTTTTTCACTGCCTTAGCAAAACTGGTAGTGCTGCTAATAATCAAATCATAGTCATATAAATCCAGCGCTCGAAAGGCTGAAAAATAGAAGGGCGCTAGAAGTCTGAAATACTTTGCTGCACAGGGAATCTGCTGTAGTACAGTCGTACGAACTAAACGCTCACTCAAGTCAATACTGCGCTCAGGATCGTAGATAGATGTGAAAATGTCAGCATTAGGATAGTGCTTACAAAGCAATTCAAATACGCGCTCTGCTCCACCTGGCTGTGTTAAGTAATCATGGACAAGAGCAATTTTCATGATGGCAAAATAGTAACTAGTTTTTCTTAAGCCAACAGAACTTGCCGAACTTGCTGCGCAATCTTGTGCCAATCGAAGTGCAAGCAAGTGTACTCACGACAGGCTGTTCTAGAAGGCATTTGTACCTGCCCTGTTAACAGTTCCTCTAAACGTTCGGCAATAGCTGCTGTCTGGTGAGAAGAGGTAATCAAATCTGGTGAAAATGGAGCTAAAACTTCTGGCATACCTCCAACAGGAGTGCACAGTACCGGGGTTCCACAGGCCAGGGATTCTAACAATGTTAATCCAAATCCTTCTAAGTTTTGACTCGGCATCACGCTCAGATCGGCTGCCTGATAAGCTAGAGGTAACTGGTCATCTGGTAAAAAACCTAGAAATCTGACCTGGTCATTCAGTCCTAGCTCCGTAGCCTGCTGTTTCAGTGCAGATTGTTGTGGACCTAACCCGGCGATCGCTAACCAAACGTCAGGAATTCGAGGCTTAATTTGAGCTATGGCAGTCAGTAACTTATCTAAGCCCATCCGTTGCACTAAGCGGCGAGGCGTAAATAGAATGATGCGATCCTGCGGCCAGTTCAGCTGAGCCCGTGCCTGTTGACGTGATAAGTTTGGCTGGAATCGGGCAAGATCGACCCCGCCAGGGATGACATGAATCTTGCTCTCGTCAACTCGATATTTTTGATTGAGGATATTACCGAAAGCTTTGCTAAGAACAATAAAGCGATCACAGCTACGGTAAACCCGGCGTTCAAGGCAGTACTTCAAAAGTACGCTGAGTTTACTTGCCTTTTCCTGTTGACTTTCTAATGCCCAAGGACCGTGAAACGTGAAGGTAATTGGCACATCTTCGGGCAAAATATCTAACAAAGGCAAGTTATACAGAGCAAAATGCAAGTTGATAGCATCTGGTTTAACTGCTCGTTTGTGTAAAAAACTCCTGCGAATTGACAAAAGCCGCAGGGCTAGTGGACTAGCAGCTGCAGCCAGGTTAATAAGTTCTACAGCAGAGTTGGGTTCAGCTTCAGGGAGATCGAGCGCACATAATTCAACTCGATCTCGACCTGCTGCCAGATGATGCGCCAGCTCATAGACGTAGCGGTCTAGCCCCCCAGGTGTTTTCGGAAACCAGCCAATGCCTACGCAGCAAATATGTGCAGATGCTCCAGTTGGAGCATCTAAGCAAAGTTCCATAAGACCTATCGCACGCCTGCAAGTGGTTTTGACGTGGCAAAATAAGCATTCTGCTCAGCCCGCAGCTGGTCACTGAGTCTTGCTGGAGGCAACTCCACATCATCATAGGTGAGCACCTGGTCCTTGGGAAGATCTCGCTTCAGACGACAGCCCTCAGCTAAGCCAATCGGGAGTAGATTTTGCTCTTGGGTAATATCAGAATTTTCACATTGACCATAGGTCATGAA
>JAFASY010000126.1 GCA_019244235.1 Chroococcidiopsidaceae cyanobacterium CP_BM_ER_R8_30
CATAATGAACTTATGGCATTACGGGGAAGATACTACTCGATGTTCAGCCGCCAAGCCAATAGCTATCTCTAAGTTTCTACTTCTGACCAAAGACGTTCCAGTTGATACCGCCAAGCTGCCAGAACCTGTTCGCGAGATTCTGCTCCACTCTCCATTTCACCCATAACTCCCTCCTCGTACAAACGGTCTAGGTTTTGCAGCGTTGCTTCAAGCGATTGTCCTTGCTGTTTTGCTGCATAAATAACTTGACGAATACGGCTTTCAATGAGCTGATTAAATAAACCCGATAAACCCTGATGATGTAAGAAAATTAGTCGGGCGATCGCTGCGGAAAAATCACTCTGCCCCAAACCCTCACGACTATGCTGGAACACTCCCCATACGACCCCTTGATGCAAGGCATAGCGAACCTCCTGAGTGTCATCGAAATTCGCTTCCAGCAATTGCCCAAATATCGGTTGAACTGCCTCAGCTGATATCATTGGTAACAGAACCCGTAGCCAAGACTGATCTTCTGATAGAAGCACCAACAAGCGGAAATCCTGAGTTTCTACCTGCCATGAGCCAGGTGCGAGCATCTGAATAGTGGCTGAGTCAAATGACGCTGCCAGGACACTGCCAATTTCTTCAGGTGTCATAATTCCCTAGTAAACAAGGAATAGGTGCGAAAAAAATCAGCAGGAGATGTACTTGAAGCACTGAGTCAATAGTTGTCATGGCAGATAGTCCTCGTCTAATATTTGCTGCAAGGTAAATGGGCATTTCGACGGTAGATCCGTTTTTCCTATACACATCTCAATAGCTGCTTCTTTTACTGCTTGATAATAGTTTTCATCTACACAATCTTGCAAGATGGGCTTGAAACTTGGGGAATCTTTAATAAGTTTCTCTATTTCAAATCTGGCATTAGCTATAGTCACTTCCCAACTCCTGGATCTACGGATGCTTTGATACTTCCATTTCAGTAAGTGCTTCACAAGCCTTACTATTTGACTTGTTAATGCTAATTTTTGACTCCTGCCCAAGCTCTCTATCTCCTCTGATATATTTTCCCAATCCAAGTTTTCAGGACTGCGATTGAGTAATGCTTTGGCTGTCTCTTGTGTCCAAGCATAAAAATCAGTTTCGTAAAGGCTTGACATTATCGTAGCTCCCATTTTTCCTTGTAGAAACCGCATGAAATTGCTAGTTAAGTAGATCATAGTGTATTAAAGGTTCCGACAGTTACCTACTTCAAATTCTGCTCCTTGCTTGTTGAGCCATGAAACCAGCTTTCCTGCTGTTATATTTATGCTAGAAAAGATTGGTGTTAACAAGAAAATTTATTCAGGATCGCAATTTTCAGTTTATGTCCTACGAACCGTTGCACCACAAGTATCGCCCAAAGACTTTTGCTGAACTAGTGGGGCAAGACGCGATCGCCACTACCCTCACCAATGCGATTCGGACTGAGAAAATTGCCCCTGCTTACTTGTTTACTGGTCCTAGGGGCACTGGCAAAACCTCTAGCGCCCGAATTCTCGCCAAGTCTCTGAACTGCTTGTCTAATAACAAGCCCACAGAGCAGCCATGCGGTTCGTGTGAAGCTTGCCAGGGAATTGCTAAAGGTTCTGCCCTAGACGTGATTGAAATTGACGCTGCCAGCAACACTGGGGTAGACAACATTCGGGAAATTATTGAACGGGCTCAGTTTGCGCCAGTACAGTGCCGTTATAAGGTTTACGTGGTTGATGAGTGCCTTACTGGAGACTCACTAGTGCAAACTAGCGATGGTCTAGTTCGGATTGACAATCCCCAGATTATAGGGAAGCAGGTTCTAAGCTACAACGACTTCTCAAGAGCCTGGGAATTCAAAAAAGTTGTCAGGTGGTTAGACCAAGGAAAGCGCCAAATATTAGTCATCAAGACAACTAATCGCGAAATCAGATGTACAGCGAATCATTTAATTAAGACTGAAAGTGGATGGACAGCAGCAAAAGACCTACGAGAAGGAGCAAAGATACTATCCCCTGTGAATGTGGCTGTCGAACCCCTATCTACAGAATTGGGACCGATGGACGCGCTCGGAGATTTGTTAGAGGGCATCAGTTCAAGGGCAACACATACGGCAAGAAGCCATACGACCTGGCTTCCATCCTTAAGCAGGTTGAACTCCTTCGACCTCTCTGCGCTTGTGGGTGTGGTGAAAAACTTGATGTTCCAAGCTGTATGCAGCAGAAAGGTCACGGAATTAAGGGAATTCAGTCGCGCTGGAAAAAGCATCCATACAGAAAGGGACACGGAATCTGGGAGCTTCGTACAGAAAAGTTCATCGCTAATGCCGAAGTTCTGGAGTCAGACACACTTGGGCTTATCTACGGAACTCTGCTTGGAGATTGTTCCATCGGTTACCCAAATAAATATAGTAGATTCCCTAGATTGGTATGGACGCATGGGGAGAAACAGCGGGAATGGACGGAGTACAAAGCTAATCGATTATGGGGAGTACAGCCAACAATTAAAGTCGCATCTAACAAAGGATACGGTGAATTGTCAGTTTGCTGTAGCACAGTCTGTCATCCTCAACTCCGAGAAGTTTTTGATGTTGTTAAACCGAATGGGAAGGCAAAGCTTGTCTCCTTGGACTGGCTTAATCGAGTTACTCCTGAAGGACTTGCTTGGTGGTATATGGATGATGGCTCACTCATGCTTAGCCCAGAAGGAAGTCCGTCTATTCAAATTCATACGGAAGGATATTCCTTTGAAGAAAACCAAATCATTGCCAATTGGCTTACGGCAAAGGGATATCCTTCAACAACAAAGTTTTACAAAAGAGGGACTACAGGCAAGATCTACTACACCAGAATGGGCGCAGATACCAGCAGGAAGTGGTTGGCAGATCTTAAACAGTATTCCATCCCTAGTATGGAATACAAGTTTGGAGAAGGTCGAATCTGTAAAAGTCGCTGGGATCGAGAGAGTTTATGACCTAGAAATCGAAGACAATCATAATTTTGTGGCTAATGGTCTTTTAGTCCACAACTGTCACATGCTCAGTACAGCGGCGTTCAATTCCCTACTGAAAACCCTAGAAGAACCGCCTGCTCGCGTGGTGTTTGTGCTGGCAACAACCGATCCCCAACGGGTTTTGCCAACAATTATCTCCCGCTGCCAACGGTTCGACTTTCGCCGGATTCCCTTAGAGGCAATGGTGGCGCATTTGAGCTTAATCGCAACCAAAGAAAATATCAACATTACTCCTGAAGCAGTACGCTTGGTAGCGCAGGTGGCTCAAGGAGGATTGCGGGATGCAGAGAGTCTTCTTGACCAGTTAAGCCTGTTGTCTGGTCAAGTGACAGTAGAGCGAGTTTGGGATTTAGTTGGTTCCTGTTCTGAAACAGACTTAGTGGAGTTGTTGCAGGCGATCGCTCAAAATCATCCTGAAGCCGTTCTCGATAGTGCCCGGAGAGTTATGGATCGAGGGCGGGAGCCTTTAACTATTCTCCAGAACCTTGCTGGTTTCTATCGGGATTTACTGATTGCCAAAACATCTCCCAACCGTCAAGATTTGGTTGCTGTTACACCTCCCACTTGGAAAGCGCTATGTGAGTTAGCATGCCTTTGGGATGTTCCTACTATTCTATTAGGGCAAAAGCACCTCAAGGACAGCGAAGTCCAGGTTAAACAAACGACTCAACCGCGCCTTTGGTTAGAGGTAACACTACTGGGATTGTTACCAGTGGCGAACAGTCAATCAGTAGCAGTCCCTCTTACAACCGCTCCCAGCCAACCCTTGCAGCGTTCTGAACCCGATCGCTCCTCTAGCGTGATGTTACCCTCCGAACCAATCATGCCAGTGATTCCCGTCGCTAACAAAATCTTAGAAAGCGAGGAAACACAGTTAAAATCGGCAGACATGGCATCCGCACAAGCCTCAAGTTCTGAAACTTCTGCTTCACCTACCCCTCAAGAGCAACCAACCGTCAACAGTTTTACCCATACTGCACCTGAGCCAACTACTACTGATGACACTAGTAAGGAGGTCATTTGGCAACAGGTACTCGATCATCTACAACCGCCTGCGACTCAAGCCTTATTACGGCAGCAAGGTCATTTGTTAGCCTTTAATGGTGCTGTTGCTCGGATTGGTATCAACTCACAGTCATTGCTCAAACTAGCGCAAGGCAAATTGCCCAATATTGAAGCTGCTTTTCAAAAACTCTTACAACGAAAAGTGAGAGTGAGTCTGGAATTAGGAATGCCTCCTCAGACTAAGACTGCTCCCAGTAAAGAGTTAAGTGAGCGATCGCCTCAACCACCAGTTGCACCGACAGGTACTGATTCAGCACCTGCCCCTCAAGGGTTCGCCGGAGGCAGCTCCGGCGACTTCCTTGAGCAAGCTCAAGCTGCTCAGGTAAAGAGCCAACTGCCGCCTTCAGTCAGTCAAGCACAGGCACAAGATCCTCGATTTCAGATGGGAATGTTAGCATCTACCCAACCACTGCAACCACCAGAACTTGAGATTTCAGAATCGCCAGCCACGGATGTAAATCACATCCCTACAACTACTACAGAATCAGAAGAAGATGTTATGAGTTCTGCTCAACAACTTGCCAAAGCTTTTAGTGGAGAGGTGATTGGACTCAACCTAGACTTCACCTTCCCCAATACTGCAACAAGCATCCCATCACCAACAGCTACTCCTGTAACGAGTTGGGCAGAAGGTGAAGATGAAGAGATTGAATTTTAGCACTCCTTACCTCACGCTCTTTGCCTCACGGCAATAAAGCAGGAGGAAAATCCTCACTGCTTTTTGCCTCCCCGATGCACAGTTTTAACCCATTTCAGCCGCTTTGTTCTTACTGACATCCGAGCAGTAGTACTAGCTATAACGACTAACCAGTGAAGCATGTATGTAGTGCCCCGGAATGTCTGAAGCAGAGTCACAAAAAAGGAAGAGACACCAAGCTTTTCTGATTTTCGGACGCGCCTCAAACCGAGGAACATTCCGACCAAAGAGAACGCCATCCAGAGACTAGTAGCTGGCATCAAAACTGGAGGACGATTCCGCACGATTGCCATCATAAAGTCAGGTACCCCAGCTGTTGGTAGAATGTACTGACTCAGCATAAAAATGAATAGATCGAAGGTTTTGCGCGTACCCATCCGATTGCGGACGATTGGTCGCCAGTAATCCAAATAGCGCTGATACCCTCCTTCTGCCCAACGGTTGCGCTGGTGCCATAAAGAAATGGCGCTTGTTACGCCTTCTTCCTCGACTGCTGCGCTACCTAATACCTCAATATCCCAGCGATCCAGATGTAAGCGCAAAGTGAGGTCTAAGTCATCTGTAATTGTCTGCTCGTTCCAGCCACTGCAACACTCCAAGGCTGTTCTTCGGATGAACTGACCGTTACCTCGCAATTCGCCAATGCCACCAATGGCAACTCGCTGCTGCTGAACATACGTATCTAGAGCTGTGACTTCTGCCAGTTGACCTTGAGTCCAGAAATTTACATTAGCGTTGGCGATCGCTTTGCGCACTTGTACCGCCCCCACCTCTTCTCGTTTAAATAACGGCAGAACTCGCCGTAGCAAATCTGGCGACACCTGAGCATCAGCATCAAATACTGCTAGAATCTCTCCTTGTGTCAGCGGCAACACTTGATTGAGTGCTCCAGACTTGCCACCCCCAGCCCCCGCAGCTCGCCGCAGAACTTTCAAGTGTTCGTATTCCCGCCTCAGCTGTTCCAACAGCATAGGCGTTTTGTCAGTGCTGTTGTCGTCAATGACCCAGACTTCATACCGGGTATCTGGGTAGTCTAAACTACACAGTTCTCTAACTAAGTTGCCGATAACTGCTTCTTCATTTTTCGCAGCTACTAATAAGGAGATATGAGGACAATCCGCTAAATCTTCATCTGAGAATGGTTCAGGTTCACTGTGGGGTCGAGCAAAAACTACACGCAGGACATGAATCCCGAATACAGTAGTCAGACCCAATGCAAACCAAGATCCCCAGGAAACCAAATGTAGGGCAATTGTACCACTCCAGACAATGGTAAGAACAAATGCTGCTTTGCGCCTGCGACCCTCGTAGCAAGACCCGTTTGACTTTGAATGCCATTTCTCTACCGCCGCCTCTTGAGGCTCAGATAGCAAGGAGCCAATTGCATCAAGCTCACTATAAGAATCGTTTTCGGGCCAGGAATTCGCTGGCATAGGTTACTGTGTTCAACAATAAAAGCTGGTGCTGCTTCAATTGTATCTGACATCTTTACACTTCTTGACAGGAAGTTTACCACTCAAAATTAGCCTAATATCCAGCTTCGAGGCTAAACTAGACTCGATTTGCAGGGCGAGGAACCGAAACTGAGGAAGAATGGAATATGTCTATAGATAGGCTCAAGCCAGCTGAGCAGCAATTTGTGAGTTTTTATTTACCCTACTTTCAGGGTAATAGGCGCATGACCCTACCTATAGCCCTTAGTCTGTATCAAAGAGGCGTGCTAGAGGGACAGCGCAAGATCGAAGGCAGTGAGGACGTTCCTTTCGTAGCAACCTGGAATGTCTCAACTCTGCCTGTGGACTTAACACGTTGTCGGCTACAGTTCGATAGCAACCCAGAGCTGAGTTACGAAACCATAATGGCAAGTTCTGAGCTAGTTGATTACTTAATTGATGTCGTTTTAAATTTTAATCGTGATCACACGACTGATTTTCCTACAGCGTTCTACCGGAAACTGCTACACCTGGATGAGTAGAAGCATTCTTCACTTTGACTGACGTAGTAGGAGGTTATACGTAAAATATATAGAAAGGCCAGTTTCGGCTTAAGTTTGTTGAAATTAGGAGTCAGGAGTGCCAAAATCTGCCAAATATTTGCTGATTGGGTCAACTGAGGCATACAGTGGGAAGTCGGCGACAATTCTCGGTTTAACTCATCAACTACAGCAGAAGGGATTGGATGTCGCCTATGGAAAACCTCTAGGAACCCGGTCGGATGAATCCCCCACAACAGCTGGGGAGGCAGATGTCCAATTTATCACCAAGAGTCTAAATCTGCCTGAGAACCAGCTACTGCCAACCCTCCTGGTTCTAGACGAAGCTGCAGTTCAAAGACGGCTGAGCGGTGAGGATCGGACTGATTATCGGCAAAAAATGAGGCAATATCTCCAACAGCCAGCAGGAGATCTTGTTTTACTGGAAGGTCCTAGTAACTTGGAGGAAGGTAGCCTATTTGACTTGTCCTTACTGCAAGTGGCTGAAGCTGTAGATGCAGTCGCTCTTTTAGTTGCTCGCTACAAATCTGCTTTCTTGGTAGAGGCACTGTTATCTGCCAAGCAGCGCTTGGGTGATCGCTTGATTGGGGTTTTAATCAACGATATCCCGACTGAGCAGTTAGAAGTGGTCAAAACCAATATGTGCCCCTTTTTAGAGCAGCAAGGTATTCCTGTCTTGGGAATGCTGCCAAAAAATAACCTGCTGCGGAGTGTTAGCGTTGAAGAACTAGCACATCAACTGCAAGCAGAAGTTCTCTGTCGCTCAGATCGGCTGGATTTGCTAGTGGAAAGTCTGGCGATTGGTGCAATGAATGTCAATGCTGCATTGAAATATTTCCGCAAGCGGCAGAACATGGCAGTCGTTACGGGAGGAGATCGCGTCGAGATCCAGCTGGCAGCTTTGGAAACGTCCACCCACTGCTTGATCTTAACCGGGCAGCTTCCCCCTCCCCCTTTTATTAAGAGCCGTGCTGAAGAGCTAGAAGTTCCAATTCTGTCGGTCGATCTCGATACCTTGACAACAGTAGAAATTGTTAACCGCACCTTTGGTCAAGTCCGTCTACATGAGCCAATTAAAGTACATTGCATTCGTGAGCTGATGCAAGCGCATTTTGATGTTAACCGCCTACTGTCTGAATTGGAGATAAGCCCAGCAGTGGCGTTGCCGTAGCTATCTGTTTTGCCGCGGAACAGACTCTGTCTGCTAAAATAACAAGGTTGTCTAGTCCGATTCCGTCTTTGATCAATCAGAGTCAGTCTTCAATAGAAGAGCTAAGCAAAGTCGACACCCTAGCGCAAGAACTGGCAACGATCCAACAAACTGGTGCCAGACGAATTGCTCTACTTGGATCGCGTCACGTTCCCCTCACACATCAGCATTTGATTGAAATGATGAGCTATGCTCTAGTTCTGTCAGGCAATCGGCTGATTACGTCGGGGGCAATCGGCACCAACTCAGCTGCTATTCGAGGCGCGATGCGTGCCAACCCCAATCTCCTGACGGTGATTTTGCCTCAAAGTCTAGAGCGCCAACCCCAGGAATCACGCCAGCAACTAGAGCAGGTGATGCATCTAGTGGAAAATGCTTCTAATGACCGGATGTCTCTAGCAGAAGCTAGTGCCCTTTGTAATCAGGAAATTGTCTCTCGCTGTCAACAGCTCATTTGCTTTGCGTTTCACGACAGCGCTACTCTGCTCCAAACTTGCCAGGAGGCAGAAGATCAAAGGAAAGTCGTGACGCTGTTTTACTTTGATTGACAAGCTGGAAATCTGGACATGCATCTACCACAATTACCAGCTTCGACGATTTTGCTATACTGTATATTGGCTGCAGCTATCTTGATTTATCTTCCGTTTTTAGCCGTGAGCTATGCGCGGATGAAAGTTGGGCTTGACCTAGCTGCCCCTCGTGCCATGTTTGATAAGTTGCCGCCTTATGCTCAGCGAGCGACCTGGGCGCATCAGAACTCGTTTGAGGCATTCATGATTTTTGCGGCTGCAGCTTTGATGGCTTATGTGACAGAGCAAAACTCTAATATAGCAGTAGGTAGTGCGATCACATTTATTATTGCCCGGTTGTTCTATTCAATTTTCTACATTCTCAACGTGCCTCTGGCGCGATCGCTGATGTTTGCCATTAGTGGGGTCTGTTCCATTACCTTAATGATTTTAAGCATCTTGCAAGTGACTGCCTCAACATTGCCTTAGCTAGCTCAAATGCTCAATTGATTTTTGATTTATTCGAGAATCCAAAATGGCTTCCACCTATTCCTTCGATATTGTTAGCGACTTTGACCAGCAAGAATTGGTAAATGCTGTTGACCAGACACTGCGGGAAATTAAAAGCCGCTATGACCTCAAAGATACTCAGACTACGGTGGAGCTGGGCGACCAAGGTATTACCATCAACACAGACAGCGAGTTCACTTTAGAGGCTGTTCATACTGTACTGCGAGAAAAAGCCGCTAAGCGCAACCTCTCATTAAAAATCTTTGACTATGGCAAAGTTGATTCTGCTAGTGGCAACCGCGTTCGGCAAGAAATTAAGCTGAGGAGAGGAATTAGTCAAGAAAACGCTAAACAGATTACCAAGTTGATTCGAGACGAATTCAAGAAGGTACAAGCCTCCATTCAGGGAGATGCTGTACGAGTTTCCAGTAAAACTAAAGATGACCTTCAAACTGTCATCCAACGCCTCAAGCAAGAAGACTGGCCTTTCGCGCTTCAATTTACTAATTACCGCTAGTGGTGAACAATTCGCAATCAAAGAGGAGCATTGACAATTCGTAATTAAAGAGGAGTGAAGCGACTTGAACAAACCCTCTAATCAAGTGCCTAATGAGAAACCCAAGAACAATCTGGATAATATATTTCCGATTGTGGGAATTGGGGCACCTGCAGGTGGATTAGAGGCATTCACTCAGTTACTTGGAGAACCGTCTAACACTGAGGACGCTCTCCAAATAATCTTCAGTTCAATACAAGGAGCAACGGGGGTTAACTTTACCCAATATGAGCGAACAATTCTACAGCGGCGGCTGGAGCGGCGGATGACGTTGCACAAGCTGAAACGGCTGGAGCAGTACAGCCGATATCTACAGGAGTACCCGACAGAAGCAATTGCCTTGCATAACGATCTGCTCATTCACACCACCAGTTTCTTTCGAGACTCAGGAGCCTTTGAGGCTATAAAGCGTAAAGTCTTTCCCACAATTATTGCTAAAGACAAATCGTTAGGATCGCCGATTCGGATTTGGGTAGCGGGGTGTGCAACTGGTGAGGAAGCTTATTCAATAGCCATCTGCTTATTAGAGTTCCTAGCAGAGCAGGCAGTCAACGAACTCGAACCGCCGTGCGACGGCGGATCGCAGCTCGACTTCGTCAAGCTACCAGTACAGATCTATGCCACAGATGTCAGTGAGACAGAAATTCAAACAGCCCGGAGGGGTATCTACAGCTTCAGCCAGGTAGCCAATGTCTCCCCAGAACGTTTAGACCAATTCTTTGTCCCGGTAGAAGGCGGCTACCGAATTAGCAAAGCTGTGCGCGACAAGTGTATCTTTGCTAGACAAAATTTAATTAGCGATCCACCATTTTCTCGACTCGACTTGATTAGTTGTCGGAATGTGCTGAGTTTTTGGGAAAGTTCATTACAGAAAAAGCTGCTGCAAAGCTTCCACTACGGTCTCAAACCAACAGGCTTTTTGATGCTAGGCACTTCAGAAACTACATTTGAATTGAGTAACTTGTTTGCCTCAGTAGACAACAAGCACAAAATTTACTCTCGAAAAACAGCACCAACACAGATGAGCATGGAGCTGATTACCAAAAACTCTTCCATAGCAGCTGAGTTGGGGTCAGAAGTGCCAGAAGATATCCGGAGCGACCTGGAGCTGCAGTCATTGGCAGAGCGAACTGTCTTGAATCAGTATGCCCCAGTAGGTGTAATCATTGATAGCAACCTGGAGATTTTGCAACTTCGGGGACAGATCAGCTCCTATCTTGAACCTGCCCCCGGTAAGGCAAGTTTGAACTTGCTCAAAATGGTAAAAGCTGAACTGCGGGTAGAGCTACGCAGCGCCATCTACCCAGGGCTATTTCATTCTGAACAATGTCTTGAGGATGTCTAACCCGAAAGCACATTTTCTAGAAG
>JAFASY010000251.1 GCA_019244235.1 Chroococcidiopsidaceae cyanobacterium CP_BM_ER_R8_30
CTATAGGTGGCGAGGAGGGGTAGTGCGACCTTGTTGTTTCCCCTCTGGGCAACACCATTGGCAACAAAGAAAAGAATCAACTCCAGAATCAAGGCGCCCCAAAAAGTAGGAAAGAAGACTTCTGGATTCGTACCGATAACTCTGAGACCACCGTAAGTGCCTAGTGCTGTTAATATCAAACCTCCGCCTACATAAGGCAGGGCATTGGCAATGACATTAGGACCAACAATGCTACGACTTTTCGCCCCTCTAAAGGCGTCATGGATGTTAGTGGTGCTACTCATAAGGCTTTGTAAAATTTACTATCGCTTCACAGCAGCAATGCTGCCTACACTCATTTTGACTTAAATCCTGGGTAATTAGCCAAATGGCGAACGTCTTCTTGTCCCCAACGTTTTCAAAGGAGGGAGCTCCAAAGAGCGAGTTGCCTGCGCCTTGTCCTCTTCTAGTCAGCAGCAGAGCGCCAAATATACGTGTAAATGCCGAGTTAGGTGAGAAACCCCATCCCAAATTCAGTGAAACGACGATGGTTTGAATTGTTTTTTCTCTCGACAATAAGTTTAGTTCAAATTCAACTTTGAGTGATAGCGTCAGTCTTTCAACAGGGAAAGATTTATATAGGGTAGGGATTTTTTATGGTAGTAACTCAGTCCTGTATTCGTTCTGATAGCATGGAACTTTTAATTTCTTATCATAGGAATCCTAGTATTTCCTTGCGAAATCGTCTGGTACAAATACATTCTGGGTTAGTGCGAAAGATCGCTCATCAATTTAGTCATCAATGTGCTGAACCATATGAAGACTTAGAACAAATTGGTTATTTTGGGTTGATCCGTGCTGTGGAGCGGTTCAATCCTAATCAAGGATATGCTTTCAGTTCCTTTGCTGTGCCCTACATTCGAGGTGAGATGTTGCATTTTCTGCGCGATCACAGTAGTGCAATCAAGATTCCTCGGCGCTGGCAAGAACTCGACAAAGAGGGGCAAAAGGCTTGCAATGAATTAACATTAACTCTGGGTCGTTTCCCAACAGATACAGAAATTGCGGGGAAACTTGAGATATCTGTTCAAGAATGGCAAGAGATAAAATTAGCAGCCCAAAATCGCACAAGTTTAAGTCTAGATGCTACCATCAGTCAACAGCTCGATTGCCCAATGACTCTAGGAGAAGCACTCCCTTGTCCACACTCTACTGAACTTCAACAACAAGAAGAAGACAGGCAACAACTGCAAGGAGCAATTGACCAGTTAGAGGAAAAAACCAGAAAAGCGGTTGAGTTTGTATTTTTAAAGGAGCTTTCTCGCAAAGAAGCAGCTAAGAAAATTGGCACTAGTCCAATGACAGTTACACGCTATTTACAGAGAGGAACAGAGCAACTGCTTTCCCTACTACAGCGTGAATGCAACCCGCGCTTGATTCCTGCGGAATACAAGCGGGGCATCTAGCTCCATAAAGAACAGAGTAGATCCGGCATTCTCGGTTCTGTTCGGAAACTTCTGTCCGAAACAGACCCACTGCGATTTCTCCGAGTGGGTTTTTGTTTAATCCAAAACCTAGCGGCAATATTGTAACTAGCGTTGAGATCGGCTGAATACTTTTTGCCTGATCTGAACGTAGCTAGAGAGTAATTTTTCTTATCTCTCTTAACTTGTCCCGAAACATCATAGGCATAACTTGATGTGCCGCGAGGAGAGACAAATTCTACTTGACCGCCAAGTTCCACAAACTTATCAGCCACCAGTTGAACCAGTTGACTTTTCAACCAGCCGTGAAATCTCTGGCGTAGAGTAGAGCCCTTTCTACCTCCCTTTGGTCGCCAGTTTTTTAGGTTTTCAAATACAATCACCGTCGCACCTTGAGATTGTACCCAAGACACTAACTCTTTAGATATCATCTGGCAGATTTGCCGATTGATATTTTGAGCCTTGCGGTAGACTGATTTACAAAAACCTTTATAAAGTTTACCCCCCTTACCCATAGTCAGACGGGCTCTATGTCGAATAGCCTGCAATCGCTTATCGCGACGGTCTATGTCGGCTGCACAGTTGTTAAAAAATTTACGTGCAGTCACAGTGCCATCAGGACTCACGATTGAGGCTACTGCTATTGTATTCAATCCCAAGTCAACACCACATACTTTTTCTGGTTTTCCTAACTTGGGAGACGTAACCTCGAAGGGTATAGCTAAAAATACGCCCTTACGGTTTATCACTAAATGTGGCGACAAACTCTTCGTGTTTGGAAGTAGATGCCGCTCTCTTCGTTTAACTACAGGTATTCTTTCCCATGCCCACTCTTTGCCACTAAAAACTTTAATTTGAACGCTATCTTCTTCAAAGAAAATGCACTGCCCTCGATACAAAACTGTATGCAGGTGAGTTACCGCATTCAGTCTTGGTCCATATGCATCTTTACGTTTCCTTCTTCCAGTCTGCCAAGAGATATATCGAGTCACAAAAGACGAAACTTGTCCAATTGCGGCTTGAATTACTGCGCGACGTAAGTAAGAAGGAAACTTGTAGAATCTTCTACTGAAATACTGATAGCGTGGGTTAGGATTTTTAGCTGTTTTATGGATTAACTTTTCAACTGCCGCACATGGACTATCTGCACTCACTATTTGGGGAAAGTGCGTGTAGACAACACCAATCAGCGCTCGTGCATAAGAGCGATATAACCTTTCCGTTTGCTCTAGATACTCAGCCTGTTTTGGTGTGGGTGACAAAACCCAGCGGTCTGTGCGTATAATGGAGTTAATCATGACAGTACTATAAATCATGTCAACTGATTTTGTAAAACTAAAGACTCACAATCATAGTGCTTACAGACTTTTTTATCATATAGTGTTCTCTGTGAAGTATCGCCATAAATGCATCACCCAACCCATGTTAGAGCGGCTAGAAGAGATATTTGACGATCTGTTAAACAAATGGAATTGTCGCCTCGTAGAATTTGGTGGAGAAGCGGACCACGTTCACTTGCTGATAGAGGCATACCCCACGATAGAACTAGCTAGCATGATTAAAAACCTGAAGTCTGTTTCTTCTAGGCGCATCCGACAAGAGTATGCTGAGTATCTAAAGCAATATTTTGGGAAACCCTATTTCTGGAATCGCGCATATTGCGTGATTACGGTAGGTGGTAGGGCTAATATCCCAACCCTGTTGAAGTACATCGAGAATCAGGATGAACCAGGTAAACTTGGCGTGCCGCTAACTACCGATTGACGGGAGGCGGAGCATCTCCGGCTCCGCGCTCCGCGTACAATTGTAGGATGCGCGGCACGTTTGCTCAATCTTTAAAAACTGGCTCTTAAAATCTTGACACTCTCCGGTCTAATTGTGGGGTTTTGAGTTTACACATGAGGCGGTACGGGATTGGGAAGAGTGCTTTGCTACCTTTTTTTCTGAACAATTGAGAACAACGAGAGTGATGGAATTAGCAGGGTAGGTAGCGCTAAAACCAGCGGGACTAATGGTCTGGTCGCGTCGTCTCACTATAGCAGTAAGGTTAGCGTTGCTATATGTATAGACCTGCCCGGTTGATGATGGGGTGAAATTGGCTAAGCTAAGACCACTTGTCAGATCGCTGGAAGTTTTATTGATTGCTATCAGAGTCAGCGCTCCGTCACTATCGCGGATGGCACCATACACAGAAAGCTGGCTGGCGTTGCTACTGCTCGCTTGCACAAGCGTCTGCCCAAACATCCCACCATGACCATCGTAATTGCGATACATGCGGTATGTATAGGCTGGTGGTGATTTGATGTCCAAGTCTAAATACGAAGCGAAGGCAACGTTATTCTGAGCATAGAGCCCAAGTTGATCGGCAACAAATAAAGCCCCTGTCAGGTCACTGCCGCTATTCCACTCACTGACAGAGATGCCCATTCCTGGATAGGTCTGATCCACCACCTGCCGCAGATGAGTGATGTCGGTCAAGTTCGGATAGTGGTTGTCGTTAGCATCGGGATAATGCACATCAAAGAAATCCACTAGATGTCCACCGTGCTGCTGATCGTAAGCCTTGAGTTGCTGCAAATATTGAATGGTATTGGCATCGCCACCCCAGTCGGGATACCAGCCAAACTGAATCTCTGATGGACCTGCAACTTTCGCACTCGGATCGACTGCTTTCACCGCTTGGGCATAGGTAATATTCTGAGTAATAATCTCATCTTCAGTCACGGCATTGGGGTGAACATCTCGATGCAGATTGCCCCAATTGTGCGGTTCATTGTCCAGCTGATAAATTGGTACGCCACCGTTGGCAGCATTTCCGTATTTGCTGACTAGATGTTGCACCCAAGCTGTTTGGATGCTTGGGTTATTGGGGATATCATGCCTGTCAACATGGGTATCGGTAATCTTCTGACCGCTGCTACTCACACCATTGCCACAGTTACCGCCATTAGGATGGACGTAGGGATTGTAGCTTTGCTGTGAACCGTATAGCGATTCTGGGAAGCTACAGATCCAGTCACTACTCTTGTTGATGTACTTGATTGCCGGAATGGTGAGAACAGATTGGGTGCCGATAGAGCGATTCGTATCTACGAAGGCATCAGCTGATGCTCCAGCCGTTGGATGAGATTGACCATTGCCACCCATAAAGTACCAATCAAAACCAGCATTAGATGCGTCAACCTGCCAGTTGTAGCGACTGTTAGCATCACCTCCACTACGATTGAGCGGAAGTTTAATTTCTTTAGCAAAAGCTAATTGTGCAGATTTCTTAATAGGATCATTCCAAAAGAAGGAAATGCCGAAAATGTTTGGGTTGATTCGGTGACGGTTAGATCCTGCATCTACAGTGAGGTTGGGACCACCAGTTGATGCTACCAACCATGTCTTGACTGTCTTTATCTGTCCTGTAGTAAACGCTATTAGTATAGCCACAACTAAACCATACAACAACCTACGTAACCAGCGCATCTCAGCTTTATTGAAGTACCGTACAAACTGTTGCTTATTCATGTAAGTGATGGTTTAACGGGATTTCAAATCGGCAATCGCCCCTCTTGTCACACCCGCGATTGCCTGGTCTGTTGCCTTCGGTAAGTGATAATATTTACCAGCAGCTTGCTGGGCTAGTTCTTTGGCAAATCCAGTAGAAATGAATTTGTTTTCTGTATCAATTACTAACAACTGGATTCCCAATGAGCGAATTTTAGTAGCAATTTCCAAGAGTTCCTCTTTAATATTTGGCTTCTCCTCCGGAAGCGATTCACCCAACGAACGCGCGAGTGGAATATTCCCTCGCCCATCAGTGATTGCCACAATCACAACCTGCCCAATATCTCCAGCCATCTGGGCATTTAGCCCAACCCGCACGGCTTGAGTCAGACCATGAGCTAGAGGCGAACCACCTCCACAAGGCATTCGCTCCAGCCGACGCCGAGCAGCTGCGATTGAACGTGTTGGGGGTAAAAGCACTTCTGCTTGTTCTCCCCGGAAAGGGATCAGTGCAACTTGATCTCTATTTTCATAAGCCTCTGTCAGTAAACGCAACACAGCTCCCTTGGCTGACTGCATCCGGTTCAGCGCCATCGACCCAGAAGCATCTACGACAAAGACCACCAGCGCCCCGGCTTTGCGTACCAAACGTTTAGCCCGCACGTCTTGTGGCTCTACAATAACCCGTCGCTCAGGTTGGCGCTGACGCCGACTTAACTGGTAGGGGGCGGCAGCCCTGAGAGTAGCATCAACTGCTATGCGGCGCACTGGTCCTTTAGGTAGCATTGGCTTAACATAACGACCTCTATCTTCCGAAAAAATCAAACTACGGCTCCCAGACTGACCACGTCGCTGAGCCAGCTGCGCAAAGTAAAGGACACTGGGATCGAGGATTACCCCTTCGGCATCAAAGATAAATTCCTCTGGAATATTGGGCGGTGCTTGTTCTGGTTCGTCTGGATTTTCGTTTTCTTCTTGCTCCTCTTCTTCCTGTTCAGATTCAGCTTGGGGTTCATCCTGACTCTGTGGCGGCGGAGGTGGTGGCGGTGTTTGCTCCGGTGGCGTTTGCACAACCGTTGCTCGCGGCACGATTACCAGTTCCACAGCTTGGCGCAAGTCTTGAGCTATGACTTCTGTCCGTCCATCCAAAGCTGCGGCTGCCTTAGCAACCCGTAGGGCAAATAGCTCTGCTCGATGTCCCTGCACTCCAGCTCGAATTGCCTCATCTACTAGATAGGCAATTTGTTCATGGGTGATGCAGACATCCTTTAGCCATTCCCGCGCTAGTACAATCTGAGTCTTGAGGCTATCTAAGTCTTCACTGTACTGACTTAAGAAAGACTGGGGCGATTTGGAGTATTGAATAGCTTGGTCTACTGCCTGCACCCGTTCATCTAAGCCCAGAACACCATCAGCCGAGAGTGCGATCGCAATCCTATCCAATAAGTGTTCTCTCATTGCTCCCTCTTCCGGGTTGTAGGTAGCAATAAATAGAGGTTTGCAGGGGTGTTGAAAACTAATTCCTTCTCGCTCGATCTGATTGCGTCCCTCAGTTAAAACCGTTAACAACTGGTTGCTAATGTTGTCATCTAGTAAATTAATTTCATCCACATAAAGGATACCCCTGTGGCAATGTGCTAGTAACCCAGGTTGAAATACTGATTCCCCTCGTGCAACAGACTGTTCTACATCCACCGAACCTAAAAGTCGGTCTTCTGTCACACCCAGCGGAACTTGCACAAAGGGAGCTGGTATAACTTCCGTAGGCAGGGTCGCTGGTTCTGTTGTCTTTGTCAATAGCTCGTCATCCCACGTTTCTTTGGGACAGTTGGGGTCACAGTTGTATGGAGAGCCTTGCACCACTTCGATTGGCGGTAGCAAAGCGTGGAGAGCACGAGCCATCACAGATTTGGCGGTGCCACGACGACCAGCGATTGCTACCCCCCCTAAACCTGGATCGACAGCCGCCAATAGCAGCGCTAATTTTATTGCTTCTTGTCCAACAACAGCTGTTAAGGGAAAGGCAGGAATTGACAGTGCAGGCATGGTTTTAATCGTGGCTTCTAGGCTCTCAGCATAACAATTTACTGGTTGCATGAACATGGGATGAAGCTACAAGCAGCGGCTTGTCAGTATCCAATATTCGACTATAGCCCTTCAGCAAAACGGATCTTAAGATAATCGGCCTCCATCTTGGCACCAGCAGGCTGTAGGGCTGCTAGAGCTTGTGGCAACACCAAGTTACGACGATGATTGCCAATTGTAATATTTAACTCATCGCCAGTCTTATTTAACTGAATATGGTCTTTAGGGATTCCAGGTAGATAAAGCTCTAAGCTGTATTGATTTTTTTCTTGTATGACTCTAATCGTTGTTTCCTTGTAATAAACTTGGGTAGGATCTTCATCATTGTACAAAGTTTCCTTCAACCGCTCGAGGGCATCTAATCCACACATTTCTTCTGAATAGAGAGGAACTTCCTTAACTGGTAAAGGACGGAAGTTTTCGTGAATTTCTCGGCGGTATTGCTGTTGGCTTTCCTTCCAACGTTGAAAGAAGGGATCGCTCACCCGATCGGGAATAATACGATTTGCCACTACTAAATCTGTAGAGACGTTGTACAGACTTAAGTAGGCATGAGCGCGGAGAGACTCTTTGATCACCATCTTCTCTGGATTCGTGACGAGGCGTACCGAAGTTTGAGTATTATCGGTTAATACTTTTTCTAAAGCCTCAATCTGTTGATAAAACTCGTAAGGCGCATCCATTACCTCTCTATCTGGTAGAGAAAAACCAGCAATTGGTCTGAAGATAGGTTCAACTAGAGGTCGGAGAGCAACTGATATACCTTGCAATGGTTTATAGAACCTTCTCATATACCAGCCTCCAACTTCTGGCAGGCTTAGTAGCCGTAAAGCAGTGCCAGTAGGAGCTGAGTCAATAATGAGGACGTCAAACTCGCCTTCATCGTAATGACGTTTCATGCGCACCAAGCCGAAGATTTCATCCATGCCTGGTAAGATGGCAAGTTCTTCAGCTTGGACGCCCTCTAGTCCTCGTGCCTGTAAAACCTGAGTGATGTAGCGCTTAACTGCTCCCCAGTTACCTTCCAGTTCCATCAGCGCATCCAGTTCTGCCCCCCATAGATTTGTCCGTACCTGCTTTGGATCGTGTCCCAATTCCAGGTCAAAGCTATCTGCTAGAGAGTGGGCAGGGTCGGTACTAAGGACAAGTGTCCGATAGCCTAATTCAGCACAGCGCAGTCCGGTGGCGGCAGCAACAGAGGTTTTTCCAACTCCCCCTTTCCCTGTCATTAGTATTACGCGCATAAGTTAGCCCTGCCTAAGAAAAGTCGTGTTATTTGATTTCGCTTGTGTAAGATGCTGCCGAGCCCTTGTAGATTCGCTCTTGCTGTTGGGGGGTTAACCAACTTGCTCTGGAAAACTGAGTTTGGGGCGGCACGTATTGACCTCGAACGGGGTCATGTTCCAAAATTTCCCCAGTTTCAATGTGATATATCCAACCATGGAGCTGAAGTTGACCGTTATGGAGTCTAGAGCGGATGATTGGGTAAGTTCGCAGGTTCTCAAGCTGGGTGAGAATGTTTTCCTCAATTGTGACCTGCAACAGCTTTTCACCTTCAAGATTCTGATAATTATCCAAAATCGTTTGGCGAGTGGCTTCAGCATGCTTGAGCCATTCGTACACAATTGGCATTTCTTCGGCTAGCTTGCCCAGTTTCAGCAATCCCTTCATCGCTCCACAGTGCGAGTGACCGCAAACCACAATGTCCTTAATGCCCAAAGCGCGTATAGCATATTCGACGGCAGCACCTTCCCCGCCATTGGTAGCACCGTAAGGCGGAATGATATTACCAGCGTTGCGGATAATAAACATTTCACCGGGCTCGGCTTGAGTAATCAAATTCGGGTCAATCCGAGAATCAGAGCAGGTGATGAAGAGAATTCTTGGATGCTGCCCCTGGGAGAGTAGCTCGAACATCTCCCGGTGGGTAGTTAAGTAATCGGTTTGGAACGAGTGTACACCTTGAATCAACTTTTTCATAAAGCAAATTTCCTGCTCTTGAGTGCTTTGACCACACCCTTTATCTTATTTTCCGTTGTAATCGCCTTACCTTGCTATTTCTCTTTGTAGCGCAGGCATGGATATCGGTGCTGTCATCGATGCTATCTGCAGCAGTCAGGTAAGGTGGCGATAAGCAAAGATCAGTCTGGAGACTAGTGTACGTAGTCCAAAGACTATTTCTAGGATCGGGAGCGATTAGTTATCTTTGTAACAGTTTTTGGTAAATCCCTTGCCTAAGCTCAAGCTCTCCTGGTTGCCTCAGCTAAAATCCCAAGTCTGGATTCTGGCTGTTGGTCGATTGTTATCCGAAACTGGCTCTGGGTTTACTCTATTCTACGCCCCGATCTTTTTTGTCAATAAAGTCGGGTTGTCAGCTACATCCGTTGGTATTGCTCTAGGTAGTGCTTCCATTTCTGGGGTGTTAGGGCGCGTTCTCAGTGGTTCTTTTTGCGACTCCAAGTTTTGGGGACGCCGCCGCACTCTGTTACTTTCAGCAGCAGTTGCAGCAATCGCGTCCATAGTCTTCGCTACCACCAGTAACTTTACGACATTAGTTATTGGTAACTTATTGATGGGACTAGGACAAGGCTTGTACTGGCCTGCTACAGAGGCGGTGGTAGCAGACTTGACACCAACAGAGCTTCGCCGTGAAGCTTATGCTTTAACGCGATTAGCAGACAATAGCGGTTTGGGATTGGGGATTGTCTTAGGGGGTGTGTTAATCGGGACAACTGGGGCTTATCGAGCGCTGTTCGTGATTGATGCAATATCTTTTGTCCTGTTCTTTGGGGTGGTTTATGCCGCCATCGCCGAAACTTATCGACCAGCAGCAAAGCACCGTAGTCCATCTCTACTAAAATCTTGGGCAACTGCACTGCGCGATCGCCGTCTCTTAATCTACGTCCTCGTCAACATCATTTTTACCATTTATGTCTCCCAGCTAGAGAGTACTATGCCGCTCTTCTTCACAAACTTTGTGTCGATAGGAGCTGCAAAAGGATTTTCAGCAACAACCATCAGTGCGTTATTTGCTTGGCAACTGGCTCTATCTATCATCTGTCAATTACCCGCTGCTCGTGCCCTGAAGCGGTTTAGTCACCCTCAAGCACTCACATTCTCAAGCTTAATGTGGGCAGCGGGATTCTGCTGCATTTGGGCAACAGGTACATCTCCATCCGGGCAACTGCTCTGGGCAATCTTGGGTTTGGGTATATCTGCACTCGCTACCGTTTCCTACACACCCTCTGCCTCCTCCCTGGTTACAGAGTTAGCGCCAGAACCCCAACTAGGAGTTTATTTTTCTATCAACTCCTTGTGTTGGGCAATTGGCTATTTTATTGGCCCCCCTTTAGGCGGTTGGGCATTAGACCAATCGCGAACAGTGGCAGATACTTTCTGGCTGGGCTTAGCCTCAAGTGTAGTTGTGACGATTGCAATCCTGCAATACCTAGAGCGTATGCTACGTGTTAGGAAGAAGTAGCTAGCGGCGCCGCTCTTGTAACTTACGATAGACAGCCTTCAAATCAACCCGATGATGCGCTAAGGCAACGAGGGTGATATAGCAAGTCTCCCACCTCACTCGCAATCGCATCTGGGTCATTATCCTTAGCAGCCATCACGACTTCAGCTGTCTCCTCACCTAGCTTTTTCAGAATCTTGTTATCGCCTGCATCGAATAACTTGCAAGTGTAGGAATCTGCCACTGGGTTGTCACGGCGATCACAGATGACAGCAAACAATTGAGACAATGTATCTGCTGGTGGCGGAGCCACTTTGCCACTTGCTTGATGAAAACAACTGCGTTCACCCGTGTGACAGGCAATATCTCCTAGCTGTTCTACACCGATCAGTAAGGCATCACTGTCACAGTCGTAGCGCAGCGAACGTACCTGCTGGATGTGACCAGAAGTTGCACCTTTGTGCCATAGGCTGCCACGAGAACGGCTCCAAAACCAAGTTTCTCCAGATTCCATCGTTTTTTGCAGCGACTCCTGATTCATCCATGCCATCATCAAAACAGTGCCATCCAAATAGTCTTGAACAATGGCTGGTACTAATCCGCGATCGTCATATCGAATCTGCGATGGTAGGATGGCATTGCTTAACGAGTTGAATTCAGGAGCAGACATACTAACAGGTCACCCAAGCAAAAGATTTATGCGTCCAAGATATCATTATGGGTAGGCTAGTATAGTCTGCTCCAGGAATGTTTCTCCGTTTGCACCTACTTAAAGGCACTGTTTTTTCTCTGGCAACTTCAGACAAGGCAACTCAGACGGCGAGCTAATTCGATTCTGACAGCGCTGGAGGCAACCTTGTGAGCCTTGGCTGCTTCTCCATACCATTGAACTGCCGAGTTATAAGCAGCTCTGTAAAGATCCTGGGCGGCATCGGACAGGGAAACACGAACTTCTAAAGGTAAATCTTGATTCGTTTTGTAAAACATACATCCCATTTCTCCTAGCTAGGATGATTAATTAATATAGGAGTTTTGTCCAAGCTCCACCCCTATCCGTAGATAGACTTAATAGCAATCCCACTTAGGAGAGAATTTTGGTAAATACGACAACTAGGACAGCTAAATCCGCAGAAATCTTCGCCGCAGCTCAGAACCTGATGCCAGGAGGGGTTAACTCTCCCGTTCGCGCTTTCAAATCTGTGGGAGGACAACCAATTGTATTTGACCGGGTTCAAGGTGCATACATTTGGGATGTTGACGGTAACCAATACATCGACTATGTCGGCACTTGGGGACCAGCGATTTGCGGTCACGCTCATCCAGAGGTTATTAAGGCGCTACATACAGCCCTGGAAAAAGGGACTAGCTTTGGTGCTCCCTCCGTACAGGAAAATATCCTAGCGGAAATGGTGATTGCAGCCGTCCCCAGTATGGAAATGGTTCGGTTTGTCAACTCCGGCACAGAAGCTTGTATGGCAGTTTTGCGCCTAATGCGAGCTTTCACGGGACGTGATAAAATCATCAAGTTTGAAGGCTGCTACCACGGTCATGCCGATATGTTTTTGGTTAAGGCTGGCTCTGGTGTTGCTACTCTGGGCTTACCTGACTCCCCTGGAGTTCCCAAATCTGTCACCAGCAATACTTTAACTGCCCCCTTTAATGACTTAGAAGCTGTTAAAGCCCTGTTTGCGGAAAACCCTAATGCGATCGCAGGTGTCATTTTAGAACCAGTGGTAGGTAATGCCGGGTTTATTGCCCCTACCCCAGGATTTTTAGAAGGCTTACGGGAGCTGACTCATGAACATAGAGCGTTACTAGTATTTGACGAAGTCATGACAGGATTCCGCATTGCCTATGGTGGTGCGCAAGAGAAGTTCGGCATCACCCCAGATCTGACAACGTTGGGTAAGATTATCGGTGGTGGCTTACCAGTTGGAGCCTACGGGGGACGGCGCGACATCATGTCAATGGTGGCACCTGCTGGACCCATGTATCAAGCTGGAACGCTGTCTGGTAATCCCCTCGCTATGACTGCTGGGATTAAAACGTTGGAATTGCTGCAAAAACCCGGCACTTACGAAGAGCTTGACCGCATCACAAAGAAGTTAGCAGATGGATTGCTGCAAGTTGCAAAAGACACAGGTCATGCAGCTTGTGGTGGTCAAATTAGTGGGATGTTCGGTATGTTCTTCACTGCTGGACCAGTTCACAACTATGAAGACGCTAAGACATCAGATCTCACCAAGTTCAGCCGCTTCCATCGAGGGATGTTAGAGCGTGGCATTTACTTGGCTCCGTCTCAGTTTGAGGCAGGGTTTACCTCTTTGGCTCACACAGATGCAGATATTGATAAGACCTTAACTGTAGCACGGGATGTGTTGTCTAGTATGTGATGACATCCTTGTCCTCATCCACAGTAGGGATGAGGACAAAGCTGATGACATGCTCATTTGCCTGGGTAGAAACTTATGTGCCGCTAAATCAGCAGAGTTACAATAAATGTTGCTATGTTACAAAAGTTTTTAGCTCAACTTCAGTCAGAACAGTTTATTAGAAAATGAAAATAGTATGAAACAATCTTACTTCAAAAGGAGTACACCAGTTTATTCCATTAGAAAGACGCGCTCATTTCAACAAGTATATAGTGTGAGCTTAAATGGGATGAGAAAATTCATATAAAGATAAGTGAGAAGATTTCCAATAAACCGACTCAGCTTCTTCTTAGTTAAGGAATGTAATTACAAGCTTAAATTCTAGTGGAATACTGATGATTCTTGTTTATAACAATGTGATAGTTATGCAAGAAAAGCAGGACCTAAGCCATGAAATGTTTATGGTTGTCCGAAATAAATTTGCAACATCCACATCTACCTCTATTTAAAGAATCATGAGTATTTTTCTAGAGCTGGCAGAGGTAAGGTATCAGTTTTTCATAGAACTTGGTCTTCAGTCTACATTGAAAGACTTTAGACAATACCTTCTGATGCTGCTCTTGATGCTATGCCTGTCGGCGATTTGGTATTATTGCTATACAATTTATGCGGCACTTGAGTTCTTTTCTCATCCACCTCAGAGCGATCCTGATTTTCATCCGCCTGTTACTATTTTAAAACCGATTTGTGGTCTTGATATTGATACCTACGAAAACTTTGCATCATTCTGTCAACAAGACTACCCAGAGTACCAAATCATTTTTAGTGTTCGTCACGAGCGCGATCCTAGTGTGGAAGTTGTGAAGAAAATTATTCATAACTTCCCAAATATTGATATTCGTCTTGTAGTGAGCGAACGGACAATTGGTACGAATCTCAAAGTTAGCAATTTAGCAAATGCAGTAGCCGAAGCCCGACACTCATTTCTATTCCTTGCAGATAGTGACGTTCGCGTTGGACCAGACTACTTGAGGCAAACTATCCAACCGATGCGTAATCCGGCTGTTGGTGTTGTGACTTGTTTGTATCGTCCACTGGTGCGGGGCAGAGTGGCAATTCTGGAAGCGGTTGGGATTTCAACCGATTACCAAGCTGGTGTTTTAGCTGCGAGGAAGCTAGAGGGAATGAAGTTTGCCCTTGGTCCAACCATTGCAATTCGCCGAACTGCACTCGAAGCGATTGGTGGATTTTCCGCAATTGCCGATTATCTGGCAGATGATTTTCAACTTGGCTATTTGCCTACCCAAGCTGGCTATAAGGTGGAACTCTCCCATTACGTGATTGAGCATGTCATTGCAACGACAAGTATGATTGATTTAATCCATCGTCAGAGTCGTTGGGCTTGCTGTGTACGGGTGTCTCGACCTCGGAGCTACTTAGGTCTTCTCCTTACCTATGGCACAGCGACAAGCTTATTTTTCTTGATAGCAACTGGGGGATCAATTTTAGGCTGGGCGGTGCTATGTATAACCTGGATCGCAAGGTTAGTCATGGGCTGGGTTGTCGGGGTTAGGTGTCTTCACGATCCGGTGGCTAAAAAGTTTTTGTGGCTTATTCCTCTGCGCGACCTCATGAGTCTTGCTCTATGGTGCTACAGCCTTACTGGCAACACAATTGAGTGGCGTGGTCGAAAGCTGAAACTGGCAAAAGATGGAAAGCTGATACCACTTACAGAGGATACCGTTGATTCTGTAGAGGCACTTTCAAGTTGAATTGTCTGGCTCTAAAGAGCAAAGAGGAAAAACCCCACACTCATATATACAATCGACCTATGTTTTAAGACCAGATACCAAGCACTATAACGCCGAACACGATCACAGCAACACCTGCCCATCTTAGTCTCGTTACCTGCTCGTGCAGCACGGTGCGAGCCAGGAAAATATTAACGATGTAAGTACATGACATTAGAGGTACAACAACCGTAACGGGAGCTAGTCGCATTGCTAGGGTATAACCAGCAAAATGGCACGTTAGTAGACCAACAGCGATAAGCATTTTTCTGTGGCGAAAGACATTAAAGAATCTACCAAGGAAACTGGTGTTAGTGCTGCTTTTAGCTGCCGTAGCACCCTGCTGCACGAAAAAGTCTCCCAGGATTGAGCAACTAATTGCTATGCTCATCGCTATGACAAATAGAAGCATTAGTTATCTCCTTGTACACCACTGACTCCTACCATACTGACACCAACTAGAACAATTAGAATGGCAACCCAACGCATGGGCGGAACTGGCTCATCTAGGACGTAAAGTGCCAGTAAAGCTGTGAAGATATATGAGGAGGCGCGTAGTGGGATGGCAAGACTGTATGGAGCCAAGCGCAGAGCATGAGCCCAAGCAATGAATTGACTAATCAGCAATAGGATAGCAAAATCTACCCAGATATTCGTTAGTGTCTCCAGCACAGCTTGAGGAATAGCTAGAAGGGGGTCCCCTGAAGGAAGTGGAACCTGACTCAGACCACCTTTAAGTGACACGTCCCCCAACGAGGTAGCCAATATGACGACGATCATGGCAACAGCGAATCTCAAGGGAATCTGTTTTGAGTTTTGCTGATCTTTCTGTTTTGGCGACAAGGGTGTTTTTATTGGGTTAGGCATTCATCTAATGTTGCGCATGTTGACATAGCTTAAAGCTGATATCTCACACCATGCTCAATTATAGCTAAATTTTGATATCAAACTATACAATCATTGTAGAGTCAAAAAATTAACTTGGCAAAAATTCAATTTACTAGCATAAGATATTTTGTTTAAACCCAAAGAAAGGTAAAAGATTTTTTTGCTTCAATTACTGCAAAGAAAATAGAAAAACTTTTTTCTATTTTCTAAAGGAGAAAAACTAAACTATATCTAAGTAAATACGCAAGCTTCATGCTAATTTCATTTTTTCTCTTGTTTACAATCTTATCATGCTTATACTGGAATAATGCCGTTAAAATTAAATTCATCCAATGAGTTCTACACAAGCACAAGACACATCATCTCTAGCGCTCCAAGTAAACGAACTGCGTAGCAAACAGGGTCTTGTCCATTTCGCCCTGTTTTCTAGTTCAGAGGGATTTCCTACTGATACTTCCAAAGCTTTAAAAACAGGGCGAGCTCCTGTTTCAGAGGTTCCCCTCACTATCACCATTGAAGACTTGCCATATGGACACTATGCAGTGACCCTATACCACGACGAGAATTCAAATAATGAATTTGACACAGGAGCTTTTGGTTTTCCTAAAGAGGGTTTCGGCTTCTCTGATGATCCAAAAGTATGGAAAGGGGCACCCAAATTTCAACAAGCAGAATTTGAGTTCACAGCTGAGAACAGCGTTGTTGAAATCACTATGAAATATATGTAGTTGAGCTTGCGCTCTTAGCGCAGCCGGAGTTTTACTCCGGCTGACCTTTGAGAATAACTGAAATGGCTAGGGATTGTAGTTTTCGGTTTTAGCCCTTGGTGCATCCTGTTCACGCTCCTTGGGGGTGTACTCATCTACCAGAGTCACAACAACTGCTGCTGCTGGAACTGCCACTAGCACACCGACGAATCCGAACAGTTCACCCATGACTAAAAAAGAAACGATCACCATGACTGGACTCACATGCACCTGTCTCCCTATAATGAGCGGTTGTATTATGTGAGCGTCTATTTGGTTCAAGAACAAGAACAGTAGTAAGACGTAAAGTGCCTTGATGAGACCGTTAGGAGTTGTCAGCGCTATCACCGCAGGCAGCACTGTACCGGCAATTGAGCCAAAGTAGGGAATAATTTCAAAAAATCCGGCAAAGACACCCAAGGAGATGGGCAATGGAACTCCGATAAACCAGAGCCCAAATCCGGCTCCGACACCAATAAATGACATGGCAACTGCTGTCCCAAAAATCCAGCCCCGCAATCGTGACTCACAAGAGTGGAGAAATTCCTTAAACTTCTTATGGTGCCGACGCGGTATGAGTCGCAAGATGCCACGAACCACAGAGTTGGGATCGTAGGCCATGTAGAGGGCTAAAATGATTGTACCAATAGTCTCAATAACGCCACTAAAAGAGTTTTTGGCTAACAGTGGAACGGAAGTCAGTGCTCCCCGAAGATATCCTGTCAGCCGACTCAAGTTTATAGAGGAGATACTCGGGATAAAGCTCCACCGATTGTGCAGTCCAGTCGCCAAATTCTGTAAAGATTGGGCATATTGCGGCAATTTCGCAATCAAAATTTGAGTCTCAGATACGAAGCCAGGGATTAGCACCAGTGCAATAAAGCATCCAAACCCTATTATTAGCAGTATCAGTACGAGTACTGATAGCCAGCGCAATTTGAAAATCCTTTGTAGCCACCTTGTAATAGTCCGTAGAACTAGAGCTAATAGCACTGCCACAGCTACAATCTCAAGCACTATCACCAATCTATAGAGTACGAAGGCGATCGCTGCCATCACCAATGCTAGGGGGGCTCCACGGGTAATTTGGTTCTCTATCCTATCTCTATATCTAAATCTAAAGCTTGGCATTACTGTCCTGTCCTTAATTCCTTACTTTTTTTTGCTCCTTCAATTCGCATTAAGTAATGCGGACAGCAGGAGAAGGTTTTCAAGATTACCCCTTGAAAATCTGGATGGCTCAAACCTTGCCTCCCTTGATGAGGAGGAATGCTTAATTGCTGCTTTTGTCAGTAATGCTTATTATTAGGCCAGTAGTCAGAGCATTTGAGTGCTTGTGAAGTTAGAACAATAGAAGGCTGCACCGCACATTTGAGATAGTGGTTATTTGCGAAGAATTGGCAGTTTCTACAAGGCATTGGCTCCACCTGATTGAAACTCGAGATTCTATCTCTTGCCTCCTTCCAAACACCTGTAAGCTTAGAAGCGACAATTAACCAAACCATTAAAGAAAAAATAGGAATCAAAAGAATTGTGCTATCAGGCATAGTGGTTTTAGCCGACTTAATACCAGCTGAATTTGTGGCATCAGGATGTGCCCTAACAGGTTTTGTCTCAATCAAGTTTATCTGAGTCAAACTATTATCAGTAGAGGTATGAATTTGGTGAGATCCATCGCTATACATAGTAGCCACCTCTTAAAGTTGTATTTTTTCTAAATTTAGGTTATAGAATTAGGCAAGCACTTGCTTCTTTCTAATGGCTTATTGCTTATTTGTATCTAAGTAAATAGAGTAAATTCATACTCGTTTCATTTTTGTATATACTTTGTATAAATTAGAAGTATAGCTCAAGCAATTGATATAATTTATTCATCTTATGAAGGTATCGTAATATATATTAGTTAATATTCAAAATTGACATTCAAGCTATACCAATTTGCGGTAGCTTATTAGCTCTCTAGCTAAAGATTGATGTTAATATTGCTGCTTCTTTAATTTAATAGCAGCATCCCAGTCTCTTAAAGCTAGGAAACTTCATGACACAGATTTGGCTTTGGGTCAATTTTTCAGTTTTTGCCTTGGCAGCACTTGTACTTGGTGTTAAAGCAGCCCGAATGAGGCGGCAAGAAGGGGTCCAGTTCCCACTGATAAGCTTCTTCGTAGTGCTTTGGAGTTCCGCACTATACTTGACTATGATTTTTCATAGGACAGTAACTACATTTCATGGTCACGAGGTCTACTGGGGGCGCTATATAGACTGGCTTGTTGCCACTCCTTTACTGTTGCTCAATCTTGGTCTTGTAGCTGGATTACGTCCCACACTGATAGCAGGCGTAATGGCAGCAGATATATTCATGATTTTGGGGGGATTAGTTGGAAACTTTTCGACTAAGCCAAGCAATCTCGTCTGGTACATTATCAGTTGCGGAGCTTTCATTGCCATTGTTACAGCAATCCTAACTGAGTTTTCGGCAAGTGCATCTCACCGCAATCCTAAAGTAAAACAACTGTTTAATAAGCTAAAATTACAGCTCATCATTGTTTGGACTGGTTACCCGCTAATTTGGATAATTGGTCCTGAAGGGTTAGATCTGATTAGCCCTGGTTGGGAGGCGTTCTCATATACTGTTGTAGATATCTCAACCAAGGTAGGCTTTAGCTTTGTTCTTACTAAGAATAAGCAAGTCTTAGTACAGGCATCTAGTAGTATGATGGCGGATGTTAAGTCATACATCCAAAAACAGCACATATAGCAGTTCTATGTGAGTTGTGAAAACTACGAACCGCCAAGAGCGAAGCGCTAGCGACTTAGCGTTGCCGAAGGCGTTAGACCTCCCCAGCGAAGCGAAGCGCGAAGCGCGTTAGAGCGCCAAGAAAAGAAATAAGGAATTCTGTAGAAGTGCTATACCATATGGTAATCAGTCTTTCAAAACCAGAAAGTTGCCACAAACAAGAGCATCGAGTCCAGTGTGAAGAAAGGTGTCAATAGCTTCAGTCGGAGTATTCACAATCGGTTGACCCTTGACATTGAAAGAAGTATTCAACACAATTGGCACCCCTGTCAGCTGATAAAAGGCATGAATCAACTCCCAATACAAGGGATTGGTTGACTGAGATACTGTCTGGACTCTGGCTGTGCCATCTACATGAGTCACAGCCGGAATAGCTGCTTGCTTGTCTTGATGCACTCGATACACCTGAGTCATGAAGGGTGTGGGAGCTGCACAGTCAAAGTATTCGCTGGCATATTCAGCTAAAGCTGAAGGGGCAAAGGGTCGAAACCGCTCCCGAAACTTGATTTTAGTATTGACGATATCTTGCATTTCGGCTCTTCTGGGGTCAGCGAGAATGGAACGTGCTCCTAAAGCCCTCTGACCAAATTCCATCCGTCCTTGGAACCAGCCAATGACTTTACCTGCGGCTAGTAGTTGTGCAGCACTCTTGGCTGGATTAGTGACAACTTGTGCCTGTAAGCCTCGACTTTG
>JAFASY010000311.1 GCA_019244235.1 Chroococcidiopsidaceae cyanobacterium CP_BM_ER_R8_30
CGGGATTAACGATTCAGCAGCGCTTGCCTATGCAGATGTGTCGATTTCATTTGCTGGGGCAACGGATGTTGCGCGGGAAACCGCTGATATAGTGCTGATGGAAAATGACTTACGGAGTCTCGTCCACGCGATTCACATTGCCAAACAAGCGATGGAAATTATTTGGCAAAATATGGCGATTGTGGCTGTCCCCAATGTTGCGGCTTTAATATCTGGAGTTGTCTTTGCCCTAGACCCTGTCTTGGCAATAGTTATTAATAATGGCACAGCCATCCTGGCAGAGCTAAATGGTCTGCGTCCGCTCTTAGGTACTGGTACCCAAACCCCATTAACACTAAGTTCAACAAAAGATAGTTCGGTCAGACTCGCTCCATCAAATGATTTGCACTCTCCTGAATCCGAAAAGCCTATGAACTCTTTACCTGAGCAAGCGGCGTAAAAATCCTCGGCTCTGGCTCAGTCTTGTTTCAATTTGGTGTGATTTTTGGTGTGAACTAAAAATACGATTCGCGAAACTCCGCTTTGGCAAAAGGTTTAGCTACTTGAACATCAGACTGAAAATCCTCGTGTCACCAGTTCAAGTTTGGTTCCTGGCATTTTTTGTTACCTATGAATAGGCTGGCTTCCAGGTTTTTAAAAGCCTTGAAACCCTTGCTGCAAAAGGTTTTAAAGCTAATCTTGATTATTATCCTGATTTTCACAAGCTGCTAGACTTAATTGAGCCAATAATAATGCAGTTGTGAAAAAGAATTTAATAGGAATTATCATGTCGTTTAAAGCTTTTGTATTATGAATAACATCAACTTGATTGAGTTCATTTAGATTGATTTTTTGAGACACAGTGACTTGAATGTTTACTTAACAGTTAGCGCTCGATCACTCGGCTATAATGAGGTGAAAAGCTTGGTGAAGTTTTATAACTGTTTGGTAAACAGTCAGCTGTCCTCAATATCATATTACATATGAGCAAATTTAAGCTATTTTCACATTCTTCTAGGACTACTGCTCTTTACTGCTTGCTGGTTTTGCCCAGTATGCTGTGCGTTAGTTGTAGTAGCCAGGAGCAGCGAGCGTTTGTTGCCCCTACTGAAGCTGTTTCCACCCCTGAGGAAAATCAATTTTCTGCTCTTACCATTAATCAGCAGAAAATCAAATTTAGGCTGAATGGAGTTAAAGCATTTGCGCTCAAGCCAGAAGCAGACGGAATGAAATTAGTTGATAGCAATAAAAAGGACTTAGCCTGGTTTGAGGTTGATAATCAACAAAATATAACAATTAAAAACTCCGCTGAGAGGATAATAGGTTACATTATCTCTGGCAAGAATAATTGGCAGATTAAAAGTTTAGGAAATACAGAAAAAACATATATTCTTCAACAACAAGGTAATAGTAATTATCAGTTTAAAAATGGAACGAACCAAGAAATTTATAAAATCAAAGCTCGAAAGGATGGATTAGCAATCGAGACGCCTAATCACCAATTGCTTTATCAGATACAGGTTAAAAATGGCAAGGTTTATTTGAAGAATGTATCGACCCAAACAGTTCTATCGACAAACTCACAATTGATGCCAATAGCTATTGCTTGCTTTGGGTTTAAAGTCCTTAGTCGCGAACAACAGGCTGCATTGGCATATGCAGTGAAAATTTCTGGAGAATAGCTACTTGCAGCTTGAGAGGATGTTTGAAAAGTATAAATAGTTACGGTAGCTGCCTAACCCTAAGCCGCACCACGGCGGCGTAGATGAAAGCTTCAGAGGTGGTTAGCAGAACTTCGTGCCTCATTCGATCTATGCTTTCCAAACATTCTTTGAAGAGGTAGGGGGGAAAGGATATTCCTATATCCTTGACATTAAACTTGATAAATGCTATCAATAGTAATTTGTGAGTACTCTAGCGCTTTTAAAAACCCTTGGCTAACGTTATTGTAATCGGTGCCCAGTGGGGCGACGAAGGAAAAGGTAAAATTACAGATTTGCTTAGCGCCTCGGCTGATGTGGTAGTACGATACCAAGGGGGAGTGAATGCTGGGCATACCATCGTTGTTCAAAATCAGACATTTAAGCTGCATCTGATCCCCTCTGGAATTTTGTATCCAGATACGGAGTGTATTATCGGTTGCGGTACCGTTATCGATCCACAGGTCTTAATTGGGGAACTCGATAGACTAGAGCAGCTCAATATCTCCACACGC
This sequence comes from Chroococcidiopsidaceae cyanobacterium CP_BM_ER_R8_30, assembly GCA_019244235.1. Lineage (GTDB taxonomy): Bacteria > Cyanobacteriota > Cyanobacteriia > Cyanobacteriales > Chroococcidiopsidaceae > JAFAVL01. The sequence continues at coordinate 2,195 of JAFASY010000311.1, forward strand.
AATCTTTTAATCTCAGAAAATGCTCATGTCACGATGCCCTACCATCGACTGATCGATCAGGCATCAGAGGAACGGCGCGGCAGCTATAAAATTGGCACGACCAAGCGCGGGATTGGACCGACCTACGCTGATAAGTCTGAGCGCACTGGGATTAGAGTCTTAGACTTGATGGATTCTCAAGGACTGCGCCAACAACTCCAGTGGACAATTGCTTACAAAAATGTCATCCTAGAAAAGCTTTATAACTTACCACCTCTCGCTCCAGAACAGGTCATTGACCAATATCTGGTGTATGCTGAGCGCCTGCGACCTCACGTTGTCGATACTTCCCTCAAGATTTACGATGCGATTCAGAAGCGGCGCAATATTCTGTTTGAAGGGGCACAAGGAACACTCCTTGACCTAGATCACGGAACTTATCCTTATGTCACCTCCTCCAATCCTGTGGCTGGAGGGGCTTGCGTGGGTGCGGGCGTGGGACCAACGATGATTGACCGCGTGATTGGGGTGGCGAAAGCTTACACAACTCGCGTTGGAGAGGGCCCGTTTCCTACTGAATTGGATGGGGAGTTGGGAGAAAAACTTTGTGATCGTGGGGCGGAATTTGGCACCACCACTGGACGACAGCGGCGCTGTGGTTGGTTTGACGCCGTTATCGGTCGGTATGCTGTTCGAATCAATGGCATGGATTGTCTTGCCATTACTAAATTGGATGTCCTCGACGAGCTAGCAGAGATTAACGTTTGTGTCGCCTATGAAATCGACGGTCTACGCTGCGAAGACTTTCCTAGCAATGCCCGTCGCTTTGCCCGTTGTCGTCCCATCTACAAAACCCTACCGGGATGGCAACAATCCACAGTTCACTGCCGCTCTCTAGAGGACTTGCCACAAGAAGCCTTGAATTATCTCAAGTTTCTGGCAGAACTCATGAAAGTCCCGATTGCCATTGTTTCACTCGGAGCCAGCCGCGACCAGACGATTATCGTAGAAGATCCAATCCATGGTCCTAAGCGGGCACTGTTGCATGCTAATGGCAAGCCAGCCTCTCTAGAGGTCTAAATTGGGGTCAATGCTTAAAACTCTAAACTCAAGTTACTTGTATGGAATTAACAATCGAATGCCAAAAACGACCAGCAGGAAGTAAGCCAAGAGCCCTCCGTCGCGCAGGGTTGATTCCGGCAAACTTGTACGGTCATAAAGGGACAGAATCAATTGCTCTGACGCTCAATGCCAAGACAGCGGAACGCTTGCTCAAAGTTGCCTCGGTTAACAACACAATAATTCCGCTAAAAATCACTGACATGCGCTGGAGTGGCAATACTCTCCTGCGAGAGGTACAGAGGCATCCTGCTAAAGGCTTCATCTACCACCTCAGCTTTTTTTCCGTAGCGGCACAAGAGACTGTGGATGTAGATGTGCCATTGCATGTTGTGGGCGAGGCTCCTGGGGTTAAACAGGAAGGGGGTGCCTTGGATGTGGTTATGACCGAACTCCAAGTGCGATGTGCTCCTGACAATATCCCAGAAGCAATTGAGGTTAACATTTCTCAACTGCACCAAGGGGATGTTCTGTATCTGCGCGATCTTGTTTTACCCGAAGGCGTTACGGCTCTTAACGATCCGGAGCAAGCGGTTGTTTCTATCCTGGCACCTCAGATCACCCCTCAGCTAATTGAAGCAGAAGACGCTGAGGAAGCGGCTTCGGCAGGAGCTACGGAAGCTGATGCCGCGGAATCTGCTTGATGATGGGATGATAGGCTCTTAGTGGTAAGCCAAAACCCCATACTAAACTTTTAATTTCACAAGGCCCTAGCAAAACAAGCTGCTGGGGCCTCAATGCTTGCCGAAATACTGGCAACAGCAATAACAATCTATTTATTATTTAGTAATTAGTCAAAGGATATCTCTCTGTACAGTTAATGACCAGTCAACTGAAATGTCCTGCATGCCGTCAGCTGTTGTGCTTTGCTGAGCCTAACGAGTGCAATGAAGACTTTTTAGAAGCAGTCTGTAACAGATGCCGATATAAGTACGGGCTAGTACATGCCAAAATTAGAGCATTCTACTCCAATGTCGAAACAGTTTATCCCAGCAAATACAGCAAGCGTCCCAGGCAACGGCGGTTCTACCAACTGCGGATAATGAAAACTGATGAGACGTTAATGCCTCTGCAATTCTGGACGGAAGGACCAGAAGAGAAAATCCCAGCTCTACCAAATGACGAGTTCTTACTGCTGTATTTAGTCCAGGGTCAAGACTTGAAGGAGCTAATTTGGATCCAAAACGCTACTACTGGGACGATCTGTTTGCTTACGGCACCAGGAGCTAGAGCTAGGCGAGCAGGCTTAGGCACCGCAGCGATCACCTTCGCTAGTGGAATTTTGATAGCAACCTTCAACCATTTCCCAACGAATCAAATATTTTGGGCAACAGAGATTCCAATTTCTGTTGGTGCTGGTTTGTTCATAACCAAACGACGCGAGCCTAAAGTCAGGGATGAGCATGAGTTGAAGCGACTCACTTCAGAGCAGCAACTGCTACAGCAGAAATACGATCTTGAACAAAGACAGCATGCCTTGCGCCAAGAGCTAGAAGCCCATCGGCGGACAATCGAGCGTCTTGCAGGATTACGGAGGAAAATGAATGCTGAACCAGCTCAATATGCAACTCGAATAGAAACTGTTAGCAAGGGTATTACTCTACTAGAGCAACAAGTTGAGTTAGTACAAAACTTGTTTGCTGGATATGCACAGATAATAAATGTTTTGGCAATCGAATATGAAACGTCAAGGCTAGCAGAACAGATTCCAAATGACATTACAAGTCAGGTATTAAGAAAATTAGAGGAATTAAAGATGATCGAGACTAAGAAGGAGGAGTTATCTTTGTTGACAGATCCGCAGAAACTACTAACTATGTATTGATGTTCAATGTTCGCCGCCCCTGCTGGTCACAAAACCGCACCTCGCGATGCAAAACACCATACTTCAGTGTAGGCTCTGGCGCTAGGCAAGAATCTCGACATTGTCAGCAAAGTGAGAAACAGATCATAAGTAAAACATTAACGTGGCGGCAACGCGAGTGTTCAATCCCACGACGAAGAGACGTGGTATCCCTAGTCCTAGCTACTCACCGCTCCTAGCTCCTCTGAAGCTTTTGTCTCTTTTGGTTGCAGTAGTGAGATATCTGCTAGGGGTAAGGAGAGCGCAACTGTTGTCCCCTGATCTTGACCAGCGCTGCATAGCATGATGCTTCCTCCCATAAGTTCGACTAAATTGCGCGAGATAGCAAGTCCCAAGCCAGTACCGCCAAACTTTCTTGTTGTTGTGCCATCTACCATGACGAAGGGGCGAAACAGTTTTTGCTGCTGCGCTGGGTCAATGCCCACCCCAGTATCCTGAACGGTCACAATCACATGAGGGCAAATATTCCCATTCAATGCAACTCCTGCTGGTTCAATCCTTGTTACAATTGCGATCCAACCCTTTTCTGTAAATTTAACAGCATTACTAATCACATTCAGCAAAACCTGCTTCAGCTTCGCAGCATCTGCCCGCACCAAAATCGGTTCCTGCCAATTGGGTTGTATAAGCTGTAAGCCTTTTTGTTGAATCTGAACAGTTTGTAAGCTTATGGCCTCTCGGAGGACCTGCCGCAGGTCGATGATTTCCATCACCACTGAAAGCTTGCCAGCTTCAATTTTGGAAATGTCTAGTAAATCATTAATGATTCCCAGCAAGTGAATTGCGGCTTCATCTGCTTGCTGGAGAAACTGCAATTCTTCCTCCCGGTCATCGCAGCAGCCATCGCGGACAAGACGAACACAGCCAATGATCCCATTGAGTGGCGTTCTCAGCTCATGAGAAGTTGTGGCTAAAAACTCACTTTTGAGCTGGTTGGCAGCTTGTGCTTCTTCCCAAGCGGCTTCGATCTCAAGCGTCCGCGCTTGCAGTCGCTCCACCATATGGTTGAGGGCTTCTGCTAGTTGATTCAATTCTCGAATCTTGAAGTTGCGGGGTCCTTGTACCAGATCTTCTTGACGGCATTGGACACCAAGAGCGTAGTCTCTCAATTTTTCTAAAGGTCTTGCCAAGTCACGAGCCATGTATAACGTTGCCAACAGACTGGCTCCTAGTAAGCAAAGTGTCAACACAATTAGCATCATTTTGATTGCCAGCAGGTCTGAGAGTGCGTCAGCAGTACGCATGACAGACAGTACAATCCACTTTTGGCTTGATTGAGCTGGGGAGAATCCCGACAAGCGCACAGGGTTCGTGAGCGGACTAGGAATAATGCTATAGCCAGCGATCAATTCCATCCCACTGATATCAAAATAGAACAAGGGAAAACTATGATTTTGCTCTGCGGTCACTCGTCGGTTAATAGTGTCTCTCAGTTTAGCCGCCTCAGCCTCCTGCTCGCTGTTGGGTTGACTTCGATCCATCAAGGGATTGGTTAGAATTGGACCATTTTGAGCTACTACTACCGTATAGATTGTCCCTGCCCCTAAAACTTCATGCTCTTGTTCCTGCAAATCTGCCTGAATACTTAGGATGTAGCGCAGCCGACCAAGGCGATTGTATACAGGCGTAGATAGTCTTAGGGGAAGTTGGGATGGCGAATGGGTAACATGAGCTGCTTTCTCTAATGGCAAAGTGCTCTGAAGTAGCGTTTCCTTGGGCAAGAGAGTCTCGACATAGACGCGATCACGCAACTGCCCTGATTGCTGTTTAGCAAAGTGCTGCCAATCAGGGGCTTTTTTGATAGCGCCATTGTTGCCACAGGTACTGGCGACGATAGTACTTGTTTGAGCTTGCGCTCTTGAGTCGCCGGAGCCTCCGTAGGCGTTGCCTTGAGGGTTTGTGAGTTGAATACATTGAATACGAGATGGCAGTTGGGTTGCTAGCTGGTTGATAAATTGTTGAGCCGCCTCTACTGTCCCTGTTTGGAGCACAGTTGTTTGTCCGGCTACAGAAATATTTGCTTTCAGGGCAGCGATCACATCATTAATGCTCTTACCCTTTCTCACTGCACTTTCAATTAGGTTGTGGCTAGTGGTTACTAGTAGGCTAGCACGTGCCTTCTTAAAAATTACAGCCTCTCCAATCAATAGAACTGGTACAGAGAGCAGCAAAATTCTCGATAGCAAGATGCGACGAAAGGAGGATTGACCAGGCTTAGCCATAGAGAGTCTCACTTCATCTAGAAGATGCAAAACTTGATGACGATCTGCTTTTCATGCTGACCGCGGAAGGCGGTCAATGGTACACCGCCTTGCGAAGGCGGTGTACCATTGACTAACTAGAACACGATATTGTTCATCTATGTATGACTGGTTTTGGCAAAGGTCTAATTTTTCAGTACACCAAGGGTAATGGAAGAGTTAGGGTTTGCTTATTATAAAGAGTTGTTGAACTTTTAGTGTGTATAAGTATAACGGTGTAAGACCAGCAGCATTGTCTGCAGCGTTGAGAGGATTTGAGTACTCTGTAGGAGTGTCAACGTCACTCTGACATTTATGTCTATGGTTAAAATATGGTGAAGCAGCTTTCGACGCCTCGTTACTCCATCGCCTGGATTGATAAAATTGCTGAAGTCCCGCAGCCTGAATGGGATGCACTTGCTCTACCACTAAAAACGCCTTTCTTGGAGTGGGAATGGCTCAATAACCTGGAAACCTCTGGCAGCGCCATCGCAACTGCAGGTTGGTTGCCAAATCATTTAACCATATGGCGAGAGCGTTCGCTAATTGCCGCTGCGCCGCTTTATCTTAAGGGTCATAGCTATGGGGAATTTGTCTTCGACCACCAGTGGGCAGACTTAGCCCAACGAATGGGAGTGCCGTATTACCCAAAGCTGCTAGGGATGACGCCATTTACACCCGCTGAAGGTTATCGATTCCTAATTGCCCCAAATGAAGACCAAGATGAGATCGCAGAGCTTATGGTGCGAGAAATTGACGTTTTCTGCCATCGCCATCGTATCTCAGGTTGTCATTTTCTCTATGTAGATCCCCAATGGCGACCAATGTTAGAACGCCATGGCTTTACCAGTTGGCTACACCATAGCTATATCTGGGAGAACCAGGGGTTTCAAACTTTCGATGATTATTTGAGTGTCTTTAATGCTAACCAGCGCCGCAACATCAAACGTGAACGCAAAGCTTTAGAAAAAGCGGGCTTACGACTTGTGCCCCTAACTGGGGATGAGATTCCCAAGTCGCTGTTTCCTTTAATGTATACCTTCTATGGCGATACTTGTGACAAATTTGGTTGGTGGGGTAGCAAATACCTTACTAAGCGGTTTTTTGAGCAATTATATGCCCACTATCGGCATCGGGTGCTATTTGTAGCGGCTTACAGTGAGCAAGATCATCGGCAGCCGCTGGGTATGTCGTTTTGTCTAGTGAAGGGCGATCTGCTGTATGGGCGCTATTGGGGAAGTTTTCAGGAGATTGACTGTCTCCATTTTAATGCTTGCTATTACGCACCGATTGAGTGGGCGATCGCTCATGGTATTAAAACATTTGACCCTGGAGCTGGTGGTCGCCATAAAAAACGTCGCGGCTTTCCCGCAACTGCCAATCACAGTCTACATCGCTTTTATAATCCTCGTCTTGCTCAAGTTCTAAGTTCCTATATCAGAGAGGTGAATGAAATGGAACAGCAGGAGATTAACATGATTAATCAAGAGTTGCCTCTTGGCAGGCGCGATGGTTAGGGGGGCTCAAAAGGGGGGAGGAATTAAACTAGGG
>JAFASY010000065.1 GCA_019244235.1 Chroococcidiopsidaceae cyanobacterium CP_BM_ER_R8_30
TCGGGAACGCAAAGGTCGCCTATGGAGGAGCCAGCCTCCAGAGCCGGGTCTCCCGGATGCCAGTCACCTACGGCGGGAGACCCGCCTGCAGTGCTGGCTCGCGAGAGGACTGGCGTCGGAAACCCTCCTGCAGCGCTGTCTCACCGCAGAGGCGCGGAGGGCACGGAGAGTAAGAGGGGGAGGGAGGAAGAATATGCTGATTTCCCCACCTTGCCTACTAAAATCTGGGGGACTTCGCCGGATTCGATTGATATGGCTGAAGATCGGGAGCGGTTTGAGAAGATTTTGCATCAGTTGGATATTGCTCAGCCGCAAAATGGTATTGCTCGGAGCTATGAGGATGCTTTGAGGGTGGCAAGTCAAATTGGTTATCCGGTGGTGGTGCGTCCTAGCTATGTGCTGGGGGGACGAGCAATGGAAATTGTCTATTCGGATGCAGAGTTAGAGCGCTACATGACTTATGCAGTTCAGGTTGAGCCAGAACATCCGATCTTGATTGATAAGTTTTTGGAAAACGCAGTCGAGGTGGATGTGGATGCGATCGCTGACCAGACTGGGCGAGTGGTTATTGGCGGCATTATGGAACATATTGAACAGGCAGGAATTCACTCTGGTGATTCTGCTTGCTCTCTGCCCTCTGTTTCGCTATCACCGACAGTTTTGGACAAGATTCGGAATTGGACAGTGCAGCTGGCACGGGCACTGAAGGTGGTTGGGCTGATGAACATTCAATTTGCAGTTGTTGGCGCGTATGGTTATTCCCCTCAGGTTTATATCCTAGAGGCTAACCCTCGTGCATCGCGTACTGTGCCTTTTGTGTCTAAGACGACTGGTGTGCCTTTGGCAAAACTCGCTTCTCAAATTATGGCGGGTAAGACTTTGGAGTCGCTTGGCTTAACACAAGAAAAGATTCCTGCCCATATAGCTGTGAAGGAAGCAGTGCTACCGTTTAACAAGTTTCCTGGTACAGATACAATTCTCGGACCAGAGATGCGATCGACTGGTGAAGTGATGGGAATCGACAGCGACTTTGGTCGTGCTTTTGCTAAGGGGGAACTGGGAGCTGGTGAGCGTTTGCCTCTGAGTGGCACTGTGTTTGTGTCGGTGAACGATCGCGATAAAGTTCCGGTTGTACCTGTGGTCAAAGACTTGATCGATTTGGGCTTCTCTGTCATGGCAACGAATGGTACAAGGCATATCCTCCAGGAGCATGGCTTAGAAGTCGAGTTGGTCTTAAAACTTCATGAAGGTCGCCCCAACGTCCTAGATGCGATTAAAAATCAGAAAATCCAACTTATTGTGACTACCCCTTCTGGTGGTGAAGCGGCAACGGATGGACGTCTAATCCGTCGTTCGGCTTTAGCCTACAAAATCCCAATCGTTACGACGATTGCTGGTGCTAAAGCAACTGCTGCCGCCATTCGAGCACTACAATCGCAGCCCTTACAGGTCAAAGCTCTCCAAGATTATATCAAAAAGTGAGAACCGAGGAGGAGCGGGGCATAGGATGGCTCCATCTCCTTAATGCTCTACTCATCCTCATAGATGATCTACTTATCCTCATAAATGTTACAATTGTTCATATGGTAGAATTTAGATTCAAAGATTCGAGGAAGAAGGAGATGGATTAAGCTAGGAATTCTATATCTAGTCATAAATACATGCAATTTAAGACTATAAGCTCAATATCAAGCCCTTTCTACATCATCTCTTGTCTACCAGACAAAAGATGATATTTTCCAGATTGATGCGTCTTAGCTAGGAAGGCATTTTATGGTTCGCTCAAGTTCCACAAACCCTAACCTTTTAGGTAAAAATTAGCGCTATGAAGACAGCTCAAACAGCAACTGACCTCGTGCGCACTTACCTGCGTGAAATTGGTCGTGTACCACTGCTAACTCACGAGCAGGAGATTCTATATGGTAAACAAGTGCAGCGCTCAACGGCTTTGCAAGCGGTCAGAGAGTCTCTGTGTGAGCAATTAGGTCGCCAGCCCACGATGGAAGAGTGGGTAGCAGCCACGGATGTATCGGATAGCGTCGAGCTAGACAAGGCACTCGCCGCTGGGGAACTAGCAAAACGTAAGATGGTTGAGGCAAACTTGCGCCTAGTAGTTTCCGTTGCCAAGAAGTACATTAAGCGCAATGTGGACTTGCTGGACTTGATTCAGGAAGGCACGATAGGGATGCAGCGAGGGGTAGAAAAGTTTGACCCAACCAAGGGCTATCGGTTTTCAACTTATGCCTATTGGTGGATTCGCCAAGCAATAACTAGGGCAATTGCCGAGAAGGGCCGTACTATCCGTCTGCCGATTCACATTACTGAAAAGCTGAATAAAATCAAAAAAGCTCAGCGTCAGCTATCCCAGCAATTAGGGCGTGCCCCTACTGCTTCAGAGCTGGCAACAGAACTAGAGTTAACCCCTAAACAGGTACGAGAATATCTGGAACGAGCCCGTCTGCCGCTGTCGTTAGATCTGCGTGTAGGAGATAATCAGGATACCGAGTTGGGAGAGCTATTGGAGGATACGGGCGCTTCCCCAGAGGAGTTTGTGATGCAGTCCTCTTTGTCTACTGATTTAGAGCGATTGATGGCAGATCTAACCCCACAACAGCGTGAGGTGCTAGCTTTGCGCTTTGGCTTGATGGATGGACAAGCCTTGACTCTGGCGAAAATTGGCGACCTACTCAACATTAGCAGGGAGAGAGTGCGGCAGATTGAGCGTGAAGCCCTAACTAAACTCCGTAAACGTAAGGCGGATATGGATGAGTACCTGGCTAGCTAGGGTGATACAACCCGCTACTCGCGGTACGGTTTCACCGACTTCAAAACCAAAATATCCTGTTAGATTTGTTTACAGACAGATAAAAAGCTAAGCATTACCTTAGTGATTAAAGCAGGCTCATATCCAAGTCAATAGATAGCGAGCCAATGGAGGTAGAAAGTGAGTAACATACCTAACCAAGTTTCAGAATTCTTTGAGGGTGAGTCAGAAGCTATTAACCCTTTGTGGCAATATGTTCAGTCTCTAAGCCCGGAGACAGTTACGCAGTTATCGAGACCTGCCTCAGCGGAAGTTTTTCAAGTGATGGAGCGTAACATTGTAGGGTTATTGGGCAATTTGCCCTCAGAACATTTTAATGTGAGTATCACTACAAACCGTGAGAATCTAGGTCGCCTTCTGGCTTCTGCAATGGTCAGTGGCTATTTCTTGAGAAATGCTGAGCAGCGGATGGGCTTTGAAAAGTCTTTGCAATCAGCTGAGGTCAAATCCTCTGAGAAAGAGTAGCTTTAGTTTCCACTCCTATTTTCCATGGGTGAAATCACCTTTCCCACTCCCCACAAAATTATTGGCGTTGCTGTCATTTGGAATGATCAGATGCAGATTCTGATTGACCGTCGCCGTCCAGGAGGATACTTGGGCGGCTTTTGGGAGTTTCCAGGTGGTAAGATAGAGAGTGGTGAAACCATTGAAGATTGTATAGAAAGGGAAATTCGGGAGGAGTTGGGGGTTGCAGTTGAAGTAGGCAAACATCTCATCGATGTGGAGTACACATACGATCATCTGCAAGTGACCCTTGTTGTGCATCACTGCCGCTATTTGTCGGGTGTACCGCTACCAATTGAATGTGATGAGGTGAGGTGGGTTAAAGTGGAGGATCTTAGTCAATACCCTTTCCCATCAGCTAATGAGCAGATCATTGCTGCTCTGCGTCAAAGCTCCTCGAAAGTCGACTAGGTTGGATAAACTGGCAGGGTAAAGTGGAAGCAACTGCCTCCATTAGGACCCTGATCAACCCAGATTTGACCATAATGTGCGCGGACAATCCGTTGACATAGAGAAAGACCTATGCCGTAACCCTCCTGAGATTGATCTCGTTGAAGGCGAAAGCCGTCTTCAAAAACGAAATCTCTGTTGTCTTCAGGAATACCTGGACCAGTGTCACACACACTAACCTGAACTTTCTGCGTCGTGCGATGGAGACCAAAAACGCGAATGAAACCACCTTCGGGAGTATATTTATTCGCATTATCTAATAGATTCATCAGCACCTGATGAATCTTCTGGGGATCGCCATAAACACAGGGCAGATCTTTAGGAATATCTTTCTCTACGTGTTGGGCTTTGGCATGAAAGCGGCTACCCAGTTGCTCAATCGCATCTTGACAGACTGGTGATAGTTCTAACTTTTGAGGTTGAATGCGCAAATTGGCATTATGACCACAGTCCACCTGCAGTAAACCTGCGATCATGCGCTCGATTGCCCGAGTTTGGGTGCGAGCTTGTTTGAATAACTGTAATGCTAGGGCAGGAGTCATCTGCGAAGCCTTACTTAGTTCAGGCTTATAGTTTGATTCCAAAGTCTCTATAGCGATAGAGATAGCCGTTAGGGGATTGCGGAGGTCATGCGCCAACATGGCGACGACTCGGTCTTTAAACTGCAATTGTTCCAGTAGTTTTTCTTTTTCTTGTTTGAGGCGAAAAACTTCGTCTTTGAATCGAATGAGTTCGGCAGAATCGGCAACGGAACGGATAGGATCAGATGTAGGAACGCGATGACTGTTGTCTATTTCTGACAACCTGTCAGCCAATTGGAATTGAGTTTTTATTGCGTTCTGCCAACGAGGCCACCAATTTTTCAATTGGGCGATCAAATTGTTCCCAGCTAGGGTTTGCCGAGGTTCAGGATAAATTTTGATCAAAGCAGGAGTAGCTACTAGCTTGAAGTGTTCTGCTAAATATGGCTGCTCTGTGACATCTACAATTTGCAGCTCGAATTGGTAATCAGCCTGTAGCTCTCTCAGGTAATGACGAATTCTCTCAACTTGTTGTCGAGAGCTCGGACGCTCATCAACAAACAGTAGAATCTGTAGTTGCGCTTCAGGTTGAGATGTTTTTTTAGGATAAACCTGCATGCAATCTTCTCAGCACATGAACAAACAGGTGAGGGCTCACAACAAGTTAGATTGACTACTACCCATGGGGTTATTCTTCTTTAATTTAATATCTTTTTTAGATTTTAGAAACACCCTTGCTTTTTTCTCCATCCCTACTTAAGTGTGCGCTAGCGTAGAGATCGATACTTATGCTTTCATTTGCTGTGCTATACAGATATGCCGCTAGGCTGGCGAGTCTAGCTGTTTTGCTGACTTCTTTGGTTGCCTGCACTAGCAGTCCCACTAGCAAAAACCTTGAGCAAACCTTTGCTGCTGATCCTAGGCTAAAAGACAACCCAGTTACATTTGGTCCTACAGGCAGCTCCCAACCAAACAAGACAACAGTTCAGTTGCCAGCTAATTTTCCTGCTGAAATCCCCATCTATCCCAATGCCCAGCTACAGGATGTCGTTACCCCATCAACCACTCAAGGGTTTGCCGGAGGTAGCTCCGGCAACTCAAGAGCGCAAGCTCAAGGAGGACAATCTGCTAGTTCATTGACAACTGGGGACAGTCAGCTAACGCAGTCAACTCGCTCTCAGGTGGAGGTTCCTCCTTTAAAAACGTTGACTCGTTGGATCAGTCCTGACCCAAGTCATTTAATTGAAGAATTTTACCAAAAGCAGTTTCAAACAAACAACTGGCAGATATTGAGCCAGCCAACTGCTGCTAGTAACAACACGATTGAGGCGCGTCGAGATAATCTCCAGGTGAGTGTTTCGATTCAACCTCAACCAACTCCTTCTAGCTCTACGCCCTCACAGAGTCAACCAGCAACCAAGCAGGATGTAGCAGCTACTACGTTCGTGATTCAGTATAGTCGCAGTGAAGCTGCAACAGCACCCGCTCCCACAGCCACTACTACCCCACAACCAAGCGCGAGCAATCCGGCGGAAAGTCTGAGCGGAGGTCCCCTCCGATCAGAACTGTCCAAAAGTGTAGCACCCCCAACTGTTACTGCTGCCCAGCCATCCCCAACACCCGACACTCAACCAGCTAGGGTTGGGGACAGCAACTTTACAGATCTAAATCAAGTTCCCCCAGAATATCGTCAATATGTCAGCGACCTGGCAAAACTAGGTGCCTTGCCGCTGAATGCCACTGACAAGAGTAATAAATCTGCTACCGGAACTCAGTTCGACCCTAATAAAATTATCAGCCGCCGCGAATTCGCTCGTTGGTTGTTCACTGCTAACAATATCATTCACTCCACCACTCCTGCCCAGCAAATCCATGCTGCATCTCCCACAGATCGACCAGCTTTCCAGGACGTGCCAGCAACCGATCCTGATTTTCCTATAATTCAGGGATTAGCGGAAGCTGGTTTAATTCCCAGCCCTCTCTCTGGAGATGACACAGCAGTCTTGTTCCGTCCTGATGCACCCTTGACGCGGGAGCAGATGATTCTTGAGAAAGTCCCTCTAGACACCCATCAAGCTCTGCCAAATGCCTCCGTGGATGCAGTGAAGCAAACTTGGGGCTTTCAAGATGCAGCTCGCATTAACCCTTTAGCGTTAAAGGCAGTACTGGCGGATTTCCAGAATGGCGATCGCTCAAACATCCGTCGCGTATTTGGCTATACAACTTTATTTCAACCACAAAAACCTGTGACTCGGGCAGAGGCAGCAGCCTGTCTCTGGTATTTCGGCACCCAGAGTGACGGACTATCGGCGAAAGATGTGTTGAAAATCAAAAGTCAACAGAGCCAGCAGGCAACTACATCACCTTCACCTACAAGTTCTGCTAATCCTTAGAATTTTTTTGAGCAAGGAATCATCTAGCCAAGGATATGATGCGCTTTCAGCTCTAAATAAATACTTTTTTTATCAACGCCGCTCGGTCGTTCCCTGCAATTTCCTACAATGAGTTATGGAATTCAAACATAGATTTAGCTGAAGATGCCCAAAACCGTTGCCGACGCCATGAGCCGTGACCCAATTGTTGTGCAACCCCAAACGCCCCTAAAGGAAGCTATCCAGATTCTGGCAGAGCGACACATTAGCGGCCTTCCTGTTGTAGACGATGCTGGTCAGTTGGTAGGTATCGTTTCTGAAACCGATCTGATGTGGCAGGAAACGGGAGTCACTCCTCCGGCTTACATCATGTTTCTTGACAGCGTCATCTTTTTAAAAAATCCTGCGACTTACGAGCGCGATCTCCATAAGGCACTGGGGCAAACCGTTGGGGAAGTCATGAGTCAAGAACCACTTACTGTTGATCCTGACAAGCCTTTAAAAGATGCTGCTCAATTGATGCACGAACGCAAAGTTCACCGTTTGCCAGTTCTCGACGCCAGTGGTCATGTCATAGGTATCCTTACCCGAGGAGACATTATTCGGGCGATGGCAGCAAGTCAAGAGTAATAAACAGGTAAAAAATAGATTATGAGTACGACCCCTGAGTCTGTTAAGGAATTGCTGAGTTCGGAAGATCTTGGTAGCCGCCTGCGAGCCGTAAATCAAATCCGTCAATTGGAAGAACCTGCCGTTGCATTTGAGCTAGTTAAAACTGCGATTGCAGACCCTAATGCTCGCGTCCGGTACTCTGCCGTTAGTCAGTTAGACACTCTGGGCGGGCAGGATTTACCAACATCTTTAAGCTTGTTGCGTGATTGCCTTAACGACCCCGAACCAGATGTGCAGGCAGCAGCCGCAGACTGCTTAGGAGCGCTAAAACTTACAGAAGCATTTGAAGACTTGCAGCAGCTCTATGACACCACTCCCGAGTGGTTAGTCAAGTTCAGCATTGTTGCTACTTTAGGAGAATTAGGTGATCCGCGAGCGTTTGAACTCCTAAAACAGGCGCTGACAACAGAAAATGATTTGATCCAAACAGCTGCTATCAGTTCTCTCGGTGAGTTAGGCGACATGCAAGCAGTGCCGCTTTTGGTTCCTTATGCGGCTAATCCAGATTGGCAAATTCGCTACAGATTGGTACAGGCCCTAAATCGCCTAGGAGGTCCTGAAGCTCACTCCACACTCTTAGCTTTAGCAAATGATGAAGTAGAGGCAGTATCTCAAGAAGCCAAAGCCTCTTTGGCAAAGAAGTAGGGCGATCCTGAAGCACAACGCAACAGTTGTTAACCACTGAGAATGTTACTGGATACCAGCAGCAGAGCGTACAAGAATAACAGTGCTGTCCACATGGCTCGCGATCGCTTCAGGGATATTTCCTTTAATGGTCTGTTCCAGCAATCCCTCTCGGCTGGCTCCTAGGACAACCACATCAAAATGAGCGGATTTGACCAAATCAATCACGCCTTCAGAGACGGAACTAGCTTTGAGTGGAGCAGCAATGACTGAGCTAGATAGTTTGTGATGGCGAAATAGCTGGCGAACAGCCTGTTCTATAGCTGTCATGTTAGGTGGTGGCTCAGAGGGGTTAAAGACTTGACATAGCCGAATTTCTGGAGTTTTTCCTAGTGTCACTAGAGCTGGTAGCAGTTGAATTGCCTCTTTAGAATTCGGACCGCCAGCTACTGGCACAAGCCATCGATTAAAACGGTATTGGTTTTCCTCGTTCAGAGGCTCTACAGAGGTGAGATGTTGTCCGTTGCCATCAGCAAGTGACTCGACAACGCCAGTTACCTC
Organism: Chroococcidiopsidaceae cyanobacterium CP_BM_ER_R8_30; assembly: GCA_019244235.1. Classification (GTDB taxonomy): domain Bacteria; phylum Cyanobacteriota; class Cyanobacteriia; order Cyanobacteriales; family Chroococcidiopsidaceae; genus JAFAVL01. The sequence continues at coordinate 8,529 of JAFASY010000065.1, forward strand.
AACGGAGGGGGATAGCCGCGTGGGCGCGTCCCCTAATTTTACTAGCACGACTTCGCAGGGGGCTTGCCTAATCAGGGTATCTACAACATTGCCAAAGATGCGACCTGGAGTTGAAGTCTTACCTTCCCAGCCCATTAAAACCAGATCGATATGGCGTTGTTTAATCACCTCTAAAATCGCAGTTGCCACATCATGTGCTACCCGCACCTCAGTATGAACGGGAATTTGCCACTGCCTTCCTTTAACTTCTGCCTTGCGTAATAGACGGCGGCTTCTAGCAGTATTTACATTTGCCTCAGTAGGAGAATGGTGGCGTGGAGCTACAATCACTTGGAGGCAGTCAATTTCGTAGTGGCGCTCGCGGGCAATTGCAGCGGCTAGTTGCAACAGCACCTCAGCCGTTTGAGGATTAGCCAATGGTACCAGCATTCGTCCTCGTCCCCTTGCTGGTGAGCGGGTTTGATAAACAACATAAGATGGTTGAGGTTGAGGTCCCAACTGAGCAATTTTCAACTGATCGGCTTCCGCCCGAATAATATCACCACGGGTAATAATTCCTACTAATTTCCGATCTTGAATGACTGGTAAACGGCTCAAATCGTTACGATTGAGCATGTAGAGTACGTGGTTTAGGGAATCAGTCGGACTGACTGTGACTGGATGCGGAGTCATAATCTCGCTTAAAGCTGCATCCCCTGGTAGTTGACGCTGGGAGATATTGGCAATATCTGACTGAGTCACAATGCCTACTATCTTGCCATCTTCAACAACTGGAAACCCACGGTGATGAGAGCGAGAAAACGCCTGTATGACTTCATCAAGAGTCATCTGTGCTCCAAGAGTCTCGACTCGTCGCTGCATCACATCAGCAGCTGTTAGTTGAGCCAGAGAACCATTATTAACTGTCTCTTCTTCCTCTAAATGAATTCCATTCCACTCTAGTAAAAGGTCGTAGATCGAGCCCTTATACACCATTTCCGCAACTAAAGAAGCGGTGACAGAGCCAATCATTAGAGGCAGAACGAGATTAAAGTCAGTAGTGATTTCAAAAACAATCACCACCGCCGTGATAGGTACCCTAGCTACAGCACTAAAAAATGTTGCCATTCCCACACGAGCATAGGTTGTAGCTAGACTAAGACCTAGCCAACTGTGTTCAAAAAAGCCGACTACATGACCAAGGGCAGCCCCAAGGAGCAGGGTAGGAACAAGTAATCCTCCTGGCGCTCCAGAACCAGCTGCTATCAAGATGAGAAAAAATTCAGTCGTAAAGACAGTAGCAGAAAATTGCCAAGGCTCATGACCAGTTAGCAGGAGTTCCCGCAAACCAGTCCGATCGTGGAAGGCAACTGGCAGCAGCGAGACGATAACACCAGAGACTAATCCAGCCAAGCCGACTCGCACAGGGATACCAAAGCGCATCCGGTCGCGATAAAGTGCCAGACTGGTCAAAAGCCCTCGATTAAAAAGTGCTCCGAGTAACCCAGCCGCAACCCCCAACAGGATATAGAAGGGAATTTCTTGAGCGTAGAAGCTAGTCGTAAAAGCAGTTAAATGGAGATCGAGATTTAGGCTATGGCTACCAAAGACGCGGGCTACTACTGCAGCGATGAAGGAAGCTAGAATCGCCGTGCCTAGAGTAATACCTGATACGCCGCGCAAAAGTTCTTCAACAACAAATAGTACACCTCCAATCGGTGCATCAAAGGCAGCAGCTAGTCCTGCTCCTGCACCAGCTGCAATTAACTGGCGACGGTGATCTGGAGAGGTAGGCACCCAGCGACTGAGTTGAGCGGCTAAGGCAGCTCCAATCTGTACCGTTGGTCCTTCTTTCCCTAGGGCAAACCCCGAACCGAGGCAGACAGTAGCACCTATCAGCTTAATGATGGCAACTCGAAGATCGAGTGGCATTGGTACCCGAGCGAGTACAGCTTTAACCTGCGACATCCCGCTACCAGCTGTCTCTGGCGCTACCCGTTCCACTAGGAAACCAGCAATCAGTCCACCTACCATACCAGTCACTGGTAGCACTAACAAAATAGGGAAATGGTTAGCTGTATGCACTCGCCATGTACCCAACCAACTGACTCCTTGCTCTAGCAAAACTGCTGCTAAGCCGGAGATCAAACCAATTAGACAAGCTTCAAAGATCGCCAAGCGACGCCGAGGCAGTAGCAGTTGCCGGAGGCGCTGGGAGATGGATAGATTCCACAAGCGGTGATGCATTACGTATAAATAGATACCATAAAAAAGCCTTAATCCGCTAAATGCAGTATCATAACTTCACTCCAAGAGAAACTGCATTGTCATGGTTCAGCTTTCGCATATCTATTCTAATGACAATCGCACTTGCTGAAGCACTTCGTTTTCTGTTGTCGCTTATCAAACTAGTGCTTGTGATACAATTCATACAAGTAAAACACTTACCTTTACAGGTAGTCTAATGAAAGCTCATTATGAACCTCAAGCCTGGTGACATTGCACCTGACTTCAACTTGCCTGATACACACGGGAATATGGTTCGTTTGGCAGATCTCAAAGGCAAGCGAGTTATCCTTTACTTTTATCCGCGAGACAACACACCTGGCTGCACCAAAGAAGCTTGTGCGTTTAGGGATGCTTATGTAGATTACCAGCAACGCAATTTGGTCGTTCTAGGAATTAGCACCGATAATGCTAAGTCCCACGAAAAATTTACAACGAAATTCCAACTGCCCTTTCCTTTGCTGTGTGACCTGGATGGCAAAGTTGCCACAGCATACTGTAGTTATGGTCTGAAAAAATTTATGGGCAAGGAGTATATGGGCATCAGCCGCAACACATTTATGATTGACCCAGATGGCAAGATTGAAAAGATCTACGAGAAGGTTAAACCAGAAACTCATGCGAAAGATATCCTAGCAGATTTGGCTGAACTGTCAGGTTGAACTTCTGCTAGTTGTAGACAATCCCTCTACTATAAGAGATGGAGTGTAGCAAGAACCATTCCAGTCAGCCTCTCCATCTAGTGCCACTAGCTGTTTGAGTACCGTGTAGACATTGCCAGCGACCATTGTGTCTTTCACGCGCCCTAGAACCTGACCATGCTTGACGTAGTAGCCTAAGTCAACATTAATAGAAAAGTCGCCAGAGATGCTGCCACCACCACCCAGCATCTGATCCACGATAAGTCCATGATCCAGCTGGGCAATCAAGTCCAACAAGGAACCAGTACCAGGCTGAATCAGCAGGTTAAATAAACCAGGAGTGGGATAGCTGCCCAAGCCCGGACGGAACCCATTGCCAGTGGAGCCAATCCCTAACTGACCTCCAGTCGTGCGATCACAGTAGAAATGTTGTAAACACCCATTTTGGATAAAAATTAGGGGTTGAGTTGGGGTTCCTTCGTCATCAAAAGGACAACTGAATGGTCCAGCTTCCGGTTGTTGAGACAACGTCAGGGCAGAGGAGGTGACAACCTGCCCTAAACGATCAGCCCACGGAGAAGCTCTCTCCAACACTCGTTTGCCATTCAACGCAGCTTGGACTGTGCCCCAAAGCATATCAGCAGCTTTAGAAGTGAATAAAACTGGGATGCGCCCAGTCGGCGAAGCCACATTTTCACCCACCCAGGCAAGCCGCTGCAAAATCTGGTTAGCAAGCTTCTGTGGATGTAACCTGCCTCGTTCAGTTTGACCATCTGAGACACTCAAGAAATCATCTCCCCGAATCCATTCTGCTGACAAGTAACAACTCAGCGTAGTGTCTGTATAGTAGCAGTCTAAGCCCAGGGAGTTGACTAGACGGATTGTTTCAACCTCACAATCCCATTCAGCGCTGACTATAACTTCTGGGTAAACGTCTCGCACCAGAGCGATTGCCTCCTTCCCCCAGTCCAACAGTTGTTGAATTGAGACGGCCTCACCCAGGTCAGGATACATCGGTTTTGAATCACTTCCCAGTTCAATGAGTTCGGGTTCACTCAAATGACTTAGGGCCAAAGCCCGTTCCACCAAAGCTTGTGGTTCTACTGGACCATAAGCCACAGAGAGCCCCGGACACCCCTCTCGCCACAGCCGGAGAGCTATACCTTCAGATTGGGTGCTTTCTATCTGCTTAAGTCGGTTAGCCTCGAAAAAAACTGGTCGAGACAGCGATCGCGACTGATACACCTCTGCTGCCTCCGCTCCTGACTTGGCAGCTAGTTCCAGCAGTTGCTCTGTTAGTGTCTCTTGTGGCAAATTTTCAGAACCCATGACCTTTGCTCTCATTGAATGAGTTGATTAAACCGCAGATGGACACGCTATGAACGCTGATAATTGCCTTTTATCTGCGTGTATCTAGGTGTATCTGCGTTTGCAAAATTTACGGCAAATCGAGCTCCTGCAATAGCCAAAAACCTGCAAAAGATTCAGCCTTTGGACTTGACTGAACAGCCAAAAAATGCACTCCTTTAGCTTTTTGTTTAGCTTCCTCAAATCCTGCTGCTTCGGCTTGAGTTTGAGCAGTCTTGAGGTTCACCAAAATCCATCGTTCGTTCACGCCAGACTCCAACAGCAGCCTCGCTACTGGGCTACTCTCAAATTTAAGGAAAGCTAACTCTAATCCTGACATCCATCCTGCTATTGGTAAAGCTCTAGGCGAGAAGATTATGATACCTGGAATCTTGGTACCAGGCGCTAACCCTATCATCTGTAGCGGGAAAGCCTCGCCAAAGTCAATCCCCCAATCGGGCATTTCCTCAAATGCTGATGTTTCTAAAGAAACAAAGGCCCACTGCTGTCCTGTTAAAGCATCTGGTAGGCGTTGGGGCGTTAATATTTCAAACTGCACAGATGGATTCGTTGTTGGTTGATAGCCTGACTGGTGAGGATACACTTCCACCATTCGTTGTTGCAGCCATTGGTAGAGGGCAAGCGTGCGACGGCTGGGCTGGGCTGGAATGCCCAAGTCTGCGCAGGCTTTAGTAATCATATTATTCATCTGGCGGCGGAAAAAGCGAATTTTGGTAGGGGGTTGAGGGGCTTTTGAGATTGCCTCTTCTAAAGCTGTGCGCAACCAAACTGAATTCACCTGAGAATTGGGACAAAACTGAGCATACCGAAATAGTGACTCAGCTGAGGTGCGCACATCCATCGGGCTCTCGCACACCAAAACTTCCCAAATCTTTTTCTGGCTTTCGTCCAAAATTGGACGCGAGTAAAAATCAATTTCCCAAATACTACCCATGCCCTACCGTTAACATCTCTGGCTACCTCATTACATGATACGAGGGATGGTTACTTGCTACACATTTGGAAAGGTCTCCGTTCTAAACAGGTCGTTCCCCAAACAAGGTTCGCCCCAGCCGCACCATTGTTGCACCAGCTCGAACGGCTAGCTGATAGTCATCTGACATGCCCATAGATAACTGCTGCATTTGAATATGGGGCAAAGACATCTGCTGAATCTTAGCTGCTAGTTCGCGAGCCTGCTGGAAAACATCAAAAGTTTCTGATTCATTCAATCCTAAAGGAGGAATTACCATCAACCCTTGGATTTGTAGGTTTTGGCATAGACTGAGTTCACCGAGGTCGGCAAACAATTCGGGGACAGTCCAACCAGATTTGTTGGGATCGCTAAGGATTTTGACCTGAAGGCAAACTTGCGGTCTTAAATTCACCTTCGATGCCAGCCGCTCTAATCGCTGAGCTAACTCCAAGCTGTCTAAAGAGTGAATCCACTGAAACTGTTCTAAAGCTTTTTTCGCTTTATTACTTTGCAAACGCCCGATAAAGTGCCAAGTAATATCACATATATTTTGGAGTTGAGCCTGTTTGACAGCTGCCTCTTGGATGCGACTTTCACCAAAATCGCGTACTCCAGCAGCATATGCTTCTCGCATTGCAGCTACAGACACCTGCTTTGTAACGGCAATCAACTTGACTGAAGCTGGAAGCTGTTGGCGAACTGTGGCAATGCGGAGAGCGATTGAACTTGTCATTGGAATGTACGTTGCAAAACCTTCTGTAGCTGATCGTACTCCTGCAACTGACCAGTGCGACGTAGCAGCCGCAAACGGTTGTCTAGTAGCAAACGGGCCTCAGAACGCCCAATTGGTTCAAATTTAAAACCTCTGGTTCCGGTTGTTACTAAAAAAAATAGGCGTTGTGCATAGAGTGTAGTGAACAGTTCCTGGTTTTCCTCAACGATGCAGACTCTGTAAAGTAGACCAAACGTTGGATGGTTTAAGTAAGTTTCTGAGTTCATTAAATATTGGCGCTACAAATAACCACTCTATTAAAGTGAATCGCTTGCTCAGGCAAACAAGATCTGAGTATAAGTACGAAAAATGGTGAGGGTGTAACTACATCTAATTCATGGTTAAAGTCTATACCAGAATACACCGCTGTTGACAATAATCAAGAATAAGGGAGAATCTTTTATTTAAGGTATGGAAGGCTACATTTTATTTTCCTCATTGCCCCTTTTCTTCACCGATCCATCCCCTAAATTAGAGGGCGGAGCCTTGGAGTAAACTAAGAGTACGGTGGCGACTGCGTAATCTCCATCATGACTCAAACTTAATTGCCACTGACTTTCTTGCCAAGCAGATACAATTGCTGCCGCCCGTCGGTGCAGACTCACAGTTGGGGCTCCACTGGGCAGACGGATAATCTCAATATCGGTGTAGCCGACCCCTCGCCACCGAGTCTCTAACGCCTTAGCGATCGCTTTCTTTGCTGCCCAACGCCCAGCCAGTCGGTGAATAGAAGGACGACAACTGGTATTTTGACCGTAACCGCAATCCTGTTGCTCGCTTGGAGTATAGACCCGTTGCAAGAAGCGATGGCCAAAGCGGGATAAAGCCTCTTGTATTCGAGGAATATAAACAATATCTGTTCCTAATCTAATCATTAAAAAAGTATAAAGGATGAAGCGTACACATAGAGAGTTTGGCATTTGACGCCATTTTAAGAGTTGGGATCGCCAGCAACTCACTAATAGGTAGTTTTATCTGTCTGCCACTGAATATGTAGTCTTGCCGCATTTGGTAGACAACTATCCATCAAGAATAGCAAACTCTTCATACATCTTTATTGTTACTTAATTGACTTCTAAGGGTTGCGCAAGCCAGGATTATGGAGTCACATTTCTGAATAGTCCTAATTTCTAACAACATCAACTATCAACCTTTAAATTCAAATCACCATGACCTTCATCAAAGTTGAGAATCTTATCATCAATATTGAATACATCGCCGCTGTTAAGCTGGCAAACCAAACTGTATCGGGAGAGGAATGTATTTCTATACTGCTAGCCACACCCAAATTACCTCTGCTACAGATAGAATCGGCTTTCCCCAATTCTTATCATTATGAATGGTTAGATTTTACTGGTATTCCGGCAAACGCTATCAGAAACTATTTTAGTAGTTTCAATACTGTAATTGACTTGGTACCCCAGACTGCGTAACGATTTTTTTCGTCTATACGAGTAGAAATATATCGCGCTAACAGTCCGTAACTTTAACTGCCATTTCCCCAAACTAGCCGCGCTCCCCAGAACACCACCAAACCTAACAGTGCCATCGAGTCACCTCTTTTGAGCCGCAACTGGTGCCACTGCACTCGATGAGTATTGGCGCTTGTAAAACCTCGGACAACCATAGCATTAGACATTTGCTCTGCCCGCAGTAGCAGATTTTCCAAAAGCCTCTCTGCTACCATCATCCAGACTCGCACTGCGCCCTTCAAGCCCAGCTTTTTCCAATTAATTGCTCGCGTTTGGATAGAACGGCTCAAATTCTGCACCTCTTCCAAAACTAAAGGAATAAAGCGCAGGGACAAGGTTAAAGTCAGGGCAATTTCAGTTATAGGCCATTTTAGCCGTCGCAAAGGTTGCATCCAACTCTCAATCCCAGCCGTAATTTCCTCTGGAGCAGTTGTGAGCAGGTAAAGATTACTGCTGTAGATTAAGGTAAACAGAAGAGTGCTGTAGTTGACAGCCATATTCAGTGAGCGGCGGGTTACCCGAAATATTCCCTGCTGTAGCAGCACATATCTGTAGTCAGTCGGCTGTGGTAGGGTTGTTTGAGCTGCAGGCTTTTGCCCCAGACCAATAGGGTTATACCAAGAACGCTGCTGCTTAAGAGGAGCAATCGGCGGGTGTTCAACAAAGGCTATTTCGTTAGCTGGTAGGCGAGGATGAGATTCTACACTGAGACTGTCAGGAGAGACTGCAGCTATAACCAGGATAAAAAACGAAAGCATCAATAGCCAACCCAATTGCTGCCGCCATACCCGTAACGGAATGGCGGCAATGAAGGTTAAAAGGATCAAAAGTCCTACCAGGAGAATCCGCCAGGTAGAGTTTGCCAGAATTGGTGCTGCCAAAATGCTTAGCAGCCATGCCAGTTTCACTCTTGGATCTAGCCGATGCAGCCAGGTAATCGGCTCATCGAGGTACAGCCCTAGAGGTAGCGATCGCAGTAAATCCATTGCTTAGACGCGGGTAGCTCGATTAGCACTGCTACTTTCTAGTTCGCGGACTTTCTTACTCCGCCAAAACAACCTCAATGGTGTGCCAGTGAAGCCCAAATGCTGTCGAAATTGCCGCTCGATGTAGCGTCGATAGTTGTCGTTGAAGCGCTTAGCGTCATTGACAAATAGTGCGATCGCTGGCGGTTGGCTACTGACTTGAGTACCGTAATAAATTTTTCCCTGACGCCCTTGGCGGCTGGTTGGTGGAGAATGCCAGCTAATAGCTTCTTGTAACACTTCATTAATCACAGCTGTAGTTACTCGGCGCTTATGCGCCTCAGCTGCCATATTAACCAACTCTAGAATTTTTTCCACCCGTTGACCAGTTAAGGCGCTAACAAAGATTGTCTCAGCCCAATCAACAAAATGCAGCCGTTCCTTGAGCTGTTTTTCATATTCGTAAATTGTGTAGGAATCTTTTTCAACCGCGTCCCACTTGTTAATGACAAGGACACAGGCTCTCCCTTCTTCCACAATCCTCCCAACCAATTTTTGATCTTGTTCTGTCACTCCATCTAGCGCATCAATAACAAGCAAAACCACATCCGCTCGTCGAATTGCCTTGAATGCACGGTTAATTCCCAAAAATTCTGGACCATACTCAACATTTTTCTTTTTGCGAATCCCTGCTGTGTCGATTAGACGGTAGGTCTGTCCTTGCCGTTCAATTACAGTATCAATAGCATCGCGGGTAGTACCAGAGATAGGGCTAACAATTGCCCGTTGCTCTCCAATAAAGGCATTTAATAGACTAGACTTACCCACATTAGGACGCCCCACAATCGCCACTTTGATTTCTTCTGTTTCAGGGGTATCCGTGACTGGTGGTAGGTAAGCAATTAACTCATCTAGCAATTCCCCAGTGCCATTGCCATGAATTCCAGAAATTGGGAAGGGTTCACCTAATCCCAATTCCCAAAAATGACTGGCTTGAGCTAAACCTTGTTCAGGGGATTCACACTTGTTCACAGCAAGCAGCACTGGCACTGGTTGTTGCCGGAGCCACTGTGCAATCTCGATATCAGCGACTGTTGGTCCCTCTTGTCCGTCCCCGATGAAAATTGCAACAGATGCTTCAGCCAATGCTAAAGCTGCCTGTTCGCGAATTAGGGGTAAAAATTCGGTATCATCATTAAATACTAAGCCTCCGGTATCAACTACCAGGAACTCGTGATCGCGCCAGTAGGCAAGAGAGTAGGTGCGATCGCGTGTCATTCCTGGTTCGTCATATACAATCGCTGCTTGCGTCCTTGCAAGGCGATTCACGATAGTGGATTTACCCACATTGGGGCGTCCGATAATTGCAACAATAGGTAGAGACATAACAATTAACTATATAATTTCAGGTTTAGTATTCTAAGCTAGCGTTTTTTCAACTTAATTGTCCAGGAATACTCCAACACTAAATAAGTTTCTTTCTATCCCTAGCTACTCACCGCTCCTTCTTCAACGTACATCTTCATAAAACTGCTGAAGATAGCTGGCTGGAACTCCCAGTCCCCACAAGAAGCCAATGTAGAGGTATATGCCTGTCGCCTTCATGGCTCCCCATTGAGCTACGCGACGATCAGAACTCTGAACGATACGATTGACCAAGCAAATTCGCCCTCGCCGCACTAACTTCAGACATAGAGCTGCCTCTTCTAGAATGGGGATAGCATCAAATCCGCCACAGTGCCAAAAGTCGGTGCGACGACAAAACATGACCTGATCTCCAAAGAGTAGGCGCAGTCCTTTAAAAAATAGGTGAGGTCGGAAAATGAGGGGAGCGTAGTAAGTTTTGATATAGTTATGTAGCGACACTCCCCATCGCGTTGTTTGAGAACCTGTCATCAGAGAGATAAATCCTCCAGCAGCAACAGTTTGATCGACTAAGGTTCGCTCAATCACAGCCACAAGATCGTCTGGTGCCAGCGTGTCTGCATGTAAGAAGCATAAGATTTCTCCTGTTGCGACCTCTGCACCTTGGTTCATCTGTTCTGCTCTGCCACGCTGATTAGAGTCGAGGACATGCACTCCCTCCTTGACAGCGATCGCCTTTGTCTCATCTTCACTCCCACCGTCCACCACCAATACTTCCCAAGCTGGAGGTTCAAGCAGCCTCAGATGGCGTAGGGTGCGCCCTAAACAGCTTGCCTCATTTAAGGTAGGAATGATTATAGAGACGCGAGTCATGAACGAGATAGCCTTGCCTAGATGAGTTTTTCAATCGTAAATTAATTTTTTTATATGGATGTTAAGTTTTATCAGGTTTCCTTCTCTAAAAACTAAGTTTGGTTAAGATAAAATAAAGATATTTTTAGTTCTTGCCAGCTGTTGAGACTGGCTGGTCACTAGACCTAGGGCGTAATGTCTTCATTGCGGTAAACAAAATTCAGGAGTATGGTAATGAGAAGGAATAGCACTGTTAAAGGTACCACGAAAGTTATTGCGGCTCAGCCGAACGACACTTCTGATTACAGTGTTGCCGAGCTGATAAAGATTAAGCCATTACCTCAAGGACGTCCGATTGCCACAAACGCTAGTACAGGAATTGCTGAACTATTGGGCTACCTTGACTAGTTGGTTATCGTTCAATAGATTCCTAATAATTTGAGAAGCTGAAAACCCCTACATTTGGCTTCAGTAAAAGCAAGCGATAGTTACACCACTTGTTAAACGAGGTGTAACTGCTTGCAAATAATCAGGATGCTCTTATTGGGCTCTAACCCCTTCGACCGCTTCCCGGAAGCGTTGAACTTCTGGGGTAAAAGCAATTGGCAGAACAGCTTCAACATTTTCATGAGGGCGAGGAATGACGACCCAAGATTCCAATGTCCCGCCATAAACCTGTTCTACAACATCAACCCCAGCCGCCACAGCCCTCTTTACATCTGAAACGTCCCCTCGAATAATAACCGTAAAGCGAGCGCTTCCAGCTCTGATATAACCAACTAGCGTGACGCGAGCAGCTTTGACCATCGCATCTGCTGCTGCTAACACAGCTGGAAATCCCTTCGTCTCTATTGATCCGACCGCTTCTGGCATTACCAATCTCCTAAAAATTTGTAAGATATGTGAATCCTGACGTACTCATTCTACGAAGCTTCGCCCCAATCTAATAGGGTGTAGGGTGTCGGGAAAGAGAAGGGAGTTTTTTTGTCTTCACCCAATATCCTAAGTTCTCTAGGCACTTGACTGTTGTACCGAGGATAGCTTAGTAGGTTAAGTTGAGCTAGCTCAAAACATGCGGAATTGTTCAACTTTCTGAGTGTATTTAATTGGCAGAACAGTTTCGATATTTTCAGGGGGGTTAGGGATCACATAATGAGTAATCACCTCGCCGCCATAGGCTTGGTTCCCAGCTTTAATCCCTGCTGCTACTGCGGTTTCTACTTCAGCAACTCTGCCTCGAACAGTGACTATAAAGCGACCGCTTTCCGCTAGACCATAATAAACTAGTGTGACTGCACCCGCTTTGACCATGGCGTCTGCTGCTGCTAGCACAGCTGGAAAGCCTAATGTTTCGATTACTCCCACTGCAGCAGGCATGCTCAAGCTCCTAAATTCAAGCAACATGTGATAATTATTATATGCAGGATAGTATTTGTTGTCTGCTGCCGGACAGTCAGTGGACGTTAAACAAACGCTTGTGGACGGGAATCTGTCGGGGTCAGTACCAGTGGGAGTACTTGGTACATTTGTACCACCGTGGGCTATAAATACTGGATGAAGCAAGAATCTCCCGTTAATCCCTTCGCGATATAACGGTGAGAGTGTCAAGTAGGAGGCACAAAGCACAATGCGCTGCGCTATTTCAAGTCGTGCTGGTCAAGTCTTGGCCAGAGGACATTTGGTTCTCCAAAAAGATGAAAACGGTGAACTGAGGCTATGCTTCATTACAGATGGAGGAAAGCTAATCCAAGGAGGAACTATTGACCCGGATGGAAACTTGACACAGGCAAGTGAAGTTCTATTCCGTCAGTTTTTTGAGACATGGAGAATGAGTGGTATAACAATTACCGCTCAAGCCTGAGATCTTGACATACTCCCCGCCGTGAACGGTTGGGGATTCTTGTTCATGGTTCACAGAATCCCACTTGCTATTAAAGAATTGCTCATCAATGGTAGAGGTGGAATTCTCCCCATGCTTTCCTTCTTGAGAAGCAGATTCCCAATGCCCTTGGATACTGTTATTCCACTCAATCCCTAATATACTCATTCTGGACAAATGAGATGGCAGTCTAACCAGGATTAACTGCCGTGAGCGGTAAAGAAAACGGTCATTTTCTTTACCAAGAGTTGCTAGTAATAAAACCAAAGTGTTTACTAAACACCGTGGAAGACATACAAACTATGTTTGCCAAAGCTTTGAGACCTAAAGCTGTCTTCAAGGCTCTCGTCTCTTATGAGGAGAGGGAACTGGCAAAACAGGCTGGTTTCAAGTGGTTTCCTGAGCGCAAATCTTGGGAGAGAAAGATGACTGTGGAAGATGCACGAGAGCTGGCATTTCCTGTTAAACAGATAATGAGCCTATAGCGCTAAACCTTGCCAGTGACATCCTCACTTAAGTAGCTTTCAGTTTCTTTAGCACTGCGGGCATTGCGGAACTCTAATACACGTTTCTGGGCACTGTGGGCAACTGAGAAAACCATCTCGCACATTTCTCTAGCAGCTTTCTCCATTAATCTTGCTTCCTCAAGAGCTGCAAGCATAGTTTTTTCATCAGGAAGTTCCTTCATATCTATCCCCCCAAAAGGTTAATGAATCTTTCAACTCGTAGTCTAGCTTCTAATATTCGCCCTAGCAAGTTTCCCAAACCTTCTCCGGTTTCTTGAATAATTTCATCAGGGATATCATCAGGCGAAATAGTTTCTACTGCCGTCCTTATCTGCTTTCTGGAAGTCTCTATAAACAACGACGCAGCATTAAGATAAGCAAATTCTTGGATCAAGGTAGCATTGTTAGGAAAACGAGATAACAAGTCTCTATCTAGCTTCAGTCCTTTTACAACTTGCTGCTCAGTTTGGTTGAGTTCCTGATTTAGGGGATTGACTAACTCAGTGAACTCTGGCGTAATTGATATCCTTTTATTACGGAACTTTTGATGGGTTTATATTCATATCCTCTCCTATTAATGCTGCTACAGTCAATAGTTTTACCATCTCCTAAGTATTACTGTATCTCTATCTCTGAATTCTCAATATGGTCAAATAGTTCTTTCTCTGCTTTGAACCACTCTCCACTTAATCTCAAATGAGCAAATTTCCTATGAAGTTTGGTTTCACACTCTGCTGCTTCCTTGACATTTGCTAGTTGTACTACCTTTATAAGTTGTAGTCTTGCTGGGCTAGATGTCTGCAAGGACTTCAAACGCTGATCTAAATCTTTTGCCATTCCTATCTTAATGGCATTACTATCAGCATTCAGAACAAAATAGATAAAAGCACTACTACCGGATATTGCTTCTCCCGCCAGGGAAATGGTCTTTTTACCAGGAGTAATGATTTTGGCATCGTGACTAGCCCAAGTCTTAACCCAAGCACACACCGCTTCTATAGTTAAGGTCTTCTGAACTGAAAGATTAATCAGTTCACCATTGTTATTAACTACAAACTTCTTGGTTCCAGACGTTCCTCTATTTGGAGGGTTGATACACTGGGTGTATCTTTTACCTTCTGCTAACAGTGCCTTATGTTCTCTAGAGTCGATGACTATGCCTTGTGGTCTTTGAGTTGACAATCCAAAGCGTTTTATCACTTCTATATCTAGATCTACCCAACCCCATCCTTTCAGTGGATTGTTCAAGTCTCTGACTATAAAAACAGTTTCTTTGTTTCTTCTTACCATTGAGGTTTCAAGCAATTGGGTTAGGTATTCTAACTTTCTCCTTGACTACAAAGCTCCGTATAAGCAACCATCCTATACAACTTCATACAAAATTGGTATTATATATCTTGGAACTATGCTCGTTTCCTCGACTACAGCAAAGAGCATTCCTTCAAAGTGTTAGTAGTCACTATTATTTCATCTAAGGAATCAACCCACTCTGTACCACAGGTTAGCAGTGGCAAAAAATGTTGTGATGGTTGGCGACTTCGATTTTTAGCCGCCATTCACCTAGTTGAGAGGTCTCTTCTTCAGAGAACGTTTCTAACATTAGATTGCCGCGAAAGTTGTTGAAAAGCACGTTAACTTAAAACAAGCACTTAGTTTGAACAACAACTCCAAATGGCAACATCTGATTTTCGCTTCTATGCGGAACTGAATGATTTTTTGCCACCCAGCAGAAGGCAAGTCCGTTTTACTTACGTGTTTGAGGGTAGAGGCTCGATCAAAGACATGATTGAATCCTTGGGCGTACCCCATACTGAAGTTGACCTGATTTTGGTGAATGGTGAGTCAGTAGACTTCTCCTACCTAGTGCAGGATGGCGATCGGATCGATGTTTATCCAGTCTCTGAGTCTAGCCACATCACACCGCTAGTCAATGTGCGACCGAAACCGCTACTTGTCCCCCGTTTTGTGCTAGATATCCACTTGGGCAAGCTAGCAACATGCTTGCGGATGTTGGGATTTGATACGTTGTACCGCAACGACTATACCGATGAAGAGCTAGCTCAGATCTCTAGCACACAAGGGCGAATTCTACTGACACGCGATCGCGGGGTGCTAATGCGTAGCGTAGTCACCCACGGTTACTACGTCCGGGCAACCCATCCGCCACAACAGGTGGTCGAGGTGCTACGACGCTTTAATTTGTTTGAAGCCGTGGTACCTTTTCAACGCTGTTTGCGATGCAATGGTTTGTTGCAACCCGTCTCTAAGGAAACCATTATTGACCAACTACAACCGCAAACGCAGGAATACATGGATGAATTTCATCGCTGTGTTGAGTGCGGTCAGATTTATTGGAAAGGGTCACACTATGAAAGAATGCAACATTTTATCGAACAGGTGCTTCGCTCCAAACCAGTGGGTTGAATGTAGTAGGGCTTTTCCCGAAATCTAGATAGATCAACAGCAACGCTTGTACGAGTTACGGCACTAACGCCATCACAGCAGCAGGAGAACCAGAGCCACCCCACAGGTGCAGGATGCCAATCACCAAGGTAGCGCCTTTTGGTGGCAGTTGTTCCAAATTCGTCAGATTCTCTAGCACCAGACGGGGTTGTGCCAACACTAAGCGATTAATAGCAAAGGTTGTATCCTGACCGGAATCTACGCCGTGGGTGTCAATTCCTACCCCAGCAATTTGACGTTCGTTGAGCAGGAATCGAGTAGCTTCAATGCCAAAGCCAGGAAAATGCAATTTCCCTGTAGCATCCGGGTTGAGAAATGCCTTTTTGTCCAGCCACTTTGACTGCCAGCCCGTGTACAGCAAAACGACACTACCAGCTGGAATCGATCCATATTTTTGCTCCCACATCAAAATATCTGTATGAGTGAGGGCATAATCAGGATTGTCAGCTGCTGGCAAATGAATATCAATGACTACCGCCGATACAATCATAGACTCGGCGGGATATTGGTGGATTTGTCTCCCGTTCGGGTAAAAGCTGTTGGGAGCATTGATGTGGGTGGCACTGTGTTCCCCCATTGAGAACCGCCGCAGATAGTAACCATCTTTTTCCAGGGACGCTACGGTTGCAAATTCTACAGGGGGATCTCCTGGCCAGTTTGGGATATTGGGAGTGATCGCATGACTCAGGTTGAGTACCCACTTAAAGGTAATTGTCCTCTCATGACCACACGAATTAGCAGGTGAATCGGATGGTGTTGGTCTATTCATTAAGTGGTACCCGTCTAGAGCATCAATCCCAGCATCTAAAATCTAGCGTGTTACCTATCGCATCGACGGCGCGATCCTGATATTTCCACAGCGGGAGTGTTGCAGAAATCCTAGTAACCGATGATGCAACTTTTTTAGCGGTTACAGGTTTAAACTGTTACTTTAAGTTAGCAGTTTTTATCTGTCCTCGGTTAGAAGTAGCTTGTGAGTACAATCCGATTCGATCATGTATCTCTAGAGTTTGCAGGTTCGCTCCGTCCAGCCGTCAATGATTGCACTCTTGAGGTTGAGTCAGGTAAGTTGGTTGTGATTTTGGGTCCATCGGGCTGTGGCAAGACAACCCTACTCAAAATGGTTAACCGCTTACATGAACCCACAGCAGGCAAGATTACCTTCGACGGCACAGATATTCGGCAGATCGAACTCACGAAGCTGCGTCAGCAGATTGGCTACGTTATTCAACAGTCTGGCTTGTTCCCACACATGAATGTGGCTCAGAATATTGCTGTTGTGCCAAAGTTACTCGGCTGGCAGAGCGCGAAAATTCAGTCGCGAGTCGATGAACTGCTGTACCTGATCGGTTTGCCGCCCAATGAATATCGAGATCGCTTTCCAGCACAACTCTCTGGAGGGCAGCAACAGCGAGTTGGCTTAGCACGGGCTCTAGCAGCAGATCCGAGTGTCATGTTAATGGACGAGCCTTTTGGAGCAATCGACGCCATTACCCGCACCACCTTACAAGACGAGATTCTGCGTCTGCAACGCCAACTTAAGAAAACAATTCTATTTGTGTCCCATGACGTTGAGGAAGCTCTGCGTCTTGCCGACCTGATTCTAATCATGGATCGGGGGCAGGTTGTGCAGTACGATACGCCGTTCCACATTTTGACACGACCCGCTAATGCCTTTGTGCACGATCTGGTTGGTGCTGATGATATAGTGCGTCAGCTGAGCTTGTTGCGAGTTGAGACAGCGATGACAAGTGTGCCTCCACGTGCTGCCTCCAGCATCGCGCTTGTGCAAGCTCAAGACTATAGTCTCAACGCACAACCCACCATTGCTGTGCATGACAATTTACGTCATGCCCTTTCCTTACTGCTCCGGACGGGTAAGCCATCACTCACTGTGTTGGACAACAATACACCAGTCGGTGTGCTCACTCTAGAACACATTCGTCGTTCAGCCAGTATGGGGATGAGGACATGAGCTATATCATTGGGCATCCAGAAATAGTCTGGGATTTGCTGCTTGAGCATCTACAGATGACAATCTGGGCGTTGCTGATCGCTGTGTTGGTTGCCCTACCCTTAGCCCTGCTAATTACCCACTACCGTTGGCTGAATGTTCCAGTTATGGGAATTTTAGGTATTGTTTACACAATACCTAGCTTAGCGTTAATTATTTTGCTCGTGCCGCTCTTCGGCCTTGACCTCAGCTCAGTAGTCGTGGCTATGGCAATTTATAACCAGATCATTCTAGTACGTCATATTACTCTTGGTCTGCAATCGATCAGACCAGAGATCCTAGAAGCGGCTAGAGGCATGGGTATGAATAGCTGGCAACGCTGGTGGCGCGTGCAAGTGCCGCTGATGCTGCCCATTTTTCTGGCTGGCTTACGCCTCGCAACTATTATTAGCATTGCCATCGCCACAATTGGAGCCAAGTTTGGGGCAGGCGGACTAGGTACATTACTGTTTGATGGCATTTCCCAAGGGGGTCGTTATGACAAGATCTGGGCGGGAGCGATCGCAGTTGCCGCTCTAGCACTGGTAATGAATGGAGCTTTGCTGGCACTGGAGTGGGCGTCTAATCCGAGCAAGCGGATTCAACTGCGCGTACGTAGAACTGCATCAAATTCATAAACTTTAATTAATATTCTACATAATTTGTAGAGGTCGCAATACCAAGTTAGAAGTGACTTCTACTTCTTAATTAAGAATATCCTAATCTTTAATAAAAGAGATATTAATCAAAAGCTATATTTTTTTAAAAGTATGCCTCTAAGTACTTTTATCTTTAGCAAAAAGCATGGTTTTGCTCAGTTAACACTGCTATCTTTGTTGTAAATAATGTAGTCAGAATAGTTTTCCTAATAAATAAAAATAATTTCTAGAGTTTATATAGATGGCTATAAGAGCAACACTTCTTCAACAAAAGTCAAACATTTATTATTCATTTTTAATTTCAATAGGGTTAGAGTTGTGATTGTTGACATTACTATAAATGGACAGCCACGAAAACCTTAATCTAACCTTTCTCCGCCCAGTTCACAGTGACGAGTTTCTTCCCCCAGTCGGTTTTTGGACAAAGCTAGGAGGAATAGTTCTAGTTAGCAGTGTTGGCATTGCGATTACCCTTGCTGCGGTCATTAAGTACAACGTTATAGTTAAGGCTGCTGCTACCATCCGTCCCTCGGGGGAACTCAGAATAGTCCAGGCAGAAGAAGCGGGAACTGTTAAAGATATTGAGGTTAAGGAAAATCAGGTTGTTAATAAGGGAGATACTATTGCCCGATTGGATGATTCTGTCCTGCAAATTCAAAAGAGCCAGTTGGCAGGGAGTATACAGCAAAGCCAGCAGCAACTCGCTCGAATCGCTGCTCAAATCAGTGCCCTTAACGCTCAAATTATGGCTGAATCCAACTTGATGCATCGTTCCATTGCCTCAGCTCAAGCGGAGTTAAGCGGTAACCAAAGGGAATATAAAGACAAGCAAGTTACAGCCACAACAGAAACGCAAGAAGCAGAGGCAGCACTAGAGTTAGCAAGAGTAGAGCTGACACAATATCAGAAGTTGTCTAACACAGGAGCAGTTGCTCAGTTACAAGTTGAGGAAAAAAGACAAGCTTTTAAAGCCGCTGTTGCCAAGCTACAGCGAATTCGAGCTAGCCTCAACCCTAGTCAGGCAGCAGTGACAGTAGCGAAAGAGCAAATTGCTCAAGAGAGAGCTAAAGGTGAGGCTACCATAGCAGATTTGGTCAAAGAACGAGCAAACCTCCAGAGTACGCAAATTCAAACCAGGAACCAACTCAGTCATGATGTGAAACAGTTGCAACAAATTGGTATCGAAATCAGCAAGATGTTTGTGCTTGCCCCTCACTCTGGTACTATCCTTAAACTGAAGCTGCGAAACTCTGGTCAAGTTGTACATGCTGGAGACGTGGTTGCCCAGATTGCTCCTACTGATATCCCTTTCGTTACCAAGGCTCGTGTTAAACCTCAAGACATTGCGAAGATTCAGGTTTGCCAACAAGAAAATGTGGCAGACTGTAAGCAGGGCAAAGTTCAGCTCCGGATTTCTGCCTATCCATATCCAGATTACGGCACCCTCAAAGGTGCAGTCAGAGCGATCGCTCCCGATGCTATTACACCTCAAACAGGCAATGAGGCATCTGAACCTTACTATGAGATAACTATTCAGTCACAAGCACCTTATATTGTAAAAGCTCATCGTCGCTATCCGCTTAAACCAGGGATGGAGGTAACAGCAGATATTATTTCTAGAGAGGAGACTGTGCTGCAATTTCTGCTGAGAAAGGCGAGGCTGATTGCAGATACATGATTAAGGTATCAAGAACTCTAAGTGTTCGCCGACTTGCGCTTGTAGTTGTTCTGGACTGCCCTGAACTCTTGGCTGACCTTGGTCTAATAGTACAATCCAATCAGCACGGTTGATCACTCTAGGGCGATGGCTAATGAGAATTGTCGTTTTTCCCTGACGATGGAACAGAAGCTGATTTAAAATATGGGCTTCACTAACCGGATCGAGACCTGCTGTAGATTCGTCTAAAATTAAAATGGGTGGTTCGCATGCAATAGCTCTGGCTATTGCTAATCGTTGCCGCTGTCCACTGGACAGATTTGCCCCAAACTCACCTAAGACGGTTTGATATTTATCAGGCAGTTTACTAATAAAGTCATCAGCTTCGGCAATTTGGCAAGCTTTAACAATCTGTTCAAATCTAATCTGAGGAGAACCTAAGTAGAAATTTTCAACAATAGAGCGGCTCCAAAAATGAGGTTCTTGAGGAACAAGTACAACCTGCCGCCGCAAACAATCGAGTGACAGATCTTGCAAATTGTAGAGACCGATACGAATATTACCAGATTGGATTGGGTAGAGACTAGCAATCAATTTAACGAGGGTACTTTTACCGCAGCCTGACTTGCCAATTAGGGCAATGACTTTACCACCAGGAATAGTGAGAGAAAAATCTCTGATCAGGTCAACTCTACCTGCATGATGAAAGTTGAGGTTAGTACAAACAATATTAGCATTGCCAGGAATCTGGGCAAAGGTTTTTTTACTATGAGATTGAGTTTCAGGGGTAGAGTCAATAACTTCTGTCAGACGTTCAGTAGCAGTTTTAACCCGAGTAAATCCATCTACAAACCCAACTACAGTGCTAATAAACGACGAAAAATTGGTATTCATACTGTTAAAGGCTAGTAGTTGACCGATAGTTAATTCCTTATCAATAACTAAAGTGCCACCGAACCAGAGCAGAGCAACACTACCAGTGTTGGCAACTAATCCAGAAAATACATTATTGACAATAGTAATTTGAATCGTGCGAAATGCAAGATTGGCGAGGCGACTAAATCTGCTTTGTAGCTCTTCCCAAAATTGGGGAGCAGCAGTTGTGGTTTTCAGAGTTAATGCCCCTTTAAAAGTTTCAACTAGAACGCCTTGATTCTCTGCTTCCAAAACCAAAAAGCTACGAGTTTTTTGTTGAAGTGTAGGCAGAAAAATAACAGTAGAAAGTGTCATTATAATAGCGATTAAGATGGCGACTAGCGTCAATTTCCAACTGTAGAATAGCATAAGACCCAAAGAAATTAGGGTAATAAAAAATTGACTTGGTAGACCAACAACACCTTGGGCAATTAATTGATTAATCTCTTGAATATCTCTTAGTCTGCTAACAATCTCGCCACTACGACGAGATTCATAGTAAGTTAGAGGCAAGCTGAGAATAGCTCTACCAAATTCCATAACTAGCCCTAACTCCAACCGTTGAGCAAAGTGAGCAATTAGGTTAGATCCGATCAATCCGAGACTACTGCTGATTAGCCTCATGACCATAACACCAATTGCTACAGCAGTGAGTAGTTTAGTATTATCCTGAACAAGTACATCATCCGTCAGGATTTGAATAAGAAAAGGGTACGCTAAAGAGAGCAATCCTAGGCAAAAATTGATCAGTAGTGCTTCGGCTATAACCTGACGATGGGGCCAGACACGTTGCAAGAAGCGTCCAAAACCATTAGTCCTATCATCCTGTAGTTCAGAAAAGCGAACCTGATCTGGTTCAAGCAGGAGTATGATGTAGTCTTTCCAGCATTCTTTAAGTTCTGCTTTGGAAAGATAACGCACGCCAACAGCTGGATCGGCGATCGCATATTTCTTGCCTCGCTGCCCATATAAAACAACCCAATGATAGCCTCTCCAGTGAATGATTGCTGGCAAGGGCACTTCACTCAGGCGCTCTAAAAACTCAGCTGAAGTTCTGGCTGCGCGGGCTTGAAATCCTAACGCTTCTGCCCCTTGCCTCAGACCTAGCAAAGTTGTGCCTAACTGCCCAGTACCTACAGCTTCACGAACCTGATTGAGGCCAACTGTCCGTCCATAATATCTAGCAATGGAGGCAAGGCAAGCAGCACCGCAATCTTCTTCATTGTGTTGCAAAATACATTGATGTTTCACTCGATCTACCTACTCACTTCCTTGCTAAGGCTACGTTGAGCTAGCTGCTGGTTGAAAATAGTTGCTACTTTGCTAAGCAACTCTATTTATTTCTATCAAAAAACTCAGATGTTTAGACCATTATAAAGATTAATGTTTCACAAGTATTTCTGAGAGAAGAACTTCCATTTTATAAAGCCCATATAGCAAATGGTTAAGTCAGACATTTTTTAAACACAAATCAATCATTTATTTGCCAAACGCTTTGAAACATGGCATCCTGTTTGAAGAAACTATCACAGTTCCTGCTAATCCTAATTTCCCGTTTATGGGTGTGGGATTCGACGAATTAAGCGATTCTTCCCTAGCTTTAACTGAACCGTAAAATAATTCTCTTCTCTGACTGAATGAAACCTTACCAGCAAATACAAATTTTTGAGTGTGAAGAGCCACTTGTACTAATTCCCCTAGAATTGTTTGCTGTAGAATCTCCACATCCTTACCAGCGTTTAGGTGCGCCCTACGGGGAGCGCTCTCCCTACCTGCTCCGCCAAAGCGTCCTTAATAGTTTGCTGCAAGCCCAAGCTCAGTTGCAATCCCGTCATCCTGAATGGCGTCTACAGATTTTTGATGCTTACCGCCCAGTAGCTGTACAACAATTTATGGTGGACTATACATTTGCTGAAGTGGTTAAAAGCCATGGTGTCCTCCCATCTCAGTTATCAGAAGTGCAGCGTCAGGCAATTTGGCAGCAGGTTTATCAAATCTGGGCAGTGCCCAGTCTCAACCCCAGTACTCCACCACCTCACAGTACTGGTGCTGCCGTAGATGTGACATTGGTGGATAGCACAGGCAAGACGGTCAACATGGGTTCTGCAATTGATGAACTGTCAGCGCGATCGCATCCTGACTACTTCGCGAGTAGCATCAACCCCCTAGAAAAACAGCATCATGTCTATCGACAGTTATTATGCCAGGTGATGCTGGATGCTGGGTTTCAGCGCCATCCGGCAGAGTGGTGGCATTTTTCTCTAGGCGATCAGATGTGGGCTTGGCTTCATTATTCAGCCAAGCCCAGTCATCCTGTTGTAGCACGCTATGGACGCCTTATGCCAGAACACTGACTCCTGACTCTTTGTACTAGACATCTTGAGGATTTA
>JAFASY010000153.1 GCA_019244235.1 Chroococcidiopsidaceae cyanobacterium CP_BM_ER_R8_30
TTGGCTTTCAAACTATACATCTTTCATGGTGCGGTCGCTTCAGCAGTGATGGGCGCTTGGCCCTCTCCAACTGGCGCTTTACTAATCTAACAACTCCCACCCATACTGTCAACCCTTTACTAGAAGATTTTTTTTAGAAATCTGAAACTCCCACTAGGCATGGCTTTTAGGCTAGATTATTGCTGAATGTGACTCAAGGGAGCAGTTAAGTCGTGAGCGCCATTGCTGTTTTACCACCGCCGATAGTGCTAGATCGGCTCTTGTATGACTGGTTGTTAGAGGATATCGGTCGGGGTGATCGCACAACTCAGGGGTTGCTAGCAGGAGAAACCAGAATGGGGCAAGGAATATGGATAGCTAAAGCCCCAGGGATCATTGCTGGCTTACCGATTGCTGCTAGTGTGTTTCGGCTTTTAAGTGAACAGGTTATCTTCACAAGCTTTGTCTCTGAAGGCGAATGGTCTACTCTAGGGCAACCAGTAGCTAAGTTGCAAGGCCCCCTTGAGGCGCTGCTAACGGGAGAACGGGTTGCTCTCAACCTAGCTATGCGCTTGAGTGGGATCGCTACCTTAACTCGGAAGTATGTTGAGCAAATCGCCGGGTTGCCTGCTCAATTAGTAGATACCCGTAAGACAACACCCGGGCTAAGACTTTTGGAAAAATACGCGACTCAAGTAGGAGGAGCAATCAATCATCGCGTGGGGCTAGATGATGCAGTGATGATTAAAGACAACCACATTGCCGCAGCAGGTGGAATCGGCATCGCGATCGCCCGCATCCGTCAGTTCCTCCCCTACCCCCTCACAATAGAAGTTGAAACGGAAAGCCTAGAGCAGGTAAATGAAGCCTTACAGCATGGGGCTGACATCATTATGTTGGATAACATGGCACTTAACCTGATGTATCAGGCAGTACAGTTAATTCGCCAGCATAACAGTAAGGTCAAAATCGAAGCCTCAGGCAACATCAGCCTAGAAACGATCCGTGCCGTAGCGGAAACTGGTGTGGACTATATTTCTAGCAGTGCCCCGATGACTCAATCAAGTTGGCTAGATTTGAGCATGAGGATGGACACAGATACTATGGAAATAGAGAAAACTTTTAAGTCCATCACCGGACTTTTTTGATGAACGCCACACTAGAAAAACTGAAACACAAATTTGAGCAGGCTTTGGTCGCCGCTTTTGGCGCTGACTACGCTGGGGTAGATCCAATACTAGTACCTGCTAGCAATCCCAAGTTTGGTGACTACCAATCAAACATCGCATTATCCATAAATAAGCAGTTGGGACAGTCGCCACGAACGACAGCAGAGCAACTCGTTAAACATCTTAACGTCAGTGACCTTTGCGAACCTCCAGCTGTAGCAGGTCCAGGTTTCATCAACCTAATTCTCAAAACAAGCTATTTAGAGGCACAAATCAAAGCGGCTCAAGCCGATCCCCGTATAGGAGTAGCAACGGCAAAAAATCCCAAACGCACGATTGTGGATTATCCCAGTCCCAATATCGCTAAGGAAATGCATGTAGGTCATCTGCGTCCAGCAGTGATTGGAGACAGCATCGCCAGAATTCTAGAATTTCTAGGTCATGAGGTGTTACGAATCAGTCATGTAGGAGACTGGGGTACTCCATTTGGGATGCTAATTGTCCACCTGCAACAGGCATACCCAGAAGCTCTAAGAACAACAGAGACATTAGATCTAGGAGATTTATCTACGTTTTATCGTCAAGCAAAAAAGCGGTTTGACGAGGACGAAAATTTTCGTGAAGCAGCTCGCTTAGCTGTGGTGAAGCTACAGGCAGGAGATGAAGAAACCCTCCTCGCTTGGAAAATTGTTTGTGCTTTATCTAGTCGCGCCTACCAAGTCATTTACGATCTACTAGGGATTGCTCCCTTTATTGAACGAGGTGAATCCTTCTACAACCTACTGCTACCAGGAGTCGTGCAAGCTCTAGAAGCAGCAGGATTACTGGTGGAGGATCAAGGGGCAAAGTGTGTATTCTTAGAGGGCTTCACAAATAAAGAAGGTAATCCACTACCTCTAATTATTCAGAAATCTGATGGGGGCTATAACTACGCCACGACAGACTTAGCGGCAATCCGCTATCGCCTTCAGGTCGATAAAGCCCAACGAGTGATCTATCCTGTTGGCGCAGAGCAAACAAACCATTTTACTCAAATCTTTCAAGTGGGACGCAGGGCAGGTTGGATTACAGATGACGTGGAATTTATTCATGCTCCCTTTGGCCTAGTATTGGGAGAAGATAGTAAGAAGTTAAAAACTCGCACTGGGGAAACGGTACGACTACGCGATTTGTTAGATGAAGCGATCGCCCGTGCCCGTGACGATCTAGAAGCCAGGTTACAGGAAGAGGGACGCCAAGAGACTGAAGAATTTAAAGCTGCTGTTGCCCAAGCGGTCGGTATCAGTGCTGTCAAATATACTGATTTGAGCCAGAACCGTACCAGTAACTATACTTTCAGCTTTGATAAGATGCTGAATCTTCAAGGCAACACAGCACCTTATTTAATGTACGCCTATGTCCGAATTCAAGGGATTAGTCGTAAAGGACAGATTAACTTTGCTCAACTAGGGGCAGACGCCAAAATTTTGCTAACAGAAGAAACTGAGTTAGCACTTGCCAAGCACCTATTGCAACTAAGCGAGGTTCTCGGTTATGTTGAGGCAGATTTACTCCCCAATCGCCTTTGTCAGTATCTATTTGAATTGAGCCAAAAGTTTAACCAATTCTACGATCAATGTCCTGTCCTCTCAGCAGCAGAACCTATACGAACATCTCGATTAGTTCTATGTGACCTGACAGCTAAAACTTTGAAACTAGGATTATCTTTGCTGGGAATTTCTGTAATTGAGCGGATGTAGAGAGAAACAGAATCCACAATTCCTGATACAAGAGCAATTTCACAATCGCAACTTGGACCAGGAGCAAGAAGTTGCCAAAGTTGCTCCCGATGAGGAGAACCTCAATAAAGACCGGGTATCAACTCCCAAAGTTGGCAATCTTGATGTGGATTACCTCTTGAGAAAATGGCTACCTTAGTTTTTTGCAACACAACCTTCAGACTTTGGCGAGTTGAAGCGATAACCCATGCCATAGATAGTTTCAATCAGAGGGTCATTGCCATCTGGATCTAACTTGCGCCTTAAGAGTCGCATCTGAGCTGCTACCACATTGCTGAGTGGTTCTGTACCAACTTCCCACAGCTGATTCACAATCTGATCTCGACTAACAATCTGGTTAGGATTCATCATGAAGTACTCTAACAGTTGAAACTCCCTAAGCCTTAATGGGATCACCTGCTTTGTTCTATCAGGGTACTCGCGAGAAACAACACAGGTGTCATAGTGTAGGGTGAGGGTGCCTACTTTTAATTGTGGGGGTTGGGGTTGGGGCAATCGCCGCCTGAGTGCTCGCAATCGCGCTAGCAGCTCTACCATCCCAAACGGCTTTACCAGATAGTCATCTGCCCCAGCATCTAGTCCCATAACCTTTTCTTCCATACGGTCTTTAGCTGTCAGGATTAAAACAGGCAAAGGATTATTCTGAGCTCGCAGTCTTTTACATAACTCTAATCCAGACAGCCCAGGCAATATCCAATCAAAGATAGCTAGTTTGTACTGAGTCCACTGGTTTTCGAGATAGTTCCATGCCTCGGTGCCGTTATGTACCAAATCAACTAAATAAGCCTCCCGAGTGAGAACTCGTTTGATTGCAGTACCTAAATCCGAGTCATCCTCTACTAAGAGTATTCTCATAAACGCTTTGATTCTTTTGCTATAAGCTTAATTTTTTAAGCTTATCGTCCCATATTAAAAACATTTTGATATCTACTAAAAGTTTAAATTGAATGTAAAGTAAACTTGTATTTTTGGGAACATTACATTAATATATTAAGTTCATAAATGTCTTGGAGAGTTACTCTTTGCTATTTCTTGAAAAAACCGTGAATTATGGTAATAAAAACATTGCTTATGCAGTGTCCATTGTAAAAACGGCTCATTTAATAATGTCAACCTAATTATTACTTAAGAATTAAATTGTCTAACGCTAAACATTATTTCGATAAAGGCTTGTGTTCAAGTTGAAGATTTAAAGTACTATTGTACATCTATCTATTGGTATACTTTTCCTACATAACCAACGAAAGGTTACCATTTCATGTCAATTTGATTTTTAGAACCTCAAATTGAATTAGGTATATCATAGATGCGCAAACTGGCAAAGCTGATTTTTTCTGGAGATTCGTGTGTGTTTTATTCTGGATAGCTTATTATCGAGTTCAGCAGATTGCTTCGTTATCCCTAAGAAGAAAATGGATTGTGGCAATACAAGAAGCTGTTTTGCA
>JAFASY010000242.1 GCA_019244235.1 Chroococcidiopsidaceae cyanobacterium CP_BM_ER_R8_30
GTGTCCTTTGTCTATTGAGACCAGCACCGCCGTTTATCGCATTGTTCAAGAAGGACTGACTAATATTTGCAAACATGCGGCAGCAACGAAAGTCCAGATTCGCTTGAATGCAACGGCAACGGATCTAAGCTTAGTCATCGAAGATAATGGTAAAGGCTTCAGGTTAGATCAGAATACAACTGGGTTCGGACTACAGGGAATGCGAGAGCGGACAGTTGTACTCGGAGGCAGATTTGATATTGAGAGCGAACCAGGGGCGGGTTGCCGGATTACAGCTCATTTTCCTTTAATGAGGCTACTGGAATGATTCGTGTGTTACTAGTAGACGATCAGAGTATCATCCGTCAGGGGCTGAAGGCGTTGCTGGAATTAGAGTCAGACTTACAGGTTGTCGGCGATGCTGATAATGGGCAAAGCGCAATTCGGCAAGTCGAAGTCCTCCAGCCCGATGTGGTTTTGATGGATGTTCGGATGCCAGTTATGGATGGCATTGCTGCCACTAAAGCGATTTGCCAGAGGTTTACAGGAACAAAAGTGTTAGTTTTGACAACTTTTGATGATGATGAGTATGTAGCAGAGGCACTCCAAGTTGGCGCTCACGGTTATTTACTGAAGGATATGCCTTCCGAGGAGTTGGCAGCCGCAATTCGAGCTGTGCATCGGGGGTATGCTCAGTTAGGACCAGGGCTGGTGCAGAAAGTGATATCCCGCGTGCCATCGCCCAGTCTGACTCCTACAATTACTCCGCCACCTGGTTTTTCTGAACTGACTCCACGAGAGTGGGAAGTCTTACGGTTGATTGCAAATGGAGCTAGCAACCAGGAAATTGCTGATTCACTTTACATTTCGGAGGGGACAGTCAAGAATCACGTCACGAACATTCTCCGACGGCTAAATCTTCGCGATCGCACCCAAGCAGCTATCCTTGCTAACTCGTTGTTGTCGCTGTTGGAGCAGCGAAGGGAGTAGAAGAGAGCAGGGGAAGCAGGGGAGGCTGGGGGAGAGAAGAGGGTAGTATTTTTAGTATTGTTTGGCTGCTAAATGGGCATTCAGAACTATGAATAGAACAGTTGAGGTTTTACCGGATCAAGCGGCGTTGGTGGCGCGGGCACTCGAACTTACACTTGCTAGAATTCGCACGGCGATCCAAGATCGGGGACGATGTGCAATGGTCTTGGCTGGTGGCAATACCCCTAAGCCCTTGTATGAAGCACTTGCCACACAGCAACTTCCTTGGGACAAAATTCATGTGTTTTGGGGCGATGAACGTTATGTCCCACCCGATCATCCTGATAGTAATGAGGGAATGGTGCGTCATGCTTGGCTAGATCGGGTAGATATGCCCGCTAGCAATATCCACCCTATACCGACTGATGGACCAGAGCCAGCAGCTGCGGCTCGTAAGTATGACGAACATCTAAAGCAGTTTTTTTCGGCTCAGGCTGGAGATTTTCCAGCTTTTGATCTGATTTTGCTGGGAATGGGGGACGATGGACATACCGCCTCTTTGTTTCCTCATACTGAGGCATTAAATGTTCGCAATCGTCTAATTACGGTAGGCAATAAAAATGCTGACCCTCGCATCACCTTTACAGCCCCACTTATTAATCAAGCACACTGTGTCATGTTTCTGGTCTCTGGTGCTAACAAACGCTCTGCCTTAGAGCATGTGTTTGCACCTACAGCTGATGACTTCGCTTACCCAGCTCGGTTAATCCAGCCTCAAGGTGAACTTTGGTGGCTGATCGACCAAGCGGCAGGTCAAGATTTGAAACCTGAAATGACTGTGCAACAGACATAAAAGATTAAAATGTGATCCGAAGTCGCTGTAGTTTTGCCAGACTTCAATTACGCTCATCTCAATGAAAGGAGCAACTCCATGATTGTCTGCCCCAACTGCAGTCATCCTAACCCGGAGGGTGCGCAAGCTTGTGAGGCTTGCTATACACCCTTGCCAACTAGCACCAGCAGTTGCCCAAATTGTGGTGCATCTGTGCTGCCAGATGCTAGTTTCTGCGGGCAATGTGGTACAAACCTGCATCCTCAAGCGGTGGCAACGGCAGTAGAAGCGCACAACACCCCACCTACTGTTCAGGTAGGAATGTCAGAATCAGAGTCTCCCAGTATCCCCTCACCAGCTCCAGCAATGCCGACTGGAGTTGTGGGTGCAGGCAATCAGCCTAGCCCTCACGAGCCAACACCCTTACCTCCAACCGCTTTATCGACTCCAGAAGAAGTAACGACTGGGGGAGTCAGTCCAGTAACCTCTGAGGGAATAAGTGCTTCTACACTACCTGTTCAGCCCCTACCACAGCCGCAGCAGGGAGCGGAGAGCGCCAAAACTCAACTTCAGCAGCAAACGGCACGGCTTTTACAGGTTCAAACTGATACACTCATTGAGTTGCCTCCCAATCTACCTGTGATTCATCTGGGTAAGCCAAATGACCGGGTTCCACCAGATGTTGACGTGTCAGGATTTCCGAATTCGGAGGTGGTTTCACGGATTCATGCCGATATTCGAGTTGAAGGGGATTCTTACTATATAGAAGATATGAAGAGTTCCAACGGCACTTATATTAATAATCTGCCGCTGTTACCCGGCAATCGGCACCGTCTTAGACCAGGTGATCGCATAGCTCTCGGGAGGGGAGATTTAGTAACGTTTCTATTTCAAGTTTCTTAGCCAGTTATATCTCAAACTCCCTACCGCCGATGTGATTACAGTATTACTTTTACATCCGTCTCAGTTTACCCTGGTTCAAAGTTGGGTCTTTGAAAATGAACCAGTCATCCGGATTGGACGTGCGACGGATAATCAAGTTGTTTTATATAGTGCCGTGGTTTCCCGTCGCCATGCTGAATTACGGGGGGCTGGCAGAAGTTGGGAAATGGTGAATTTGAGTGCTAATGGAACTTATCTAGATGGCAAGCCTATCTCCCAATTGCCAGTTGTGGATGGGGTAATCGTTCGCCTAGCTTCCTCTGGACCACAACTCCAAATTCGGTTTGGTGCGATTACTTTGAAGCAGGGAATGACTAAAACAATTCGCAATTCGTAATTACATTGTTCTAAAGCTTACCCCAAGCTTCCTTATATAACTCAATCACTTTAATGAGTAAGTTTTGCGCAGCACTCTTCTTGGCTATTTTTATTGCTTTTCCTGTGCCTTCTGCTACTAAGTGTCTGCCTCTGAATCTACAGGTAGCTTCTATGGTAAATAGAGGTTCATGAGGCTCTCCTGTTCGCCCGATTTCAGAATATTCAGGTGAAGGCTCCCCTTTTTTTGCTAGAAATTCTTGTAAAGCGGAGACAGGATTTTTGTCTTCTAAAGAAGAGATAATATCCTCTTTCACCCGTTCCTCAATGCTTTTTCTAGCCTTTTGTGGATTAGATAAATTCTCTAAATCTGAAAATTTATCTTCAAGAGTTTCTTTTTCTAGCTCGAATAAGTTCTTAATAACTTCTTTACATTTTTTGAGCCCTTGATCGAGATACATTGCACCAATTAAAGCTTCTAGCATATCCGCAACTACCTTATCGGTTAATTGCTCTTTAGTATTAGCACTATGAATAATGGCTACAGAAGCAAGTCCAATTCTATGAGCTATGCGAGTTAGATTTTTATTTTCTACTAGTTCAGCTCTAACATGGGTAAACCACCCAGGTTCATCTATAGAAAATTCTGTAACTAGATATTCTGATACAACAAAACCTAAAACTGCATCTCCAAATAATTCTAATACCTCAAATTGGCGCACAGTTAGTGCCATTTTATATTTATTCAAATCTCTTGGGCTGACGCCAAGATTGTTTTGCATCCACTGACGCACCTCTCGATCATTCATAGGTCAGAGATTGCGATAGACCTCACCGTCATTACGCTTACCAATTCGGAAAATGTCTACTGTCAGAAGCTCGTCATCAATGGTATACAGAATCCGGTACTCACCTTGATCAATACGGTAGCCACCAGGATAGCCCTCTAGCTGCTTGCAATCTTGGGGCTGTGGATTTCCCTGTAACGAAAAGATTTTTTTTGCTACTTGAGCAAACTGTTTAGTCTGTAAGTTGAACAAATCCTTTTCTGCTGTCTTAGCAATCCGTATAGCATAACGTTCGCGCTGACTATCTGACTCATCACTCATTCGGCACGGTTAGCAACGATTGACTCCAAAGTAACGAAGCCGTCATTTTCTTGTACAGCGCGACGCAAAAGGGCAGAATCAATAGCGTCTTCAATAGCTTCAAGGTGCTTGAGGTCTTCTACACTAATAATCGCTGCTATGGGCTTTCCATGTCGCTCAATCAGAATTCTTTCCTGACCATATCCAACACGGTTAAGTAATTCTGGAAAGTTGTTACGAGCCTCGCTTACAGTTGTAGTAGTCATTTAGTCACGTCATCACAGTTAATTGTCTAAATTTTAATACAAATTGTACAATTTGCACGTTTTATGCAAATTTAAAAGAGTGTTTCTGAAAGGAAACACTCCTATCTCGGTCCCGGTTGAAGCTAGTGCTAACAGCGACGGGATGATTATGCGCCGACAGCTTCCTTGGCAGCGTACATCACTTCCACCGTGATTTCAGCCAAGCCACGTTCGCGGGCAAACTTCTCGGTGTTGCGTTTTACCTTACCCCGGACAAAGCCTGGAACTTTATTCAACTCTGCCTGAGCTTCCTTCGTCCAGCCAAGGTCAGAATCAGCAGAAATTCCTTTGGTAATCACTTCCTTGGTGTCATGACCACCGAAGATTTCTAGCAGGTGGTCTTCCATTCCTAGAGTAAAGGAATTGTAGACCAAATCTGCCACCTGGTTCGTGCCTTCGTAACCTAGGAACGGTTTGTAACCGATGGGAAAGTCTTGAATGTGGATCGGAGCCGCAATCACTCCACAAGGAATTTTCAGCCGCTTGCCAACATGTCGTTCCATTTGGGTGCCAAAGATAGCAGCAGGTTCAACACGGGCGATCGCATCCCCAATCGCACCATTGTCTTCGCTAATGATGACTTCATCACAATACTCACTAACCTGTTCGCGGAACCAGTCGGCATCGTATTTGCAGTAAGTTCCAGCCCAAACAACGTGAATCCCCATTTCACGTGCCAGAATCTTGGTCATCGCTGCTGCATGGGTGTTATCGCCAAATACCACAGCCTTCTTGCCAGTTAGGTTCTGACAGTCGATTGAGCGGGAGAACCAAGCGGCTTGTGAAACGTACAGGGTTTGATTCTCGATGTACCCCTCATAATTTACACCTGCCCCCTGCTGATTAATTATCTGTTGAATCTGGCGGATGCAGCGAGCTGTTTCCACCACACCCATCGGCGTAATGTCTACATAGGGCATACCAAATTCCTGTTCTAGATACCGAGCTGCCATTAAGCCGATCTCTCGGTAGGGTACTAGGTTAAACCAAGCACGGGGCAGTCGCTTGAGGTTATGAACTGAAGCACCTTCTGGAATCACCTCATTGACTTCAATACCGATATCAGCCATCAACCGCTTTAGTTCCTGGCAGTCATGATGGTTGTGAAATCCGAGGCTAGAAATGCCAATGATATTGACCGAGGGTTTTTCTGTCTTGCCCTCTGGTAAAGTTCCACCTTTACGAGCCTTCTCAATGTAGAACTGGACAATTTGCCGCAGGGTAATGTCAGCTGCTTGTAGCTCATTCACTCGGTAGTGATTGACATCCGCTAGCATCACATCCCCTTTTGCCTCCAGTGACGCTCGTTCCACAAAATTCTGTAAGTCTTCTTGCAAAATGCTAGAGGTGCAGGTTGGGGTTAACACGATTAAGTCGGGGCGTTCTTCAGCGTCTTTACGAGTGATGTTGTCTACCACCTTTTCCTGCGAGCCACGCGCTAAAACATTACGGTCAACGGAGCTGATTGTCACAGGCGTGAAGTTCCGGTCCCGCTCTAGCATCGAGCGCATGACGTTGAAGTAGTCATCTCCAATCGGAGCATGCATAATCGCGTGGACATTTTTAAAGGAACTGGAGACGCGCAGAGTACCAATATGGGCAGGACCTGCATACATCCAGTAAGCCAATTTCATAACTGACGGTCTCCTGTGAAATTGATTGCTAATACTAAATTTTCGAGGATTGGAACAATGAATCAGAAAATCTAATTGTCTCAAAGATATAGCGCCAGCACTAGATACTTCCAACAATTAAAAGCCAAAGTGAGACGCTGAAAACTAGCTCACTATAGAGGTTCAGCCCTTATTAGACGCGATCACCCCACCCATCAAATGCAAAGATTCTTAATAAAGACCATATTTCCACTCACCCCATCACTCCATCCCCCTATCCCCCCATCCCCCTACTCCCCCAATCACCT
>JAFASY010000013.1 GCA_019244235.1 Chroococcidiopsidaceae cyanobacterium CP_BM_ER_R8_30
ACACATCTATATTTGAGCGCCCGGTTGTCTTGAGCCAGTTTTGGGCTTCAATATAGTTATTTGGGGCAATGCGAATCGCCCGTTTCCAATACTCTGCTGCTTGGTTAAACAGCGCTTCAGCAGCATCAGCATCTCCGGCTTCCTTAGCCTTCTCCCCTTTATAGTGGAAAATCACAGCAATATTGTTTAGCGCTTGGGGGAGACGAGGATTGGATTCAATTGCTTGCTCATAGTATTCCAACGCTTTGTCATGTTCTCCGTTACTAGCATGGATAAGGCCTACGTTATAGAGAATATAGCTGCGATCGTAGGGGTCGTCTTCTAGCGCTAGGGCTTCATAATAATTCTCTAAGGCTTCGGCGTACTCCCCATCCGCCTGAGCCGACATGCCATCACGGTAATAGACGAAAGCTTCTTTAGCTTTTTTGTTAGCAGGCAAAATCTTTAGGATGATATCCGCCATCACCGTAAAGCTTTTGTCAATAAAGTTATCGTTTCGCTGAGTTCTTGGCATATTAGCTTCTCTAACAAAGTTGATGCACGTGGGCTTTAAGTTACCCTCGGTGTGTTTGACACCTCTCAACGATTATTGTAGAGGGCTGGGCTGCCATGTTGTATGTTTCACAAAGTTTTACGCATTGCCAGACTCACAGTAGAAACAGGGCAGTCTCGCGATTTGTCATGTATAGATACTTGATTCTAAAATTTTCCTTTAGAATGTGTGTCTCTGTCTAGTAGTAGGCTGGATTTTTCTTTGGTAAGTATTAATCTAGTACAGAAATACCATAATCAACTAGTATATAAGACTACAAACAGAATAAACAATAATCCTGATCTTAAGTTAGAGCTTAAGTAAGGTTGCAGCAGTTACCTTACTTACTATCGACAGATTCCTTTATTCGAGCTTGCTAGAAAACTTATGGTAAACAACAATAACTCTGAACAGATTCTTTGTTGCTATACAAACACTACTAAATTTCTCCAAATAACCCGGAGCGAGGATAGCCCAGCTTGGCAGTTTGAGCGTATTGTCTTTCCAGGAGAGCGCTTACTGTTTGAAGCTCTACCAAAGGCTAAGCTAGAAGTTTACATATGCACAATGGGTAAACAGAGCATCTCAGCCACAATCACCTGTGATTACCTTCGTGTAGATGGAACACCAGCAATGTTGGTTTGACAGTTATCGAAACCCTAGAGAATCTCCACAATCCCTTGCGAACCATCGATTCGTACTCGCGCTCCCTCTGGTAATAGTATGGTAGCGTTATGGATATCCATCACCGCTGGAATTCCATACTCACGAGCTACAATTGCTCCGTGAGAAAGCCGTCCCCCCACCTCCGCAATTACCCCCCCAGAGCGAGCCAGTAGAGGTGCCCAACCAGAATCTGTGTAAGGCACCACAACAATCGTTTCTCGGTCAATCTCCGGCACGGACACAAAACTCCGCAATACCTTCACCCGTCCTTCTACTTGCCCAGGGCTGGCGCCAATTCCTTGCAACTGTTGGTTAGGGGAATGAACCGCCAAGACGCCCCCAACGAAGCGCGTTAGAGCGCCAAGAGAGGAGGGGGGAGTGTTGCCGTAGACTAAGGGGGGTACTGGCTCTAGCTGACTATCTTGTTGTAACTGTGATCGCCGCCCTTCCACAATTTGTCCCACCTGCTTCAGCAACACCGTATCAGAACCCTCAACCAGCCATCGCACCTCATCCAACTCCAAAAAAAAGATATCACCAGACTCCGACAGCAGCCCAGACTGCAACCAAACCTGCTCCAACGCCACAAAACACCAACGCAACTGAGCCAACAACTGACTATAAACCTCCGTCACCCGCCCCTTAAGATCAACCCGCCGCTGCACAAACCCTCTCCTCCTCTCTTGGCGCTCTAACGCGCTTCGCTCTTGGCGCCTAACGCCTGCGGCTAACGCCTGCGGCAACGCTAAGTCGCTAACGCTTCGCTGGGGCGGTTCGTCCCCCCGCTCCAGCAACTGCACAAACAACTCCCGCACCAGCTGCGGCTCCTCCTTCCAAGTTGGCACTGCAATATCAGTTCCCACCTGACTCAAATAACCATAGCGCTCAACCAACTGGTCAAACTGCTGCAAAATCTCTCGTCCTGCTGCCACCTGAGCTAATTGCTCAAAAACCGAAAGCTGCTCCACTTCAGATATCTGAGATAACACCTGACGTGCCGCAGCTGCCAGAGCCGTCAACGCTTGTAAAGAAGATAGCTCCGGCGTCTTTTGGCGATCGATCTCCGAATCCGGCACTCGCCATACCGCCTGCCTAAGAGCCGCACTCAACGGAGCCAGGATGCTGTAGTACGTCGCCCGCCTCAGCAACTCTAGAACCGAGTCTATTCGCTCTAACAGCACCGCCGAGGACTCCGTTAATGGTTGCTGAAAGGTTGAGTTCAAAGCTGGCGCAAAGTATTGCCGGAAATCTTGCTCAAAATCCCGTTCTAGACGTAATTCACACAAGAGCAACCGCAGCAACCCTGGTAAATTGCGCATTGTCGAGCGCCAAGGCGGACGACTAAACCTAGCTCCCCTAGTCAAAAACTCCAGACTTTCAGGAGGTAAACCCATACGCCGAAAGATCTGCCCCAACAGCGAAGCATTAAAGTAGGCGCGGGAATAGTGCAGCGTTGCCGTAGCATTAAAGTCTAATCCCTGAGCGCGATCGCCCAAAACCACAGTAAAGAGTTCCCCCCAAACCCCACAAGTGAGTGGACGATTAATCGACCAAGTCAACGGGTGAATAAGTCCTGGAATGACTTCCGCTGCGATTTTGCGCGTCCAGATTGGCCACAGCGTTGTAATTGGGCGCGATTGTAGCAACCATAGAGTCTGACCGTCATAGCTCCATTCAACATCCTGTGGCACACCATGATAATGACTCTCTAATTGTCTTGCTAAGTAGGCAACTTGCCCGATTAACTCCGATGGCACAACTCCAGTTTCCTGAAGTTGTGGCTCCGTAGCAGAAACGCGATATTGCTCTGGCGTCACTTGCCCAGAAACAACTCTTGAGGCATCACCTGGTAGAGCCTCAATCACAACCACATCTTCTTGCTGATAGATAGGATCGCGGCTAAATGCAACTCCTGAAAAGACACCACGGATTTGTGGTTGAATTAGCACTGCCATAGCAGCTTCTTCGATGCCGCGTTCTTGACGATACTGCGACGCAGTAGTCGCCAAGTAAGAAGCTAGAACCTGTGCGATCGCTTGTTGCAATCCCTCTTTGCTAGTAACGTTCAAAACGGTTGCGTATTGCCCAGCGGCTGATGCTTGTTCTGAGTCTTCCCCTACTGCCGAAGAGCGCACTACTAAAGGCTCTGCCTCTGAAGGCTGGAGCAATTCGACTAAAGGTTCTGGGCTACTGCCAATGGGAAGTAGCCAGCCCGGAGGTACCGGGAACCCATTACGCTTCAGCTCCGATAAAGTCTTAGCCTTTTGACCCACTCTCTTAGCATCTAGCCGATCATCTAACGAGAGGATGGCTTGACGCCCACGGAAAAAGCGAAACACACCTTTAGCCGAATTTTTTTCTGCTGGCACCGGGAGATCTAAGTCATCAGGGATTTGTTGATAAATCCAGCCCAGCAACAGTGCTAGAGCGATCACGGCTGCGATTCTGACTGGTTCTTGCAGGTGTAACAGTGCCGTAATTAGGGGAAACAGCAACAGAACTCCAATCCGTCCCAGTCGTCTAGAGCGCAGAATGGTAAAGCTGACGCCACCGATAACAAATACCAAACCTGCTACTCGCCAATCATGTACCACAAAACCCCAAACAACATTTGTTGTCCCGGCTCCTTTGCCAAGCCAGTAACGACCGACAACCAATGCAAACAGGGCAATCAGTTCCCAAGCAGGATCGTCTGGAAAACAGATACGAGCAAGTTCGACAGCGGCAATTCCTTTAAAAGCTTCAGAGAGGACTGCCAGAACCCCAACTAGCTTGCCACAGTGGTAAAAGGCAGCTGAAACACTAACATTGCCAGTACCAATCTTATTTAACTGCTGGCCAGTAAGTGCATAGGCAATCCAGCCAATCAGAGGCAGTCCGCCTAAGAAAGGGCAGATCAGAGAAATGACTATGGCACTCCAGACTTGTGACAAAGTCACTCAGCTAGTTGGCATATGCTACTTGAAGCGCCCAAAAGATCAGAGCGCTAATTGACCCCAAAATCAAGAAAGTTGAAATAGCAACAGCTTTCGGACTATCTGCGCCCTTAAATTTCATGATTCCCCGGTCTAGATCTGACATGGTCTGGTAACCCTCCTTGGAACAGAAACACTATGGCAACCTTAAGCAAATGTGAGTTCTGTTAAATATATTGTTAATCCATCACCTTGATTTTACACCAGGAGTTTTGACCAAGAGATAATTGTCTCTTGAAGCGAGAGAGCCTAAATTGCTACAGGAGAGGGATTAAGGTAGTTAAGCTCTAAAGCTTGCTGTTGCCAAGCTTGACCATCGAGGGCGACTTGCTCAATCAAACTTGCTAGTCGCAAGGCTTTGAGTGCCTGTTCGCCACCGACAGAAGGCTTATTACCACCCCGCACGCAGTTGACAAAATGTTCCAGTTCGGCACAGAGTTTATCAATGTTACTAGTATAAACTTTTTCAATTAAACCATCCTGTCGGTAAAGTACCTGACCATGCTCAGTCACACAATTAGCAGTTGTCTGACGATGGATGAGAATTTCGTTGTTGAGAAAATCCGCCTCAGTTAGGGAGTTTTTGCAATGAGCAGCAATGCGACGGATTTTGCGATGGGTCACTTTGCTAGCAGTCAGGGTAGCGACAATACCGTTGGCAAAGCCCAATGTGGCAGTGACGTAAAAGTAGCCTGAGTCAGCAGCGTGACTGCCACTAGCCGTCAGTTTGAGTACTGGTGCAGCCGCTAACTCCAATAAGAGATCAATATCGTGAATCATTAAATCTAGCACAACCGATACATCGTTTGCCCGTTGAGAATAAGGGCTCATACGATGGGCTTCTAAAGCCAACAGTTCCTCTGTTTTCAGCACTTTGCTAAGTTCCTGAAAAGCTGGATTGAAGCGCTCAATATGGCCAACTTGCAGAATACACTTAGACTCAGCTGCTGCGTTTACCAGAGACTCAGCTTCAGCAATGCTGGCAGCAATTGGTTTCTCAATCAAAACGTGAATTCCTGCTTGGAGACATGCCATACCGACAGCATAGTGTAGGCGGGTGGGAACAGCAATGCAGACAGCTTCCACATGTGGTAAGAGGTCGCGGAAGTCTTCAAAAAAACGTACCCGATACTTACTAGCAGTGTCTAGCCCCCGCTCGATATTGATATCTGCAACACCTACTAGCTCAACATCTTTAAGCAGACTAAGTACGCGGGCGTGATGTTGTCCCATGTTACCCACTCCAATCACACCAATTCGGAGAGGTTGAATCTGGTTACGCTGTAAATAAAGATTTGGTTGTCCCA
The DNA here is from genome assembly GCA_019244235.1 of Chroococcidiopsidaceae cyanobacterium CP_BM_ER_R8_30. Lineage (GTDB taxonomy): Bacteria > Cyanobacteriota > Cyanobacteriia > Cyanobacteriales > Chroococcidiopsidaceae > JAFAVL01. The sequence continues at coordinate 5,481 of JAFASY010000013.1, forward strand.
TCGGTATGCTATCCTGCACTCTTTTCTTCTCCTCCTCCACCAAAATGTATAGATGCGAGCAAGATGCACCTATACTTAGCAGTCAGCTCAGAACCTGCTCAAAACATCCAGATGGTACCATGGTGGTTCGCTGAATCTAGGAATAATTCCAAGTTGATTCCAGCTTCTAGTCCTCTATTTTGTTTTAGGCACGGTCAGCCCTCACCATATTCTGATTTTGCTACTTCTAGTAGCGATCGCCACATGTGTCACTTTTTCGCCTGTCCATCAAGTTAGGATAATACAGTTTTGAATTTTAGCTGAGCTTTTGGCTCAGCTTTTAGAAGATAGTAGAGGAAAACTTAGTTAGTGTTAGCAGTTGTTTTATTATCTGGGGGATTGGACTCGGCAACAGTTCTGTACCAGGCCAAGGCTGATGGCTGTGACTGCTCTTGCATTTCATTTGATTACCAACAGAGGCATCGACGAGAGCTAGAGTCAGCCAAGGCAATCGCTCAGTCTGCCGCTGTATTAGAACATCAGATAATAACATTTGACTTGAGTCAGTGGGGAGGTTCAGCTTTAACTGATTGTAGTATTGACTTGCCAAGTGATCGCTCCTTGACAGAAATGGCTCAAACTATTCCCATTACCTATGTCCCAGCGAGAAACACCATCTTTTTGAGCTTCGCCCTAGCCTATGCCGAAACGAGAAGCGCCCAACGGGTTTACATTGGTGTTAATGCCTTGGATTATTCTGGATATCCAGATTGCCGCCTTGACTATATTCAGGCAATGCAAGAAGTCTTTCGTTTAGGAACGAAACAAGGTCGTGAGGGACAAGCTATTTCGATTATTACGCCTCTCATAAATTTGAAGAAAACGGAAATTATCCAGTTGGGCAACCACCTGGGAGTTCCTTGGGAGCAAACCTGGTCTTGTTATGCTGGTGGCAACATTGCCTGTGGCGTTTGTGATGCCTGTCAGTTAAGGATAGCTGCATTTACTGAATTAGGAATGCAAGATCCAGTACCTTACTTAAAAAGGTAGAAGGAACTGCTTCTGTACAGGAACAATGCTGATAAAGGCGGAATTCGCAGCGTTACTGGGATTAAACATTGTCTGCTACAAGCAAGTGCACTCATCAGATTTTTTTATTTTGAATCACTTGATATTTTTGATAAATGCTGTACTCTCTTATAGAGACGGTAATTACACTAGCAATGTTTCTGGGCTGCTTAACTCTGTCTTCTTAAGATCTAGTGATTATACTGTAATCCTTTCCAAGGCTTGTAAGCTAATATCAATATATTCAAAAAGTCTGATATCTATTCGCATGCTTACGGTGACAGATTTAAAATTATAAATGCTCAATATGAGCTTGAAGCAATGATAGCTCTGCCAAAAGACAACTTTACTAACTAGGTCATAAAATCCTTAATTTATCTTTAGAGGGAGACACTGATATGTTTAAAGAATTCAAAACGGACCCGTTTTTCATGTTACGTTACTACATAATCAATTTTATTATTCTGCTTCCTGTCGATCTATTTCTCTATTTCAAATCGCCCTTCTCCTTGCCGACTTTAGGATTCTTCCTATTCGGCTTGCTTCTGTTAATTATGCCAAACTTTAGGTATATTGCCTGTTCAGAAATATTTTTTATCACCGCTGCATTGTATTTCTTTCAACCTGATTTTTCCTTTTGGAACTTGGCGTTAATTCCATTAGGAGTTATTGTTGGGCTTTATTCGGCTGCCATGATACATAATGCAGCACATACCAACATCAAGCCTCAATGGTTATCAAGGCTAATCGGAGAAATTTGTGGTTTACATCAGTTAGGTGGATTTGTGGGGTGGGTCATTACTCATTATCTCCACCATTGTTTTCCAGACGATTTAGAAAAAGATCCACATCCTCCACATAACTTACAATTTTGGAAATTTGCCGACGAAATGAAAAATACGATACGAGGAGCATTGACTCGGAGTTATTTTGAGACTTGGGGAGAAGCAGAGAAATATCAAAGAATCTGGACTAGATTGGAGATCTTATTACTTATTAATCGCTTCCTTCGTGCCCTGTTATGGCTCTTGATTTTTGGTCCTATTAGCTTCACTTTCTTCTTCGTTCCTTCATATATAAGTAATGTTTTGATATTTTACCATTTCAATTACTACACTCATAGACAAACTCAAGAGGAAGTAGGAGAGATTATGAACTTGAATCATAATATTTACTACAAACTAATGAATACCCTACTTTTTGGCACCTATTTTCATAAAAATCACCATCTTAACCCGAATTTATTCGATCCCAGAAAACTGAAAATGACTTCAAAGGCTGAAAGTTTATTGTCTCAAGCGTAATCCCCTTAATTGTCTCCACCTGATTTGTCTTCTGGAAACTTCCCTTCTCTAACCTCAACACCAAAATT
>JAFASY010000033.1 GCA_019244235.1 Chroococcidiopsidaceae cyanobacterium CP_BM_ER_R8_30
CTTCTACAAAAGTCGCTGCTACGCCTTCATACTGTTTTCCCTCCCATACATAACCCCACTTAGCACCTTTCTTCTGTCTCTGCAACTCCTGAGAAATTTGCATTAATTCTGTAAACGTTTCTGGCGGCAGAGCTTGGGCTTGCTCTAGCAAATCTTTGCGGTAATACAGCATCCCCACATCTGAGCGTACGGGAATCCGGTACAGCCTGCCTTGATAGCGCCCACCATTCACATCTTCAGGCATAAACTCTGCTAGTTGTGCTGAGGAAATCCGGTTAGATAAATCCATCAGCCACCCAGCAGCGGCAAACTTAGGCGTCCAAATCACATCCATGTAAACCAGATCGTAAGGCGAGTCACCTAACAAAAAGGCAGAAGTATAAAGCTGTTCTATTAAATCTGTAGCATTTGGTCCTTCAACCAGGTTTAACCGAATGTCTGGATTTTTAGCCTCAAACTCCTTAACCAGGGGTGTCCATTGAGCAACTTCGAGGGCATTGATTAAAACTGTAACTGTAACAGGTTGCTGCGTTAGTGCTGGTTGGTCAAATAGGAACTTAGTATTTAAGCATAAGGCAATTAAAAGCCCTAAGAGGCAAGCACAACCTATTTTCCACTGCTTGTATCTCATGAAGTTTTCCCTATGCCCTCTTAGTTGACACTTCTTTATTTTGTGAATTAAAGATTATGCCCAAAACCCCCATAATTGACTTTGAGCGAGCTTACAGCTAGATCTACCCAAGGCTACCGTCGAGCTTAGTCAATCAGAACGATTCGTCAGTCTCAGATGGTTACCACTTTATCCCTAAGATTGCTCCCAACACCAGCACTTCTAGAACAGGAACACCATCTTGCTGGACAGCAGCCCGACAATCTTTGTGGTCCCTATTGGGCAGCAATCCTTTTACGAGCCCATGGGTTTACCAATTCGGGTACTGAGCAGATAGCCTTGACGGCAGGCTCTGTTCTGCCAATTGGCGATCCTGTCAATTGGCTACCACCAGCAGCTAAGTCACGGCAGGACTATCGCCTGCCATTGCCCCAGACGCAGCAAGCCGAGGAGGCAGGTACAGCAGTTACAGGGCTAATTGACGCAGTCTTAAGCGCTACTAAGGGACGTTATGTGTTAGTGCCTCTACGTACTACGTGGTCGCCAGAGCGAGTGGAGGCTTTGATGACTCTATGCTGGGAGCATCCTAGCTGGGAGGCAGTACCCTTGTGTAACCTCCGTACTGGTCATTTGTGGGGCTCACGCCTGTTGCTGAGTGATGTCATTGCCTACCTGAATGGGAAAGAAATTACTATCCCAGCAGCCGATTGGGATACTGGTCACTTTCTAACACTAGCGGGAAAGGTTGAGGGGCAGGAGCAATCACTCATTCTTGTCCGAGACACTTATCCCTGTTTTGGCTGGGATGGCTATCATCTGCAAAGTGCATTAGCGATCGCCAATGCTCTCAACCGTAGTGATGGTCACGAGGGCGGTGTCTTGCTCTTCGTTGCAGCTGGAAATAAAGCCGAGGTAGAACTCCAAGCCCAAGACAGGGGATTTACAATTCTTAGTTGGGACAATGGGACACCTATCTAATAGATATCTAGATACTCCTGGCGTTCCCAATCAGTCACATGGCTGTGAAAGCGACTCAACTCAAAGCTCTTTACTGTAGTAAACAACTGACAGAACTCCTCACCCAGCATTTCCCGCATTTCGGTATCTGCCGCTAGTCCTGCCAACGCTTGTTCCAAATTTTGCGGCAGCTTAGGCAGATTTGGATTATCCTCACTTGGTCCCTCTACCGAAGGTGGCAATTCTCGCTGCTGTTTCACCCCTAAAAGACCTGCGGCGATGGTAGCAGCCGCCGTGAGGTAAGGGTTACTGAGACCAGAAGCCGCCCGCATTTCTAAATGAGTGGACTCGTCGCCCGTCCCTTTAACTCTGATCATTGCCGAGCGGTCTTCAGCACCCCAGCTAATATTAGAAGGTGCAAAAGTGTGAGGTTTGAGGCGGCGGTAGCAGTTAGGTGTTGGTCCAATTAACGGCATCATAGCTGATGCGTGGTCTAGAATGCCCTGGATAAATGCCTTAGCTGTAGCTGAGAGACCATACTTGTCTTTGGGATCGCCAAAGACATTTTCACCAGTACTACGGTCGAGCAGACTGATATGGAAGTGGCAGCAGCTACCAGAAAGATTGGCAGCTGGTTTAGACATAAAGGTAGCCTGGTAACCTAGTCGGTGAGTAATCTCCTTGACAGCATTCTTAAACGTAAAAGCTTTATCGCCGCCGCGAATACCTATAGCCGGACCAAAATTAATCTCAAACTGAGAAGGGGCATACTCGCAATTGTGGGTAATAATGTCGATACCAGAATCCTGGAGATATGCCAGTAGTTGATCTATTTCTGGCACATATTGATTGCGGATGTGATTGAAAATGTGTAGCCCATTAAATAGGGGTTCTTTCGTTGCTGCATGCAATAGGTAAAACTCAAACTCATGACCCATCATCACATCGAAACCCGACTGTGCTGCTTCTTTCAACACTTGCTTTAAGACATAGCGAGGTGCAGCTGGTATTGGTTCCTCTAAACTCATGTAGGGGTCACAGATCACCTTAACTGTATTCTCCAGCCAAGGTACTGGTGTCAGCGTATCCAAATCTGGTATCAGAATGTGATCGCGATACTTAGTTTCTGCATGGTAACCTGACCCTGGTACAACTGTCGAAGCCGTATCCAATGCTAATGTGCCGCCATAGAAGTTGAGTCCCTTACGCGTGTAACCTTCTACCTTATCCGTCGGTACAACTTTTAAGCGAGAGACACCGTGTAAATCTGGCATTTCAAAGCGGACATACTTAGTGCCTTGCTCTTTCAGCTTCTCGACTAACTGGGTTATGCGATCAGAGGTGACCATTGTCTAATACACTTCTCTCTCATAACACAATGTTAAACCTTTCTCATGTCACTAAACTTGGTGTGGACTGCTTCAATATCTCGCTCCATCTCTTCGATAATTTCTGGAGAATGCAGGCGTAGCATCAAGAACCATACGCCTCCAACAACGAGAAACATCAAGAATAGGTAAGGAAACACATTGCTGGGAAAGTCCGGGACTGGGAATATACTGTCTTTACCCGGAATCCCGACACTACCAACTACTGGAATCATCATGAACGCGATCGCTACAATAGCCAGTAAGATATTGATTGGTCGCAATTGCCCCAGTCGATTCAGGTAAACAGGCGCAGCAATTGAAATTAGTATATATGCCAGCAGAAATCCGAAAGTGCCAATAGTTGCCATGTAGCCATAGATGTCTAAGTTTTTGATGCCGAACATTGATAGGGAAGCAATAACCAAAAATGTGAACAGCGTTGTCATGGTGACAGCAACGTAAGGCGTCTGGTTTGACTGATGGGCGCTACCGATAGAGGGATGAAATAGACGGTGGCGAGCCATGGTGAAGAAAATTCTTGCTCCAGCATTGATGCACGCAAGGGTGCAGGCAAAGAAGCTAACCATTGCTCCCATACTAATGATGACTCCCAGCCACCCAACTCCTGCTGCGTTAGCTAAGTAGTTCAATGGTGCATCACTCTTGTCTAGGGGTGTAGGACTCCCATTAAAACCAAGCACTTCAATTAGGGTCACAACAATGAAAAATAGACCTGCTGCTATAGTACTTAGAACAACAGAATTGGGGATGGTGCGGAGAGGATTTTTGGCTTCATCTCCTAGGGCTGTAGCACTTTCAAACCCAACAAAGCTGAAGACAGCAAGGACAAGACCTTGAGCAATACCTTTGGGAGTCACTTCATGTAAGGTAAGTTGAGCGGATGGAAGTGCAAAATCTTTGTGAAACCACACAATAGCTGACAAGATCAGAATTAAACTGACAGACGCTGCCTCCATAAGCAACATCATAATTGCAGATACCTGAATGTCTTTATAGGCTATGTACCAAACAAGACCAGCGCCAATGGCAAATAGGAAAATGGGGGAGAACTTTAGCCCAACCAATCCCAACAAAATTCCTCCATAGTTACCAAAAGCAGATAAAACAGCCATGGCTGTAGCCACATAAGCCAGGATTAACGCCCAGCCGCAGATAACACCAGCCATAGCACCAAGACCCTTGGCAACGTATGAGTAGATTGAACCTGGGGAAGCAGAACGACTAGCAAATTGATTGATATTAAAACTAACGAATACTAGCCCGATTGTGGCAATCACGAAAGCTAACCAGCTGCCGTTACCAGAACTAGCATACACCAGGCCTAAGTTTATGGTTGGTGTTACGGTAGGAGCAATGTTAGCAATAGATTGGGCCATGACTTCCCAAAAAGGGAGGCATTCTGACCGCAGACCAGAAACACTTGGTTGCGCTTCTACTTCAATAGTCATGTTTAAGCCTTCGGTTAGTTAATTTGTCTTTTGTAAGCTAAAAATTGAATGTGTGTTGAACCACACTAGGGCAGCTTTGGTAACAGAGTAGTAGCAACAATTACTAATTCTGATGCCTAAATATTCTTTGGCAGTTTTGTGAGCGTTTTTTACCCAGCTGCTTGCGACAATGCCGCTTGCCGATCTTGGGCTGCGGCAATAAACGAGCGAAAGATGCTTTGCTGTCGTGGGTCGTTGAGCGATAGTTCTGGATGCCACTGGAGGGCAATCGCCCAAGGATGGTGTTTATGCTCCAGCGCTTCAATGACGCCATCTTTTGCCTGAGCTGCAATGCGCCACCCTAGTGGTACTGTACGAGTCGCCTGATGATGCCACGAAACAATTGTTGTTTCCGTAGTGCCAATCATTTTAGCCAGACGGCTCCCAGGAGCAATCTGTACTGCATGCTCAGAAGGGACAGACTGCTCTACCCGATGGGCAACTGCCTCACCAAACTCATCTGGCAAGTGCGGCACCAAATTGCCTCCAGTTGCCACTACTAATACTTCTAATCCACGACAAATACCAAGAACCGGGACATCTGTGCTGAGAGCCAATTGGCTGAGGGCTAGCTCAAAGTGATCGCGCTTGACATCAGTATTGTAAATCGTTGGATGCGCCTCACCATTGTAGATGGATGGGTCAATGTCACCTCCACCAGAGAACACAAGACCATCCATCCGTTCTAAGAGCAGAGCGCTTTCTTCCGGTTCCCCTGGTGGTAAAAGGATGGGCATACCTCCGGCGCGGCGTATAGCTTTAACATAATCACTCCGCAGACAAAACAATTGCGTCTCACGTTGAGCCGGAGTGGTAAATTCAACAAGTGGGGTGGTAATTCCGATAAGTGGTGGCTTAAGTTTCATCCCCTGATACTAACAGTTGATGTACTGTGATCGCTCCCATGTCGTCACCTCAGCCTTATACTTTTGCCATTCCTGATACTTGAATTCCAAAAATGTTTTTGCTCCCTGTTCTCCTAGTGTTTGCATTAGCAGATCGTCTTGCTCTAAGCACTGCAGCGCCTCTAGTAAACTCGTTGGTAAGGGCTGGAGATTGGGAAACTCTAAACCACGTACAAACATATTTTCATCCAACCGCTGTCCGGCTGGGAAGTGTTTTGCCATACCTTCCAACCCTGCTGCTAAAATTCCAGCTTGAGCGAGGTACAGATTAGCAGAACCATCAATCAAACGACACTCAAATCTCCCTGCGTCTGGAATCCGCATCATGTGGGTACGATTATTGCCGCCATAAGAGATATACTGAGGACTCCAGGTACTACCAGAGGTCGTCATCGTCGCTCCTAAGCGTCGGTAAGAGTTAACAGTCGGATTGCAAAGAGCTGACAAAGCGCGACCGTGAGCCAAAACTCCACCCAGGAATTCATAGGCCAAGCTAGAGAGGCCCATTTCATCAGATGGCTCAGCAAAAGCGTTCCTCCCTTCATGCCATAAACTCATGTGGAGGTGAGCGCCATTGCCAGTCAGATGGCTGAACGGTTTAGGCATAAAAGTCGCAGTCAGTCCCCTTTGTTCTGCTAGGGTTTTAACCATGTATTTGAAGAACACATGACGGTCAGCAGTAGTCAAGGCATCACTATAAGTCCAGTTAATTTCAAACTGACCATTGGCATCCTCATGATCGCACTGATAGGGCTCCCAACCCAGCTGCTCTAGATAGCCCACAATAGTAGAAATAAAATCAAACTGCCGCATTAAGTTCATCTGGTCATAGCAGGGGCGGACAGCAGTATCTCGCGCATCAGCTAGCTGATAGTCCCCGTCCTGGTGCTTGAGCAGGAAAAATTCTGCCTCGACACCAGTTTTAAAGTCATAACCCAGATCCTGGCATTGCTTGAGGACTTGCTTAAAAAGCACTCTGGGAGCAGCGGCAAAAGGCTCCCCATCTAAATACACATCACTTGCTACCCAGCCTACGTTCGGCTGCCAAGGCAAAACTGTAACGAGGGCTTCTGGATCTGGGACAGCAGCGATATCATGTGCATCAGGACCTAGTCCTAAGTTAGAAGCAAAAGGAGCAAAACATGCCCCATCGGTTTCAACTGTAGCAATCTTAGTTGCAGGAACAAGTTTGGCGCGCGTTCCCCCTAACAAGTCAGTATAGGAAACAAGGAAAAACTCTAATTGTAATTCCTTGGCTAACTCAGATAATGTTCTTCTTGTCAGGGTTGTGGTCACTGCTAGTACTCCAAACTCCTCTGCGTTTAGAGTAAATCAAACTTGTCATCCTAGAATTTGTATTAGTGAATACTAAACTACATTTATGCGACTTTCCCAAGGGCATCTGAACTTACTAAAGCGTTGTCCCCGCCACTTCCAACACACCTACCTAGACCAAATTGGTCTCCCCACCACCTTGGAGCAACAAGAGCGCCAGACTTGGGGCAGTCACTTTCACTTGCTGATGCAGCAGCAAGAACTGGGCTTGCCGATAGAGTCCTTAGTGCAAGCAGACCCCCAAATGCAACACTGGATGTCTGCGATGACTAGTGCGGTACCCGAAATTCTTGCCCCGCGCTCAACTCGTCAAACGTTCCGGGAAAGCGAGCATTATCGCACATTGCAAGTACAGGACTATCTACTGACTGTAATCTACGATCTGTTGATTACAGATGAGTTCCAAGCTCAAATCCTAGACTGGAAAACTTATCCCAAGCCCCAAAATCGGCGTTGGTTAGAACAGAACTGGCAGACACTTCTCTATCCCTATGTGTTAGCTGAGACTAGCAATTACCTGCCCGAACAAATTTCCCTAACTTACTGGTTCATCCAGACTCCAGACCAACCTCAAAGCCTTAAACTTACCTATAGCGCCAGTCAACACCAGAAAACAGGTCAAAAACTACAGCGGCTGCTAGACCAATTGCGCGATTATCTGCAACGCTATGAAGCAGGAGAGCCGTTTCCTCAAGTTGGTGAAGGTAGCATCTGTGATTCCTGTCAGTTTGTCGTACGATGTGGGCGCGATGCTAGCACCCAAATCATTGGTAATAGGGACCATCTAGAGCTAGCAACTGGTCAAAACCTGCTACTAAATCTCGCTGAC
>JAFASY010000081.1 GCA_019244235.1 Chroococcidiopsidaceae cyanobacterium CP_BM_ER_R8_30
CCTGACCACCCAAGTGCTCCAGCAAAGTAGTCCATAGCAAGGGGTTGGTCTTGCCCGTATCCAGCAGTTGGGATCAATCTAGCGTAATCTTGTCCTCTGCGTGTGTCACCAACTAAGTGGTGATAGAAGTTCGCATACCAAACTGCATCAAACCCCAACCCGCCCGTGTCAGGTGACTCAGTTACCTGATACCAATCAGAATGATCTTCCGCTATTAGCATCACAGACGGTTGAATCAGCTTTAGAGTCCGAGTCCATTCCCGAAGAAATTTAATACCAAAAATGTTAGCGTTGGGTACTGGCGCACCGTTAGCGTGAAGCACGTTGTACTGATGGATTGAAGTCGTCTGATCGACCCGAAAGCCGTCAATGTGAAAATCTTCCATCAAAGCAGCGGCACTGCTAATAAACATCTTCCGCACCACCTCCTCATAGAAGCGTGGGGCGAAACCTGTGGATAGATTGTCAAGGTACCCCCCGTCTGGTTGCGGATAATTGGCAGGGCTTCCCTCGTACCAGTAGTAGATATTCTGTTCTGGAGCATTAGCATCATAAGCCCATTCAGCCCGCTCTCCATCGGGATCGTAGTGGTTGTAAACAACATCCAAGATCACCGCGATGCCGCGACGGTGGCACTCCCGCACAAAATGCTTCAATTGATCCCGACCGCCAGCGCTGTACTCCAAGGCAAAGTAGTGAGATGTTTCGTACCCCCAGTTTTCATCGTCTCTGAATTCTGAGATCGGCAAAAGTTCAACCGCGTTAACTCCCAGATCGATTAAATAATTGTCAAGCAGTTGCAGAGCATCAGCAAAATTTCCGGGACCGTTATGGCCGTACCCAAGAGCCCCTATGTGGAGTTCATAGATAACGAGATCCTCAACCCGGTGGGGAATAGGTCTACCAGGTGTAAATTCACTGCTCCAGAACTCTGCTGCTGGTATAAACTCGTGTTCTGGCCAGACATCCTCCTGAAAATTTCTAGCCACCAGCTCTTGATCGATGACTACAGAGCAGCTGACCGAGCCATCAAGATCCGTGTAAGGACCAGAATAATGCGCCCCACGAGGGTTCGTTCTACCCTTGCCGTTCTGACATCGAGAATAGAGATCTGTTCGGTAGGCAACCTGTCCATTAGCCTTCGTAATTCTATACATGTAGGAGCTATGGTCAAATTTAGAGAAATCTGCCAGAGTTGAGGAGATTGCCAAATCCGTCTGCCAAACCCCATCCTGCTGGCGGGACATCGGCAGCGGTGGACGGGAGGTATCGATTCCAGAACCATCGTCAGCAATGTAGCCGTTGTGTTGTTGTCCGAATACGACCTCCACATTTTCAGCATTCGGTGCCCAGACTGCAAACCGAATCCCAGATTGTTGTGTGCCGGGGCGATAGTATTTTTGGGCCCCTAGTCGTCGGCAATGTGTTAGATAATATCTCTCATCTTGAGGTTGAGTTCCACTACGAGCCTGCAAACGACAACTGCGATAACGTTCATTTGAATTACGGTCATTGATCTCAGTTGAAATACCCCAAAGGTTGTTGCCTGCTGGGCCATCTAAGATTACGCCCCACCGAAATAGCCAACCAACTTGAGAGTCATCTAACTCGACTGTTGCAGTGAAGCACGGACAGCCATCTTCACCGCTTATCTGCTGCATCGGTATAGATGTCCACTGGTTAGAGTAACGACCATTTTGATCCCAACTTCCAGTTAGGCGGGCATTGCGAAAAATATCTGTTCTCAATCCTGTAAGATACGTAAACTGGACAGGAATCGTAGGCATAATGGAATCCTTGTTCAGGTAATAGGTATTACATTCCGTTGTTAGTAAAAATTGAATTGTTAAGAGACTTTGGCAGGCTGAGTTTTCCGAGCTGCTAAATCTGCATCTAGAGGCGGTGGATTCTGCTCATCAGCAAAACCTTGGCTAATCTCAACAATTCTGCCATCTGGATCGGCCATCCAAACAGTACGCCACCCAGGGACATAAGTATCAAAATTAAGGGGTCCCAGAGTAATCTTGGCAGCGTCGCCCATCTCAGCCAGCTTAGCATCCACATCATTGACCTTGAAAGCCAGGTGACGCACTGAAGGGAACTGGTATCCATCCCTGGTAGGAGGGGCTATGGGAAGTTCTTCCTTAGCCTGAAAAAGCTCAAAGTAGAAAGCACTATCGCCCATTTTGATAAAGACAATTTGATCGCCATCTGAAAGTTTGGCAACCCTAGCCCGCTTAAAACCGAAGTGTTTAGAGTAGAATTCTTCAGTGGCAATCGGGTCTTTGCAAGTAAGTGCAACTTGAGAAAAGATTTGTAAAGTCATAACATCCACTTTCTTCAGCATGAGTATTTGAAGGATTGTTCTGCAAGAAGCTTTCCTACTTTCTTAGGCATGTAAGCCGTATGCATCCTTAATCATGTCGCAGACTCTTTCACCAATCATGACAATGCCTGTGTGACAATTACCTGAAGGGACAACAGGCATCACACTTGCGTCAACAACCCTAAGTCCCTCAACACCGTAGACTCGCAGATTGGGATCTACTACTGCCATATCATCCGAACCCATCTTGCACGATCCGACTTGATGGTGATATGAGTCTGCTTTTTGTCTGACAAATGCGCGCAATTGATCGCGATTTTGCACATCTGGTCCTGGCATCAACTCTTGTTTGACCCAAGTCGAGAAAGCCTTTGTGGCAAATATATCTCGGGCAATCTTGACGCCTTGGATTAACCTTTCAACATCAGCTGCAGCACTGAGGTAGTTGGGATTAACCAGCGGTGGATCCAGTGGGTTGCTGCTTGCTAACCTAATCCAGCCGCGTGACATGGGGCGGACAATACCGGGAAGGATACTGACAGCATTGGGATTGTTCCGACCAATAATGATGTCAAATGGCACGTGGACAAAACCAATTTGCAGATCTGGTCCGATCCAACCAGGAGCTGACTTGCAGAACAAAGCACTTTCTGACAAGTTCAGGTGTGGCGGTGGTACTGGCTGCGACGTTGCGTAAATGACTCCTGTCAAAACGTGATTATGAAAGTTTTCACCCACACCCGGCACATCTGCTACAACAGGGATGCCAAACTTATCCAATTGAATGGGATTACCAATACCGGAAAGTAGCAACAGCTTAGGAGACTCAATTGCACCAGCACAGACAATCGTCTCGTGCTTGGCATAAGCAGTCTTAATTTCACCGTTTTGTCTATACTCCACACCCTTACAGCGCTTGCCTGCAAACAGCAGTCGGATGGTTTGTGAGTTCGTACTTAAGGTGAGATTAGACCGCTCCAAAGCTGGTTTAAGGTAAGCCACTGCCATACTATGGCGCTTGCCATCCTTGATGTTGACGTGATGCCAGCCAACCCCTTCCATGTTGGGACCGTTAAAGTCCTGTGTATAGGGATAGCCCAACTCCAGACAAGCATTAATAAATGCCTCAGAGGTAGGATTGGGTTCATGCAGTTTGGCATTGGCAACTTGGAGTGGACCCCTTTTGCCCGACCACGGGCTCGTGTCATCCTCCTGGGCTTCCAGTTTTTGGAAGTAGGGTAAAATATCTTGGTATGACCAGCCGGGACAGCCATTATAAGCCCAATTATCGTAATCTGAAGTGTGCCCCCGAATGTGCATCATGATGTACAGGTTGCTGCTGCCTCCGGGGATCTTGCCACGTGGTTCATGGGTCACGCGGCCTTCCAAGCCTGGTTGTGGCACGCTGGTATAATTCCAGTCCACTTGGGAGCCAAGCAAGCTAGGCCAAGCTGAGGGGTTATCAACATTCGGGGGAATATTGGAGCCACCAGCCTCCAAAACCAACACCTTCACCATCGGGTTTTCGCTGAGTCGGTTGGCAACAACTGATCCTGCCGAACCAGCTCCCACAACGATGAAATCAAATTCATTCATACTGCCTCCGTTGCTATTGATCAGAAATTTAATAGCATCAGCTCAACTTCTGATTGACAAAGGGGTCGAATGGTCTAGTATCGTGGAAGTTAGCCATGTAGGTGATCTTGCCGTTCTGAATCTGGAAATAGTTGGCGACATTCGCCTCGATTGGCACGCCACTGGCGTTAGCAGCAGAAATATGTGAGACTGCACAACCCTGGTTGCCATCAACAACAATGTGCGTTGGATGGTTTTGGAACTTGGAATAGCCCCTCTCGATACCGCCGATCGCACCCCGCAAAGTGCCGATTCCTACGAGATGACCCGCCAATTGTTCATCTATGACAACATTGTCATCAAACAGCGTGAGCCAGGTATCCCAATCACCTGCATTAGCGGCGTCGTAGTATTTGTCGATGACTTCTTTGGTGCTCATGGTTTTAGTGTTCATAGAAAGTCCTTCATTACTTGTAAAGTGCAGATCATTAGAGGCTGGCAGATCCCTTTTGAGGGGTAAGAGAGTCAACAATGTAGGTGACAATGATCGGCTTTTGGGTATCAGGCGATCGCTTCACAACCCATCTTTGTGCAGCATTAAAGTCTAAGCGTTCACTTTTTGGGGCTGGTGGATACCATTGGCGAGCCTCCCAGCGCACAACTAGCTGAACATTTGCCTGATCTGATGCAGGAGTAATATCTAATACCTGCATCGTATGGACTTCGTCAAAGAATGTGTGGGTAACGCGGTCATACCATGTTTTAAACTCATCAAGGCTATGCAGGGTTCCCTCTGGAAACCGCATTTCTAGGTTTTTGTTCGCAAGCATTGGTAGAAATTCTTCAACTGGGGCATGGACATCCAGCTTTGAATACCAATCGTCTACGAATTGCTTTACCTCAGACTCAGTAAGAGGTGCCAATGTGTTCATAATTTGGTTTTGTTTATGCAATATCTGGGTTAAGAAACCGGGCTTTTTGGTAGCAAACAGAAACCCGATTTCTGAAATGACTCAATTGGAGTTCTAAGAACGTTAGCTCCAAAACTCATCGTACTGGGCGGTACCATCACCAAAGATGGCACCTCTGCCTTCAATCACTTTGCCATTGCGCCAGCGGAGGACATGGACAACATCAATGTCAAGACGTTTCTTTTCATCTCCTGCTCGATGCCCAGTATTGCGCCTAATATCTGCGGAAGAGTCTCCAGTAATCAGGATTCTATCCCAGGCCATTTGGAAGCTGTTGTCGGAGAGGTGTCCTACCTTGTCCATAAAAGAGAGGAACTCATCCAAACCTTTTTTCCAGCCTGAGAGCTGGTTGTGCCCTGGAACAAACCAGGTCATATCCTTATCCCAATACTCCGCAATTCTGTTTCTGTCGCCACTAGCCAGCGCATCGTATGCTTCTTTCACACGAGCTTCAGTTAGGCGAATTGCCCGTTGGCTGAGGGATGTGCCAATTCCAGCTCTCTCCATCTCCTCAGTCATGAGTACCCCTCCCTGCACTGCCCAAGCGCCTGCTTTCACTTCATCAACCAGGGTATAAGTGTATGGACGGACAATTTCACCCATAACAGATGCTAAGGTGTCGCTTAACGCTTTAACGATCTCTCCTTTCTCCTCCAAACTGGCAAAGTCTTCTAATAGGGTGACGCGGATAATCGGCATCTGACTTCTCCTTTGTAATGTTAAAGTTGGGTTCGGGCTACCCTTGGTTTTGTATATTGGTTCAGCCCGAGTAGTGATTCTTAATTAGGACCCAGAGTTTTAGCTGGCTAAACGTTCTGGTATGGGTTTTAGGTTGTAAACTGCACAGAAAAATTGATCGACCGTGTGTTGATCGCTGATATAAACTTGGACATCTGCAATCTTGCCGTCGCGGATATGGTAGTGGGTGCAGTTAAGGGCATCTAGAACTGCACCTTTACTTTGTCCATGCCCCCGATGGACTTCCACAACTGTGTTTTCACCCCAAGCGTCAATGTTGATGAGATCTACTTGGATACCCCCTTTATTGAGCTGTGTAAAAAAGGCGATAACCTCATCTGCTCCGTGCTTAACTCCTGAAAGTGGATGGTGGCCAGGTAAGCGCCAAACTAGGTCGGGAGCAAAGATTTCTTTACGAATGGTATCCATATCCCCCCGATTGAAGAGTTCATACATTCTTTGCACGATTGCTACATTAGGATTTGCCATTTTTCTACTCCTTGATTTGACAAACTAAGTTGATAATTGACAGGGTTCCTCTCCCCCAGCTCTCTTCACTTGGGCACTTCGTTAGTAATAACTAGGTCAATGAGAAAGGGACCGTTGTGTGCTAATGCCTGACGGATTGCTGGACCAATTTGGTCTGGCTTCTCCACCCGAACAGCCTCAACCCCCATAGCTCTTGCTAATTCATCGAAACGGATATCCGGTTTGCACAGATCGAAAGACGATGGGAATTCGTGCTTCGGTATATCGCGCTCGCGCCAATATTGCATGATGTTCAGCTTCAGAATCCGATAGCTGTGGTTATTGCAGATGACGAATTTAGCATCGACTTCATGGTGCACGGCTGTCCATAGCGCTTGGATGGTGTACATGGCACCACCGTCACCCGTGAAGCCAATGACTGTTTTGTCTGGATGAGCTAGCTTCAGACCAATTGCTCCGGGAATGCCAACGCCTAGCGAACCACCCCGAGTTTGAAAATAGTGCCCCAGCGTTGTTGGTGGTATGTACCGACACAGTTCTTCAGAATTAGTAATTGCTTCATCGAAGATAATCGCGTCTGATGGCAACTGGGCAGCCAGCTCCTCTGCAAAACGCGATAGATGTAGCGGTACTGAGTCATGAACAGCCTTGTCAGCATCGAGCTGAGCAGTTAATTCCCGTTGCTTGGTCTCAGCTATCTGAGCCGCCCTAATGACCGCTGCCTCCTTCTGCTCGGACGTCATACTTGCCTCAAGCTCGATGCTCAACTTCGCAAGGGTCGTTTTCGGATCGCTGAGCAGTCCGAGATCCACTGGGAAGTTCTTCGCTATTTCATAGGCATTTAAGTCGATATGAATCACTTTTGCTCCAGGGGCAAAAGCGCCAGACAGAGCTGGAAACACCTCAGGAAAAACGTAGGTGCCACAAATCAGAACGACATCTGCTTGTGATGTGATGCGGCGGCTATCATTGCCAAACATATGGCCCAGCAGTCCTCCAAATAGAGGATGGGTGGCACTCATGTTTGGTTCAGATGAGTCTGCACCCCAAACCTGGGCACCGATGAGTTCCGCCACGCGGGCCACCTCCGCCTGGGCATTGGAAAAAGACACACCGTCGCCCACAATCATTAGCGGCTTCGCTGCAACGGCTAACATAGCTGCCGTCTTTGCGATCTGGTCCGGTTCGGGGGCAACCCGTGTCACTGGAAACGATGTCGGGACGACCTCTTCGTCATTAGGAGCGTCAAGGACATCCATTGGCAAACAAACAAATACAGGACCCATAGGAGGCGTAGCAGCAATCTTGATTGCCCGACGCAGCACGCGCAAGAGAGAAGCAGAATCGATAACCCGGGTTGCCCATTTTGTCACAGGCTTTGCCATACCTACGAGGTCAGCAGCCATTTGAGCGTCCATCGCCTCGTATTGGGTACCAGCTTCGCCAGCAAGTACCACCAGTGGCGCATGACCGCGCATGGCTTGGTACATCATCCCAATTCCGTTCCCTAGACCTACTCCGCTGTGGAGTTGCACGACTGTTGGCTTCTTGGTCGCGCGGGCATAGCCATCGGCTGCTGCCACTGCTATTGTTTCTTGCAATGCAAAGATATACTCAAATTCCGGGTAATAATCGCTTAAAGCGTCTAAGAACCCCTGCTCGACTGTACCGGGATTACCGAACATATGGTCGATACCATCTGCGAGAAGTTGTTCTACGATTGCGAAACGGCCATTTCTGTTAGCCATGATTGCCGCTTCCTTAGACGTAACCCGTTTGCCTGCGAAACTCACGAGCTTACCAGCCATAACGTCTTAGTCCTTTTTCTAAGACTTCTACTAACCTTTGACCAGTCATATAAGAGTCTGGGGTAGAGCGTCCTGTGACAAATGGATAGTCAACAATGACTGAAGTTGGATGGCCAACATTGCCGTGATATTGCCCATCAGGACCAGTTGCATCGCGAAGTATGTACTCCAGAGGATAGGGAGGTGGACCCATATTAAAGTCAGTTCCCATGAATCCCGTTCCGTCTTTGTAGTCATATTCCAAGCAGTGACCAGTGACGTGCTTGCCCCAGATAATGCTCTTACGGTCCCCAATGTCGCGAGCAAAGGCAAGACAAGGGACACCGTAGCACTCTGCTGCAATTGGCTCACCCATTCTGTAAAAGCTGAGGACGAGATCGTGGACTCTTTGGTTATTAACCAAATCGACAATTGGACCACTACCACCCACAATCAGCATGGAATCGTATTGTTCCAAATCCTTTTGCACGTCTTCAAGCGCTCTGTAGTAAGCCTCCATTTCTCGGATAAATTTCGGAGAACTCCAGTAAGGTCTTTCTGGTAACCACTGTTTGAGATTTTTGGGATTATTTAGACGTGGGTTGCTAGGATTGTCCAGCTTCTTGACTTTTTCTGCCATCTCTTGTGAAACGACTGTCCGACCTAAGGGTGGGTCAACGAACGTAGGATCCATGCTAGGGGTAAGTGCTACTGGCCTTTTTCCCGTTGGGGTAACAAAGTCAACTTGGTATCCAGCATTATCAAAGGTTTCTAGGGGACCGACGAGTTCCTCACCCCAGTAACCCCACTCAGATAGCACAATTAGAATCTTTTTCATTGAAGTATCTCCTGCTCAAAAGAATTGCTCGATGTAAGCTCGATTCCCTTAACTTGCAGTTGGCTGCCTCTTTGCACGCGGTTTCCTTTAAGAGGGCAGCGGCAAGCCTTTTTCCTGAAGCGCGATTTGGTGGGCGATCGCATCGATAAACGCATTCACGTCATGTCCCGACCGACCTGTCACCAAGTCACCATCCACAACAATGTTTGAGGGCGATGGAACGTAAACAGCACCTGCATTGGTAATATCTGCAAGAACAACTTCGTGACAGATAACCTTTCGCCCTTTAAGTAGCTCTGGCATTGGTGTCAGCAGCCACAGCCCGTGGCAGAGAAGCCCTTTGACGATATTAGGATTCGCCATTGCCTTGGCAAAGAATTGCACCGCTGGTGCAGTCCGAGTTTGCTCTGGACTGATGGGTTGTCCTGCTGGTGGCTCGAATTCACGTAGACGTACACTGGTGTAGTTAGCGGCCATAATGACAGCGGCGTAGTCATGAATGTCCACATGCTGAAAGTCGGTGTTCACATCCAGTGACTTAGGCAACCTTTCAACTCCATCTACATCACTGAAGAACGTAACTTTTTCATTTCCCCAGAGACGAGACATTAAATCTACAGTTGCCCCAAGTTCTGGAAAGCGTTGCTGATAAGCCGCAATTTCGTCGGGAATAAATTCATGCTCAACTAAAACGGCAATTTTCTTTCCTGCCAGCATCGCTGTTGCCATATCGTCATCTCCTACGCATTCAGAGGGTTAAATTCCACAATGATTTCTGCTGCTGAACCGAGTTGAAATTCTCGCTCTCCCAGTTCAATCTGAAAGTAATTAGGGTCCACTGCTGGTCGATTGCTGCCATCAATTCGGATGCTCTTTACTTCCAAGCTATTGGGCTTGAAAAAGTCAGGTAATACATTTAGTGAACGCTGTCGACAATTTGCATTCGGCTTGAAGTAGAGGCAGAAGGGCTGTTTCGTTACATAGGCGCTGATATAGATATGAGCCAAATAATTTAGCTCGAAGGCATGATATCCAGCGATTGAATGCCCAGCTTTGTTACCGTAATTTCCTTGAATGACTGGCATCCCACTGTCATTAACTCTGAAAAAGATACCGTTATTGTCAGGATCGACGAAGAATAAATTCCAGAATGCTGCTGTCTCTCGTGCCAACTGCAAATACTCTTGCTTTTGG
Organism: Chroococcidiopsidaceae cyanobacterium CP_BM_ER_R8_30; assembly: GCA_019244235.1. Lineage (GTDB taxonomy): Bacteria > Cyanobacteriota > Cyanobacteriia > Cyanobacteriales > Chroococcidiopsidaceae > JAFAVL01. The sequence goes on from JAFASY010000081.1 coordinate 9,919, forward strand.
CTTTCATTCTCACTTGTACAACCATGCAGGATCAAATAAGCGAGGATGCACTGTTCCTGCTGCCAGAAGTCCTTAGTATTGCTCCAAGGAAACTCCAGATGCATCCCATTCTTTGGGCTGCGTTCTACAGTATCAAAAATTCCACCACGGATTTGGTCTACTCCATACTCAGCCATGGAAATTCCTAGCTTATTCGTAAGCTGCATTAGCCTATCTGCTAGCTCTGTCGAACGCTTTGCTGCTTGTTCATCCTCAGCAGCAGCTTTTTTGGCATCGGAGTAGAAGTAGTTAGCAACGCGAGTGAGGTTCCACGCAATCTTCAGGTTATGACCCACAACAGCTCGGTTTTGCTGCCATCCCCAATTATGGTCCGGTTTCCAATCTCGGGAGAAGCGCTCATTCACGTAAGGGATGTTTGGATCTGGATCGGGGAACTTCTCAACAATGATTCTGGCAGCGGTGTCTAGCATTTTTTTGCAGATACCTAAGAATTCACGCAGATCCTCATTCCCATGATCCGTGATCGGTAAAGGTTCTAAAGCTAGGATCAAGTTAATCAAATAGGCGGGTATATGATCTCCAATAGAGTTCCAGTTCTTTCTAGCTTGATTGCGACCGAGGGCATCACTGTCCCAGCTTGACGTGACATAATCAAGGTGAGAGAAATAATCTCCGTAAGCATGGTCCCCGTACTCTGATTCTCGGTCTAGGAAGAATTGATTAAAGCCGCGAACTGTGCGTTTAATATCATCAAGCACTTCCCAATCTAAACTAATCCGGTAGTACTGAGATAAACCAGCTAACGCATAAATTTGTTCATACAATGGGATTGTGTCTAGGTCGTCTCCGTTTAACGAACAGACGTAAAGTTGAGAACCATACTTATGTTTGCGTTTGCCAAAAGCCCACACACAATAAGTTCCATCGTGACTTAAGATGCGAAAATTCTCTCGTTGGTAGTTAACTCCTGCACGAGCAGCTAGGAAGTAACGCTCGCATCCAGTCAGTAAATAAGCAGAGGAGAGACCATAAATCAGTCTTGAAAGAGTCGCACACTCCTGAATATTGTCATCAACCGGCAGTCCAATGATATTTAAATTTGTCAGGTAAAGAGCAAAGTCATCAATGGCATAACTTTGTTTGCTACCAAATAGGTCTTCTAGCCATCTATCTGCTAGCCGAGAAATTTGTGTTAGCCACCAGCGATTTCCCTCAAAAGGGTAATTCCCGTCGGACGAGTGTAGTAAGCTAACGGTGCGAGCATCAAAGCGCTGCTTGCCATCATCATCTTGATACACACCTTGTAACACCACATGGTTATTAAGCTGGATGTACTTTTTCACCAATTGTGATGGTTCTGAAGCGTTAAAACCTTGGGGAGTTGGTACCCGATCTATGTTAATATCATCTAAATTTTGGATGAATCTGAATTGGGTTTCCTTACCAACAATTGCCCAAAATTCGTCACCGCTCCGGCACTTAAGGCGAAATGAACTTTCCTCTTCTTTAACCTCAGTAACGTGACCCATTAGGGTCGTACTCAGAGTTAATCGCTTCATGGTTGTATTCCTCTTCAAAATGAATTGCAATCAAATAGAATTCACTACAGCTTTCAGGAGTATCTCAGTTTCGTCGAACCTATAAATGGAAGCTTTCAGAATTATCTTGCTAGATATTCTCTAGATTCATTACTAAATCGAGATAATACCTAGCTGTAATTTATCGAATTTAAAACTGCGGATGTAGTGGAGAATGAGAAACATTTAATTCTATTCCTGAATCATTCTGCTTAATTTAAGCCTAAGAAATTCACAGCCTAGATTCAAGGGACTATCTTTCTGCGCAATTGGTCATTCTTTTGGCTCTAATCAATATCAAGCTAGCGGTGATACAATAGTTTTCAGGCTTGTAGAGTGGTATCATCGACGAGCGTTTGGTTCTTTCGCCCCTGAAAGCAAAGTACCCCTCCCAGACCATTTAAAGCATTGCAAACGCTGGTATCGAAGTGCTTGCCTCTGCACCGTACATTTACAACGACGTGAGAATCTCAAAGGCATCACCAAATATTGTTACAAAAGTAGCTCTGTCAATTTCATAAGTGCTCTAGCTGGGTTTATCAAGGCTAACCACCGTCATGCTCGTAACACTATAGACGCTGAGCTTACTTCAGAAACTATACTATAAATAAAATCCAGTAGGCTCTTCTGGGTATGTGTCGATAAGACAAACTTATAAACGATAAAGCAAAGGTTTCAGAGGCTAATTTTTAGGAAAAAGTATTCAAAGTTATACTTTTAACCAGAAACCCAGAAGAGGCATCCAATATTGCTTCCAAACCATCTCTAAAATCAATCAAAATGCTAAAAAACTTTAAAATTGCCAACAAATTCAACTTGCTTTTGATACTAGTTTTCATAGGTAGCATTTTAATTAGTGGTGCTGCTTTATCAAGCTTATTCAAGCAGAGAGCCCAGGATGAGGTGACCTCTAAAGCAGAGGTTCTCATCCAAACAATGAGTTCAGTGAGAGACTATACTACTGATGATATAATCCCCCTCTTAAAACCTAAACTGGCAACCAGCTCAGCATTTATTCCAGAAACAGTAGCAGCTTTTTCTGCAATAAAGGTTTTTGAGAATTTCCGCAAGAACAAAACATATAAAGACTTCTTTTACAAAGAAGCAGCTATTAATCCAACTAATTTGCGAGACAAAGCTGATAACTTTGAAACCGAGCTTATAAACAGCTTTAGGCAGGAACCAACGACTAAAGAAATATCTGGTTTTCGAAATCTACCTATAGGAAACGCATTTTACATTGCTCGACCTTTGGTTATTGAAGAACAAAGTTGTCTCCAATGCCATTCTACTCCAGAGGCAGCTCCTAAAAGTCAGCTAGCAACGTATGGAACCCAAAATGGTTTTGGTTGGCGACTTCATCAAGTTATTGCTACTCAAATTATTTACGTTCCAGCTAGTAAAGTTTTTGAAAGTGCGCAGCGGTCTTGGTTCTTGGTAATGGGAATATTGTTCGGTATTTTTGCCATAGTCATTGTTGTCATGAATCTTTTGCTTAAGCGAGTTGTAATCAAGCCAATTACGAAGATGGCCCGTCTAGCTCAAGCAGTCAGCACTGGCAAAGCGAATTCTGACTTTGAACAAAAAACTAGTGATGAAATTGGTATCCTAGCAGCAGCATTTAACCGGATGAAGTCTAGTCTTGAAATAGCTATGAAGCTCCTTGCCCAGAAAAACAATTAAGTTTCTACTTAAGTAGATGTCGAGAGAACTCATCAGCCTTTTTGGGATTGGGAATTTTTGCTGCCAAAACATTCACAAGTTTTGCTGGAGAAATTTGAGGATGAAACTTCAGAGCATCTTGAATCAGTAAAGTGGCTATTGGACCAATTACATCAGACAAATATTGTTCACATTGATCTAAAAAGCTAGCATTGATTACTTGATTTGTTAAGGTAGGTGAATTATATACTCTGGTTTGAGATTGATAAACAGATTTTTTGAGCAACGCTCTGATCCTCTTTTCAAGCTCAATTTGTTGTTTTGGAGAAAGGTAAAGTGCTAATTTCTCCACTAATTCCTTAGTGCTAGACGTTTGCGCTGAAGCCTGTTGTAATAAAGCCGGGGCGATAGGTCCTATAATTTCTGCAAGAATCTCAAGCAGGACATCTTGTTCTAGCAGGGAGTCTGGTCCTAGCGACGGGCTTGTCGCGCCGGGAACTTCTTGCTCAGGAGGGGTTGGCGCTTGATCAATAGTACTGTTACCAGAACCCTGTGTAGAATCAGGAGAGATCTGGGCAATTATTGTATTGCGAATTTCTGGCTTAGGGGGAGCCAATAGCCGCGCAATTGTGGCATCAGAAGTTTCTGGCTTCGGCAGGGTCAACAAGTGAGGAATGGTTTTGTCCTCTTGAAGTCCTAAGCCTACTTCTGCTTGAGAAAAAATTAGTTGTTCAATTCGATCTATGTCCTCAGATTTAAGCCCTAAATCTCTTTGGCGAAGCTTCAACTCATTTTTAGTTTCATCACTAAGAGGATACTCATGTTGAATTACATTAAGCAGGCTTTGCTTATATTTATTGAGATTTTCCTCATATCTTTTATAGGGCTCAAATGCATTGTTTTCAATAACGCTTGCTTCTTCAGGGGTCAATCCTAGTTCCTTTCGATGTTCTTCTAGCGTATCGCGTCCAAGTAAAGAAATCCTTCCGTGAGACAAAACCTCCTCAACCTTCTTGAGGTACTGTGTTCTGAGAATTTCCTGCTGCCGTAATTTTTGCTGACGCTGCTTAAGCAAGTTTTCGGCTGCTATACGAATACCTTCAGTTACACTTACAAAAGCTTCATTAGGATTGTTCCAAGTCTCTACAGGTTTTGCATCTTTGGGAAAAGCTTGCAGTTTGCCGAACGGTGCATTTTTCCAAGAAACTGGGCGTAGAATCACTGGAATAACGCAAGCCTCGCCAGCTTCGTGTCGCTTCATTGACTGCTCTAACTCGATCCCCCAACAGTAATCTGAATTTATAAAAGATGCACTGATCAGCAGCAGAATAATGTCAGATATAGCTAGGTGGGAATCAATCTGCTTTGCCCACTCCGCACCTGCTTCAATCTGACGGTCGTACCAGGATTTAATCACTCCCTCACGCTTTAGACTTGCCAGGTGTTCCTCCAGTTTGTCCCGCAGTTCTTCATCTTTGTGAGAGTAGGAAAAGAAAACCTCAATTGATTCACTTACCATTCTAACCTCTTAATAATTTTGCTAAAACAACACCGTTCTGATTGCCTGAAACTTCTTATTAACTAAGTATTCGTATCGCTTTAGCACTAATTACTTACTGTTTAAAAAAATAGGAAAACATGATCTATGTGAAAGATAAGAATCCTCTAACCAACGACTTGTGGTGTGATGAAACAGACGTAAAGGTCAAGGGTTGGGGTGTCAGGCGTCTAGAGGTTAATGGTTGCTGCCACAGCGGGAATTTAACGGAAACTGCTGACACAAAATGCGTTGAGCTTCTGGTGAAAGTTTTGGTGGTGCCGAGGGAGGATACGAGACTTGCAGCTGTGGTTGGGACTGAACTGGTGGTTTATAGAGATGCCTGACTTGCGGTTTCGGTTGATATGGAACTGATAGTCTTGGCCGATATGGAACTGGCTGTTGTGCTTGATACAAAACTGTTGGTCTCGATTGATACGGGACTTGCGATGGAATGGGTTGTGGTGGGAGGAGTGCTGGAGGATTGTTAGTTCTGCTTTCTGGAGTTTTAGCACCTGCTATATGCTTCTGGGCCATTTCAATTATTGGCTTAATCTTATTTTGCCAGTAGGGAGTATTTTGCTTTACCTTCTGCCCAAGTAGTCTAACCTTATTAGTTTTATCTATAGCCTCCTGCCACTTATCTTGCTTAAGTGCGTTCTGAGATGCTTGCAAATAATTTTCATTTTTGTTCCACTCAATTCGCCAGTTCTCAGTCATTTTCTCAGCGTTTTTGGTGACAGAACTAGTTTTAGGAATAGCTTTAGTTATACCAATTGCATTTTCCAGACCTTTAGAGTTAGACGATTGTTTGTACACTTCCTCGGCTTGTTTAATAAGGTTCAGAGACCACTGATTAATCAGTTGCTGAGCTGACCAGAAATAACTGCTATCTGGCTGAATTTTACTCACCTCATAAATCGCATTCTTAAGGTTGTTTTCTTGCACAAGCTCTTTGGCTTTGGCTAGCAATTTTCCTTCCTGGACAAGGCTTTGACATTCATTCAGTAGATTTTGAGCATCAGCATAGAAAGGTGATGTCCGCGGAACTGCTTTTGCTTGATTCACGCATTCTTCATATTCTTCATAACTTTTTCCTGCTCTTAGAAGCTGGATAGTTTCTAATGCTGTCTTTTCAGATTGGTTAGTTTGCCATTTTGTGTAGTAATAACCTAAACCCATACTTACAACAGCTAAAACGACTGTTGCTGTAAGTAGCAGTCGCCGTACTTCTTTCTGATTCCCTCCTTGTTGTGGTTCATCGACTGGTAGAGTTGGATTGAAATTATATTTTTCAGTAGGTGTCAGCTCAATTAGGCCGATATTTTTCTTTGTTTGTCCATTACCAGAACCCTGTGTAGAATCAGGAGAGATCTGGGCAATTATTGTATTGCGAATTTCTGGCTTAGGGGGAGCCAATAGCCGCGCAATTGTGGCATCAGAAGTTTCTGGCTTCG
>JAFASY010000184.1 GCA_019244235.1 Chroococcidiopsidaceae cyanobacterium CP_BM_ER_R8_30
CAGGCAAACAATTGCCGGGCTGGTACCTCCATGAAGTTGGCAATCTTCATAATCCGCCAGTCAATATCCAGTGAATGCTCAACGATGCCACCATTGAGGACGTGAACCCCTGGCTGCTGAATCTTCATTGCCAGATTTTTGGGATAGCCGCCATCAATCAGCAGACAAGGTTGCTTCAATACACCGAGCTCTATTTCAATCCCTTTCGGCATACTGGCAACCCAAACTACAATATCAGCTTGAGGTAGTGCTTCTTCTAGGCTCATAATTTTGCCTCGACCTAGCTCTGCTTGTAACTCATGCAGTCGCTCTGAGTTACGAGCAATGAGTAACAGCTCGGCTACGTCCGTTCGAGCATCCAGCCAACGGCAAACTGCACTGCCAATGTCACCTGTAGCACCACACACAGCAACAGTCGCTCGTGATAATTCAATTCCTAACTGCTTTGATGCTTGTTCGACTTGGCGGCAAAGAATGTAAGCGGTATGCGTATTGCCAGTAGTAAAGCGGTCAAACTCCAGCTTGATGTTGCGGACTTGCTTGTTCTCCTGCAAGTTGAAGTTCTCAAAAATGATCGAAGAGAAGCCGCCTAAAGCAGTAATGTTGATGCCATGTTTCTGGGCGTGAGCCATGGCGTTAAGGACTTTGCGCGTTGCTGCTTTGATCCGACGCGTCGCTAGCATTTCTGGTAGAAAGCAAGATTCCACATAACGACCTTCTATCTTCTGCCCGGTAATACTGGTGACAGTGATGTGATCGACAATCTGCGGCGGAGCGCTACACCAGAAATCAAGCCCTTGATCGGCATATTCTGGATAGCCTAATTCTTTAGCTACCGCTTGAGCATGTTCCAAACTGTTAAGATGACCGATTAGACCAAACATGAAGTACTTTATTTAGACCTAAGCTGCGAGAGTAGACGAGGGCAGGGGAGGCAGGGGGAGCTGCTCCCCCTAGCGCTAGGCAGCTTGCAGTCCATAGGCTGATAAGCGCATAATATCGCGAGTCGTAAAACCGATGTTACTTAAGGCTTCGCCGTACTGGATCATGAAGTCTTCCACCAAAGCTTCTCTTTCCATAGCTAGTACCCGGGCATCGTCCTCCACCTGTTTAAGCATCTGCCAAACTAAGGGGAGATTTTGGCGGTTGGCTTGCTCTAGTTCGGTTTTAGCCTCGGCGAAATGCTCCTTGAGCCAGATTTCACCAAAGTTGAGATGACTGTACTCGTCTTTAACAACACCTTCAGTGATTTTCTTTGCAAAATCATCGGCGACAGGGATGTAGATGTTGTAAGCGGCGATCGCAAAGCACTCAATGATCAATGACTGAATCAGTAAGCAAGTCACGACTTGCCCCGATTCTGCTGCTTGTTGGAAATTCTGGTGCAGTCCGGCAAAGAACTCACGAGCGAATTTTAGGTCTGGCGTCACTTGGAGATTCCGACCACAAGCTTCAAAACCCTTTTTGTGACGACTCTCCATCTTGGATAAGCGATCCAGATCATCCTTATGTTCTGGAAGCAGTTCAGCTAATCGGATGTAATTTTCTTGGGCTTCTTGTTCTCCTTCAATTACAATCGCATTGATGCGGCTGTAAGCGTCCTTGTAAGCTTCGCTGTGGAAATCGATTTCGGAGCCGGCAGCAACTTGCTGCATAGGTCTATTCACTCCTGTTAACGTGTGAACTAGCTGATCTGATGATGTTGACCCTGTTAGGGTATCTGTCAAACCGTTTCAGGTTGACTTAACAGCACATATGATATCCGTTATATGTCGTAATAGCATACTGTGCATTAGGTAAAATATCACCTTTGATTCTAAAAGCTAATGTTGCCACTCAAATCTTATGTTTAAACTTTGGATGAGAGACAGCACAACGAGATTTTGGGAGCAGATGAGTCTAGTTATGCTAGTACTTGGGGCGATGGCGGTATTGCTGCCGCTCGCCGTTGTCTTTCTGACTTCGTTTACCCCTCCTGGTGCGACTCCTGAACTCTTGCCCAAAAATTGGTCTTGGGTTAATTACCAAGATGCTTGGCGGCGTGGCAAGTTTCTGCTGGCTTTCGCTAATTCTACCTTAGTCGCTTTAGCAGTGACTGGATTCCAGATTACAACCTCCGCTCTAGCGGGCTACGCTCTGGCTCGGCTGAACTTTCGAGGGCGACAAGCGCTACTGCTGATTGTTTTGGCAACTCTGGTGATTCCATTTCAGCTTTTGGTCATTCCGATTTTTCTCGTCCTCAAATGGGGACACCTGATCAATACCTACTGGGCACTAATTCTGCCAACAGCTGCTAACGGATTTGGGATTTTCCTTCTACGGCAGTACTTTCAAACAGTGCCAATAGAATTGGAAGAGGCAGCTGCCTTAGATGGGGCAAACCGACTGCAGATTTTGTGGCGGGTGATGTTGCCTCTGTCTCGTCCAGCTTTGGTAACGCTGTTTCTATTTACGTTCATTGGTGAATGGAATGACTTGTTTAAGCCTTTAGTCTTCACGACAAGACCAGAGTTAAGGACAGTACAGTTGGCATTGGCAGAGTTTCAGGAGCAATTTACGAATAACTGGTCGCTACTGATGGCAGCTGTGGCGATTGCAACGGTGCCAGTGTTACTTATCTTTCTCGTTGGTCAACGACAGTTCATCCGAGGCATTGCCACAACTGGGATTAAGAATTGAATACGCTCTCCTGAATCTGGAAACGGATAGTGCGGGCACCTTCACTTGTCGTTGCTCCTAGCTGAATTTCCACCACTTCACCAGATAAAGATTCTAGGCAACTTATGAGTGATCGCAAGTGAGGTGTACTTGCACCAGTATCTACATACAGTCGGTCAGCTAGACTACCAATCCGCTTCCAGGTTGTGTAAAGTTTAGCAATCGTTGCCTCCAGTACTGATGCTTGATTCACCAGATCAGCGGCTGTGTTGATACATCCCAACCGCAGCGCCTCTTCTAGCGCTCTCTCCAGGTCGAGGGCTTGGTCATTGAGAGCTTGGACATGGGTAGCAGCGTTGAGATATTTTGCGAGGCAACGTGCCTCTGTTGTGACCTGTTTAAGCGTATCGACATCAGGATGCTTAGAGACTTCCTGTTGCAGAGCTGTCTGGTGGGAGGCTGGTAGTTTTTCCATTTCCCGCACAAATGGAGCTAGGTAACGAGTGGGAAGGGAATGCTCAGTGGCTTTAGCTTTAACTGTATCAGGTAGGAGTTCTGAGGACATTGCTGTCCATTCATCAGCTAGTTGCCGTACTTCTCGCCGGGTAATGCGATCTCCGTTGCGTGCTGCACCAGTTACCAGTTGTTGCACTTCTGGGTCAGCCTTGGCTGTTTCGATAAAAGCTCGTTTGCTAAAACAGCTCACGGATGCTGGGTCGAGCTGTCCCTGCTCCATCAAGATATCGGCACTGTTAGCTAGCTGAATCATGGAATAAGCCTGACTTTTGCTAATCTCCCGCTCTTTTAGCCAGTTAAGAAAGCCACTGCCGCGTCCGTCTCCAGTTTTTTTCTCGCGATCACGTACAGCCCGTAGAATCCGTCCCCGCCAAATCTCGGTTTGCAAGTCAAAGCGATCGCACACTTGCCAAGCCGTATCTACCTGTTGCTGAAACTCTTGCTCTGGGAGTTGTTCATCCTCTGGATCGGGGAGCTGAAAATTTAACTCAATTGGTCCCTCTAGAGCAGACGCTAGGTCAACGAACTCGGACCGCCGCTTTGTCTCGGCGTATCGCGGCTCGACTTCGTCAGTATGAGAATCAAGAGACTTTACCATTAGAAGCAACTAACACAGCCATCTGGCATATTATTGCATGTTCTCTTGAGGCTAACACTCCAAGGGTAGTGCTTCTCTACAGCCAAGACGTTAATGCGATAGTCTTGTATGGTGTAACTAGCAATAGTAAACAGACCCTCTAGCAAAACACATCAATGGATTTTAGTTCCGCTCTACCTACCTTTGTCATTACGCTCCGAGAAGGAGTAGAAGCTGCTCTAGTAGTGGGCATAGTGTTGGCTTGTTTGAAGAAAGCTCAGCAAAGCCAGCTAAACCAATGGGTTTATGCTGGCGTCGGGGTAGGGATTGCCGCCAGTGCGTTAGTTGGTGTTCTGTTTAACTGGGTAATTCAAACCGTAGGTAATTTAAATCCGCAGTATACTCCCGTCATTGAACCCTTGCTTGAGGCAGCGTTCGGTATTGTCGCGATCTCCATGCTTAGCTGGATGCTGATCTGGATGACTCAGCAAGCAAGATTTTTAAAAACTGAAGTTGAGAGCTCAGTTACCTCTGCTTTACAACGGAGTACTAACAGTGGTTGGGGTGTCTTCACCCTGATTTTGATTGCTGTTTTGCGAGAAGGTTTTGAGACAGTGCTGTTTATCGCTGCCAATTTTCAACAAGGGTTAGTTCCAGCATTAGGCGCTCTCAGTGGTTTGGTTGGTGCAGTGGGAATTGGTATCTTGCTATTTAGTGTGGGAGTCAAGATTAATATTCGCGCCTTTTTCCAGGTCATGGGCATTTTACTGCTGATGATTATAGCTGGGTTAGTCGTTTCCGTCTTGAAAGATGTTGATGGCGCTGTTGCTAAATTGGCACTGGTAGACCAAACCTCAAGTCTCTGCTTCTTTCCAGGACGAGTTGCTAGAGACTCCTCTTGCCTACTAGGACCTAAGGTTTGGGATACCTCCAACATTCTGCCGGACAGCCAGTTCCCTGGTGTTATCCTTAAAGCCTTATTTGGCTATAGGGAGAAACTTTATTTCATTCAGGCAGTAGCTTATATTACGTTTTTACTCACTGTTGGTGGTTTCTACTGGCGCAGCTTAAGTGGTCGAGTCGCTAGCCAAACACAGGGGGTAGGGGCGGGGGAGTAAAACTCTTTCCTCTACCACTTCTTATAGGGCAGAAACTTTCCAGACATAATAACTTTGACGCGATCACCTTTGAGGTCTTCTTCTTTTTCGACATCCAAAGTAAAGTCAATGGCGCTCATGATTCCATCACCGAACTTCTCATGAATCACGGCTTTGAGTGGCATGCCGTACACTTGCATGACTTCATAAAATCGATAAATTAGGGGGTCAGTCGGCACTACTGGACCAAGTCCTTTAATAGGAAATTCTGTGAGTTCTTTCGTATATTTCGAGTCAAGACCTAAAGCATAGACTAGTTTACTTGCCTCCTCTTCAGAAGCACTAGCTTGACGATAAATAACAGACGCAATCCATACTTCGTCACGTCCAATCATCTTTTCTAAATCGTTAAAGCTCAGTCCTTTATTTTTTTTTGCAGTCAAGAGAATTTGAGTAATTTCAGGGATAGACACTTAAAACTCCTTTGTCCAATTGTCTAGGTTAGAGAAATGAGATTCTCTTGATTTCTGTATAAACTCTATGGCAAGCAGATTAATCATACGTGTAATGGCGTAAAGAATTTGTAGCAAATTACACGTAAGACCCAGTCAAACCTTCTTTCTCAACAAAAAAAATCCCCCACTAGAAGGCAGGGGATTTTTTCTAGTCTAGGTAAGTGCTAGCTTTAGCCGAACTTACCAGCCGTTGAAGCAATAAGGAAGGCAGCATAGGTGAGAACATAGCCAACTGCAAAGTGGGCTAGACCAACTAGACGACCTTGAACAATGGACATGGCGACAGGCTTGTCCTTCCAGCGAATCAGGTTCGCGAGTGGGGTACGCTCGTGCGCCCAGACCAGAGTTTCAATCAGCTCTTGCCAGTAACCTCTCCAGGAGATCAAGAACATGAAGCCAGTAGCCCAAACCAAGTGTCCGAAGAGGAACATCCAGGACCAGACTGCCAGATTGTTCATACCGTAGGGGTTGTAGCCATTGATCAACTGAGCTGAGTACAGCCATAGGTAATCGCGTAACCAACCCATCAAGTAAGTTGAGGACTCATTGAACTGAGCAACGTTGCCTTGCCAGATACCTAAATGCTTCCAGTGCCAGTAGAAGGTGACCCATCCAATGGTGTTCAGCATCCAGAACATCGCCAGGTAGAAAGCATCCCAAGCGGAGATATCGCAGGTGCCGCCCCGACCAGGACCATCACAGGGGAAGGAGTAGCCGAAGTCCTTCTTGTCAGGCATTAGCTTCGATCCACGAGCATCCAAAGCACCCTTAACCAGGATTAAGGTGGTGGTATGCAGACCCAGCGCGAAGGCATGGTGGACGAGGAAGTCGCCTGGACCAATAGTCAAGAACAGAGAGTTGGTGCCATTGTTGATGGCATCTAGCCAGCCTGGTAACCAGACGTTACCGTAGTTGGGCCATGCTGTAGTTGCAATGCTGTCGGGATTTGACAGCAGCGTATTGAACCCATACAACACTTTACCGTGAGAAGCTTGGATGAATTGAGCAAACACTGGCTCAATCAGGATTTGCTTCTCTGGTGTCCCAAAGGCAACTACAACATCATTGTGGACGTATAGACCTAAAGTGTGGAAGCCCAAGAACAGCGACACCCAACTCAGGTGGGAAATAATCGCCTCTTTGTGCTTCAGCACCCGGTCTAGCAC